>NZ_JBEYWQ010000014.1:0-227108 GCF_040644495.1 Microbispora sp. NPDC046973 | reverse complement strand
AGGTACCACCGCGCCCGCGATGGCCGCTCCCGAGGCTCACCGGACCGCCACTGTCACGGCCGGCCGGAGCACCCGCCCGCCCGTGAGCGCGAAACCAGTGCGGCGCCGACGAACCACAGCAGGCTCTTGACGAGTCCAGCCCCAGGAGCCGGCTCTTAGAGCGCGCCGGCCCATATAAGCCAAAGCCCGCCCTCGGTGCGCGGTTCACGAGACGCTGCCCTCACCGTGGCATGCCAGTGACAGACCGGTCACTGTCACTTTTTTGCAGAGTTAATGACGAACTATTGCTCAGTCCTGCATGCCTCTGTATGTTTCTCGCAACCGAGCGGATCGGGGCGCTCCAGTCGGCCCCGAGCCGTGTGCTTCGACGGGTCGTGGTGCGCGGTTCCAGAAGGGAACGAGGATGAAATCCCACAAGCTCTCGATACTGCTGGTCTCGGGACTTGCCATTGCAGCGGCCGCGGCGTGCGGCACCGACGACAGCGGTAACGGCGGAGACAAGGCCGGCGCGGCGCCCGGCAGCGCCGGGCCGGTGTCGATCTCGGTCAACTGCGAGCCGCCGAAGACGAACAAGGCGGAGCGGGCGACCTTCGAGGAGGACCTGGCGGCCTTCCAGAAGCTGAACCCCACCATCAAGATCTCGAAGGTCACCGACGCCTTCCCCTGCTACGACCCGCGCACCTTCGAGCCCAAGCTGGCCAGCGGCGAGCTGGAGACGGTCTTCTACGTCAACTTCCCCAACGTGGGCCGCCTCATCGAGAGCGGGCAGGCCGCCGACATCACGCCGTACGTCAACGAGCTCAAGACGTTCCAGGACTACAACAGCTCGATCGACCTGTTCAAGAAGGACGGCAAGGTCTACGGCCTGCCGACCGACGGCTACGGCATGGGCCTCGTCTACAACAAGGAGGTCTTCACCAAGGCCGGTCTCGACCCGAACAACCCGCCCAAGACGTGGGCCGACGTGCAGGCCGCCGCGAAGAAGATCGCCGGGCTCGGTCCCGGCTACGTCGGCTACGGCGAGTACAGCGGCAACAACGTCGGCGGCTGGCACTTCACCGCCTCCGTCTACGGCCGGGGCGGATCGGTCATCACCGACGACGGCAAGAAGGCCGCCTTCAACACCCCCGAGGGCAAGGCCGTGCTGGAGAACCTCCACCAGATGCGGTGGGTCGACAACAGCATGGGCTCCCAGCTCTACATCGACTGGCCGGCCCTCATGAAGGCCATGGCCGGCGGCAAGATGGGCATGATGCTGGGCGCTCCCGACGTGCTCATCTCGCTCCGCAACGACTTCGGCGGCAAGTTCGAGAACTACGCCATCACCGCCCAGCCCGAGGCCAAGGCCCTGTTCAACGGCGGCGCGGGCTACATGATCAACCCGAAGGCCACGCCGGAGCAGATCAAGGCCGGCCTCAAGTGGATCGAGTACAAGTTCCTCACCCCCGGCAAGGGACAGTTCGACTACGTGCGGGCCAAGGGCGCGAACCTGACCGTCGGCCAGCCCTACCCCGACCTGTACCGCGCGGACACACCGTCCGGCCAGGCCGTGAACGACCTGCGCAAGCAGAACGCGAACATCGACGCCGCCCAGTTCGCCGGCTGGGTGGAGGGCTCCAAGGGCATCCCGCCGAAGGCCGAGCCCGGGCCGTACGCCCAGGAGATCTACAAGATCCTCGACACCCCGATGTCGGCCGTGCTGACCCGCAAGGACGCGAACATCGACCAGCTCCTGTCCGACGCCGAGTCGAAGGTCAACTCCCTGCTGGCCTCGAAGGGCTGACCGCCCTGATAATCCGGGCCTAACCCGGGGCGCCGCCGCCGTCGTACGCGCGGCCGGCGCCCCGGCAATCACGTCGAGATCGGACTCACAACGATGACCACAGCGAGCATCCCGGCAGCGGGCGGCAGGCGGCGGCAGCCGACGAAACTGCGGCGCGCCGTGCGGCGCAACGTGACCGCCTACGGCTTCCTGTGCGGCGCTCTGATCTGTTTCGCGTTCTTCTCCTGGTATCCGATGGTCCGGGAGGTCATCCTCAGCTTCCAGAAGACCAACTTCGTGGACCCGCCCAGATGGGTGGGGCTGGAGAACTTCCGCACCGTCGTCAGCGACCCGGCCTTCGGGCCGGCCTGGGTCAACACCGCGCTGTTCACGCTGCTCGCCCTGCTGTGCGGCTACGGGATCCCGTTCGTCACCGCGATCGTCCTCAACGAGCTCCGGCACGCCCGCGCCTACCTGCGCTTCGTGGTCTACCTGCCGGTCATGCTGCCGCCCGCGGTGAGCGTGCTGCTGTTCCAGTGGTTCTACAACCCCGACTACGGGCTGTTCAACCAGATCCTGGACCTGTTCCACCTGCCCGGCCTGCAGTGGCTCAACTCGACGAGCACCGCGCTGATCTCGCTGGTCATCGTCTCCACGTGGATGAACATGGGCAGCGGCACGCTGATCTATCTGGCCGCCCTGCAGACGATCCCGAGCGAGCTGTACGAGGCCGCGGAGCTCGACGGCGCCGGCCTGTTCAAGCGGATCCGGCACGTCACGATCCCGCAGACCAAGCTGATCCTGCTGGTGATGCTGCTGCTCCAGATCGTGGCGACCATGCAGGTCTTCATCGAGCCCTACCTGCTCACCGGCGGCGGCCCCGAGAACGCCACGGTCAGCGTCGTCTACCTCATGTACCAGTACGCCTTCAACTTCGGCAATCTCAACGCGGGCAACGCGCTCGGCCTGATGCTCATGATCGTGCTCATGGTGTTCTCCGCGATCTACCTGCGCGTCTCGCGCGACAACACGGTGTGAGGGGAGCGACCATGTCGAACATCACCGTCATACCCGACCGCTCGGCCGAGACGCCGGCCACCTCCGCCGGGCACGAGCGCCGTGGGCGGCGACGGCCCCGCAAGCCGATGAACACGCAGTTCCGCACCGCCGTCTCGCCGCACCAGCTCAACACGACCCGCGGCCGGATCATCTACTGGATCGTGCTGGTGATCGTGGTGGTGAGCTTCACCGCCGCGTTCGTCTTCCCGCTCTACTGGATGGTCACCGGTGCGATGAAGTCCACCGAGGAACTCAACGCGATCCCGCCGACCTTCCTGCCGTCGCACTTCTCCCTGGACGGCTACCTGCAGGCGTGGGATCTGCTGGGCCTGGGCACGCTGCTCGGCAACACGGCCCTGTACGCCGGCGGCGCCTGGCTGCTGACGCTCGCGGTGGACGTCTCGGCGGCCTACGCCCTGTCGAAGCTCCGCCCGGCGCTCGGCAGGGTCGTACTGGCCCTGATGCTGTCGACGCTGATGATCCCGCCCATGGTCATCATGCTCCCGGCGTACCTGACGGTGAAGGACGTGCCGTTCTTCGGCTGGAACCTGCTCAACACGCCGTGGGCGATCTGGCTGCCGGCCGCGGCCAACGGCTTCAACGTCTTCCTGCTCAAGCGGTTCTTCGACTCGATCCCCAGGGAGCTGCTCGAAGCCGCCGAGATCGACGGCGCGTCGCCGGGCCGCATCCTGTGGTCGGTGGTGATACCGATCTCCCGGCCCATCCTCGGCGTGGTCTCCATCCTCACCGTCGTCAACGTCTGGCGCGACTTCGTCTGGCCCCTGCTGGTCCTGCCGGACAGCGACAAGATGTCGGTGAGCATCGGCATCGCCTCGCTCTCCTCCCAGATGCCGCAGAACGTGCTGGTCGCCTCCCTGGTGATCGCGAGCATCCCGACCATCGTCGTCTTCTTCCTGTTCCAGCGGCACATCATGGCCGGTCTCACCGCCGGCAGCCTCAAGGGCTGACAGACCCTCCCCGGCGCTCTTCACCCGTCACCCCGTAAGGAGTTGTATTCAGCATGCCCGGCAACACCTCGACCCCCGATTGGTGGCGCGGGGCCGCGATCTACCAGGTCTACCTGCGCAGCTTCGCCGACGGGAACGGCGACGGGACGGGTGACCTGGCGGGGCTGCGGTCACGCCTGCCCTACCTGGCGGATCTCGGCGTCGACGCCATCTGGCTGAACCCGTGGTACCCCTCTCCCATGGCCGACGGCGGCTACGACGTCGCCGACTACCGCAGCATCGAGCCGGTCTTCGGCACCCTGGCCGAGGCGGAGAAGCTGATCGAGGAAGCCCACGGCCTGGGCATCCGTACGATCGTCGACGTCGTCCCCAACCACGCGTCCGACCAGCACGCCTGGTTCCAGGAGGCGCTGGCGGCCGGTCCCGGTTCGGAGGCCCGGGAGCGGTTCTGGTTCCGCCCCGGCGTCGGCGACGGCCCGCCCAACGGCTGGCAGTCGATCTTCGGCGGTCCCGCCTGGACGCAGGTGCCGGACGGCGAGTGGTACCTCCACCTGTTCGCCCCCGAGCAGCCCGACTTCAACTGGAACAACCCCGCCGTACGCGAGGAGTTCCTCGACGTGCTGCGGTTCTGGTTCGACCGGGGCGTGGACGGCGTACGCATCGACTCGGCGGCCGTGCTCGTCAAGGACCTCGACAGCGTGGAGGAGTCCTACACCGACCACGACGGGGTCCACGAGATCTACCGCGAGTGGCGGCGGGTGTCCGACTCCTACGGCGGGCGGATCCTCATCGGCGAGGTGTGGCTGCCCGACCAGGAGCGGTTCGCCAACTACCTGCGCCCCGACGAGCTCCACACCGCGTTCAACTTCGACTTCCTGTCGAGCGCGTGGGAGCCGGCCGCGCTGCGCGCCAGCATCGACCTGACCCTCGCCACCCACGTGCCGATCGGCGCGCCCGCGACCTGGGTGCTGTCCAACCACGACGTCGCCCGTCCGGTCACCCGGTATGGCCGGGCCGTCACGTCCTGGGACAACGCGGAACGCCGGGACGGCATGCCGTCCGACCTGGAGCTCGGCCGCCGCCGGGCGCGGGCGGCGGCGCTGCTCGCGATGGCGCTGCCCGGGAGCGTCTACGTCTACCAGGGGGAGGAGCTCGGCCTGAACGAGGTCGAGGACATCCCCGAGGAGCTCATCGACGACCCGATGTGGGAGCGTTCCGGCCACACGGTCCGCGGCCGCGACGGCTGCCGGGTGCCGCTGCCGTGGTCGGGCACCGAGCCGCCCTTCGGTTACAGCACGGGCGAGCCCTGGCTGCCGCAGCCGGCCGGCTGGCGCGACCTCACCGTGGAGGCCCAGGAGGCCGACCCGGGCTCGATGCTCTGCCTCTACCGCTCGGCCCTGCGCCTGCGCCGCGAACTGCTCGGCGACGGCACGCTGACCTGGCTGCCGTACGGGGACGAGGTGATCGCGTTCCGCCGCGACTCCGGCCTGGTCTGCCTGGTCAACCTCGGCGCCGAGCCGGTCGCGCTCCCGGAGCCGGGTTCGGTGGTGCTGGCCAGCGGTCCCCTCGACGGCGGCCTGCTTCCGTCCGACACCGCCGTCTGGATCACGGAGGCCCGATGAGAATCCTGCTGGCGGCGGCCCTGGCCGCCACCGGGCTCGCGGTCCTGCAGACGCCCGCGTCCGCCTCGGCGAAGCCCCCCGTCGTGACGCGGGCCGCCCTCGACCCGGCGCTCGTCGCCGGGCGCGGGGCCGACGTCGACTTCGCCGAACAGGAGGCGGAGAACGCGACGACGAACGGCACGGTCATCGGCCCCGGCCGCGACGCCTACACGCTGCCCGCGGAGGCGTCCGGCCGTAAGGCGGTCACGCTGACCCCCGGGCAGTACGTCGAGTTCACGCTGCCCAAGGCGGCCAACGCGATCACCGTGCGGTACAGCATCCCGGACGCTCCCGGAGGCGGCGGCATCACCGCGCCGCTCGACGTCGCGGTCAACGGCCACAAGCGGGCCACCATGACCCTCACGTCGCAGTACGCCTGGCTCTACAACCAGTATCCGTTCTCCAACGATCCGAACGCCGGGCTGCTGCACCCCGACTGGTGGATCACCGAGTGCTCCTGCGTGCCGGACGCCACCACGCCGGCCCCGGAGATCGCCAAGCCGTTCCGCCCCAACCACTTCTACGACGAGCAGCGGCTCCTGCTCGGCCGTACGTACCGGGCGGGCGACACGGTGCGGCTGACGGTCCCGGCGGGGAGCAACGCCGCGTGGACGGCCGTCGACCTGCTCGACTCGCACCTCGTCGGCCCGCCGCGCGTCGAGGTCGTCGCGGCGAACGTGCTGGCTTTCGGCGCCGACCCCACCGGCAGGCGCGACTCCGCCGGGGCGATCGACAAGGCCATCGCCTTCGCCAGACGGGCGCACCTGAAGGTCTACATCCCGCCGGGCACCTACCAGGTGAACCGTCACATCGTCGTGGACGACGTGACGATCACGGGTGCCGGAAGCTGGTACACGATCATCAAGGGCCGCCAGACCGACCTGGACACCCCGGCCCCGGACGGCTCGGTGCACACCGGTGTCGGCTTCTACGGCAAGGACGCCTCGGCGGGCGGCAGCCGCGACGTCCACCTGTCCGGCTTCGCCATCGAGGGCGACGTGCGCGAGCGGATCGACACCGACCAGGTGAACGGCGTCGGCGGCGCGATGAGCGACTCGACCATCGACGGGCTCTACATCCGCCACACGAAGGTCGGCATGTGGTTCGACGGCCCGATGCGCAACATCAAGATCATCAACAATGTGATCGTCGACCAGATCGCGGACGGGCTCAACTTCCACACCGGCGTGACGGGCTCCGTCGTGTCGAACAACTTCTTCCGCAACACCGGTGACGACGCCCTCGCCCTGTGGTCGGACAAGACCGCCGACGCGGGCAACACGTTCGACCACAACACGATCCAGACGCCCGTGCTGGCCAACGGCATCGCGATCTACGGCGGCACGGACAATACGGTCGCGGGCAACCTGATCGCCGACCCGATCAGGGAGGGCAGCGCCATCCAGGTCGGCTCCCGGTTCGGCGCCGAGCCGTTCGCCGGCAAGCTCCGCATCAGCGGCAACACGACCGTGCGGGCCAGCACGTTCGAGCTGAACTGGAAGATCGGCCTGGGGGCCATCTGGTTCTACGCCCTGGAGAAGGACATCGACGCCGACATCGAGGTCAGCGGCGACCACTACCTGGACAACACGTTCAACGCGATCATGCTGGTCAGCGAGTGGTCGGTGAAGGACCTGTACGCGATCCCGAAGGTCCGCTTCAAGGACATCCGGGTCGACGGCACGGGCACCTCCGTGGTCAGCGCCCGCGTGAAGGGCTCGGCGTCCTTCGAGAACGTGGACGCCCGCAACGTCGGCGCGGTGGGCGTCAACAACTGCGGGTCCTTCAACTTCCCGCCCACGGGATCGGAGTTCTCCCTGACCGACCTCGGCGGCAACGACGGCGGCTGGCTCGCTCCCTGGATGCTGCCCAACACCATCACCTGCGACGACCGCCCCCCGGTCGTCCCCCCACCCGCCCCGTCCCCCTGGTGAATCTCTTCACCTGCTGAGAGGGCTTCCCCGGCCATTCGTCCGGGGAAGCCCTCATGCGTCTGCCAGATCTTCAGAGTATGTCGAGACGCCCATCTCTGACGCCCGTGACGAACGCCCGCCACTCCTCGGCGGTGAAAACAAGCACGGGACTCTCGTCACCGAGCTTGCTGTCGCGCATGCCGACCCATCCGTCCACGTGCGCCACTTCGACGCAGCTTCCACCATTACAGGCCCGCCGCCAGGCGGCATCGTGAAATGAGGGTCGTCCTGCCATGCGCTCTCCCCGGAGGTCGGCTTCCACGGCATATTTTAATATGTGCGCTATTAAGGCGGTATGCCCTGTTTCGGCGATCGGTCAGTGAGGGGACCGAAAGCGGGCGCGGGATACCCTGACTCCTGGCCGGGTTACCTGGCCGGGTGGTCCGTGCCGGCCTTCACCTCCGAGATGAAGTCGCGCCACTCGTCATGCGAGTAGAACAAGATCCCCCGTCCGGGGTCCTTTGAATCCCGGACGGCGACGCGACCCGGAACGAAGGCCACTTCGACGCAGTTTCCTCCCCCGCAACGAGAAGACCGCTGCCACTCCAGTTCCGGAATGGACACGTCAGGCGAAATTTCCATGTGATTCCTGCCTCCTGTACTGTTGTCGTGAGGCAGGCGGTTACCAAGTGGCTAAGTGGTACTGATGTCTGATTTCGCCTGTAATATGCGTTTGAGAGATTCAGCGGGTGGAAGTGCGACCGCTCGGATACGGTCGACGGCTTCGTGGTAGATCTCCAGTTCGCTCGGCTTCTCCAGGTACTCGACACGGTCCAGCGACTCTCGGTACACCACCTCCGACGGGCTCTGATTACGCAGCTTGAAGAAGACGAAAGGGTTGTCGGCACACATATAGGGGCCGACGTTGAACGGGATGACCTGCACCGTGACATGCGGGGCCTGTGCGCGTGTGAGCAGTTTGTCGAATTGCTCGGCCATGGTCGCCCGGTCGCCCACGACTCGATGGAGCGCCGCCTCGTCGATGAACGTCCAATAGCGCGGGGCGTCATCGGTGTCGAGCAGCTCCTGCCGCTTTAATCTCGCCTCGACGCGCCGGTCCAGCACGTCCTGTCTGATGTTCGGCAGGAGTCCACGTATCAGGGCGGCCGCATAGGCCTGCGTCTGGAAGAGGGCGGGCAGGTGCGCGGTCTGTAGCTCGGTTATCGCGGAGGCAGTGGCCTCCAGCTCCATGTATAGATACAGTGCGTCGTCGCCGAGATCGCCCCACTCCTGTTTGAGGCCCGGCTGTCGGGACTCACGAGCCATGGTCATGAGCTGCGAGACCAGTTTCTCGTCCGCGACGCCGTAAATGCGGCACAGGTCGCGAACGTCCCTCGGGCTCGCGCCGCGCTGACCGGTTTCCATCCGGCTGATCTTGGCAGGGCTGCACAGCAGTTCCTCCGCGGCCTTCTCGACCGTCATGTTGGCGTCCTGCCGAAGCTTTCTCAGGCGGTTCGCCAGTTGGCGGCGGCGAAGTGTGGTGTTCGTCCCGGCCATGCGGTCACCTTCTGCGGCTGTGAAGCTCCGAAAGCTGCAGGCTAACACGTCACTGGCATGTACCGCAGGCAAATGCCGATGGCAATTTGCCAAATGCAGGTTGCCACTGGCAACGAAGGGGTAAGAACGTGGCATAAGCCTCAACGTGGCGGCTGGACCGGCCGGTTCCCGGAAGGAGGCGATGCGCAGCGGGGCCGCTTGTCTTTCGGCCCCTTTTCCCTGAAACGCGCTGCTGGGCCGATGGTGGCACATCGACCCAGCGCAGACGACCATCCAACCTGCCTGCTCAGCAAAGGGATGATCCCGTGCACTCTAACAACAAGAACATGCGCGCTCCTTCCCTCCCAGGGTTACGGATGCGCATCATCGCCCTCCTCTGGAGGGTGGGTGAGGAGGCGTTCGCCGAGATCGACGCGTTCGCGTGGGTGCAGCGCTGGGAGATCCGGCGCACATGGCACACCCACACCTACCGTGACACGCGGTTCGGCGCTCTCGCCGCCTGCACGGTCTGCTCCGCGACGGGGGGGTGCCCGACCGGGCTGCCGTGCCGCCGATGCCGGGGCACCGGGCGGGTCAACCTGCTCGAACCGCCGGCCTCCCGCAGGCCCGAGCGTCCCTCGGGCGGCCGGACATGAGGCACGCCGTCAGGCGGAATCGGCATCTGGTTCTGCGTTTCATCGAACGGGAGACCTCTCCCGTCGCGCGGCCGGGACCGCTGGTGGTGCTGTGGAGGTGGCGTTACGAGGCGGTGCTGCTGGTGGGAGGGCCGGCGGTCGTGGTCATCGCCGTGCGGACGGCGGGCCCGGCCGTCACGATCGTGACCGGCTCTCTGGTCTGCCTGCTCGTTCTGCTGTGGCCGCAGGCCCGCCGGGAGGTGGCGGGCCGCTTCTGGTGCGTGGTGACGCCCCACCGCGTACGGAAGGCCTGCGCCGAGGCGTTGATCGTCAACCGGCGGGGCAAGCTGCCCGTGATCCTCCGTACGAGACCGGAGCCGTTCGGCGAGCGCCTGTGGGTGTGGTGCAGGGCGGGGACCAGCCCGGGTGACCTCGAACGGGCCCGGGACATGATCGCCGCCGCGTGCTGGCTGGCCCACGGGGTGCGGATCACCAGGGACCCGCACCGGACGTCGCTCGTCATCGTGGACGTGCTGCGGCGCACCGGCCGCCCCGTTCCCCAGGATCCGGCGGAAACCGGAGAGCGGACGCTGACCCGGTTCCGGCCCTGACGAGGGGGACGTCCCGCGGAGAGGTCAGGCAGGGGGCTTCTCGGCGGTGGGGACGGTGGACAGTTCGACCGTGCAGAAGGCGCAGCGGCGGGCGTCGACGGGGATGTCCGACAGGCACTCGGGGCACTGCTTCTCGGTGGCCTCCTTCTTGGTGTCGAAGAGGCTCAGGAAGCGGGTCATCGGCAGGACGACCAGCCAGTAGACCACCGCGGCGACGATCAGGAACGTCAGCAGGTGGTTGACGAAGTCGCCGTACTTGAACACGGCGCCGTTGACGGTGAACTTGTAGCTGGAGAAGTCGGGTTGCTTCCCGCCGGTGACGGCCGCGATCAGGGGGGTGATCAGGTCCTGTACGAGGGCCTGGATGAGTCCGCTGAACGTCGCGCCCACGACCACGGCGACGGCGAGCTCCACCAGGTTGCCCCGCAGGAGGAACTTCTTGAATCCGCTCATGGGGCAACGACCTATCCGGTTTTGCCTTTCCTATGCAAGGGCTTGACTCGGACGGTGGAGTCGAAATGATCAATGCGAAGAGGGGGAAGAAGGTGCCGGAGAGATCGGAGAGCCTGGCCGAGGATCCGTTCGGCGGGCGGCATCCGACCAGTCATGAACGAATGACCGGACTGCCATGGGACGCGTCCTACCACGACGGTCCCGCGCCGTGGGACATCGGAGGGCCGCAGCCGGCGATAGTGCGTCTGGCATCCGCAGGCGGATTCGCCGGAGCGGTTCTCGACGCGGGCTGCGGGACCGGGGAGAACGCCCTTCACGTCGCCTCGCTGGGGTTGCCGGTCCTGGGCGTCGACGTGGCCGAGACGGCACTGGCGATCGCCCGGGCGAAGGCCCGCGAACGTGGAATCGAGGCCGAGTTCGCCGCGGCCGACGCCCTCCGCCTGGACCGTTTGGGGCGCAGGTTCGAGACGGTGCTGGACTGCGGGCTGTTCCACACCCTCGACGGCGACGAGCGATCCGGATACGTGACGAGTCTCGCGTCGGTGACCGAACCCGGGGGAACCCTGTACGTGTTGTGCTTCGGCGACGACGGTCCCGGCACGGGTCCGCACCCCGTCAGCCGGGAAGAGTTGAGAGCGGCGTTCCGCCCGGGCGACGGATGGAACATCGCCGCCGTCGAACCCGATCGGATTCAGGCGAGATATCACGACGACGGCGCACCGGCATGGCTCGCGACGATCAGACGGAACTGAGCGCCGGAGGCCCGGGGGCTGGGCGACGTCGGCCGGCCCCACGGCGGTGGACGATAATTACGGTCGCGGTGTGACCGCTTAACGGACTCGGGTTGGACTTTTGGTCCTGACCGAACTCAACAGAGTGTTGTTCTGGGAGCGCTCCCACTTCAGGTGTCGCTGGCCTCGGTCAGGGCGGCTTCGACCCGGTCGAGCGCGGCCAGCAGTTCCTCCTTCAACGTGAGCGGCAGCCGTCCCTCCTGGTACCGGACCTCGACCTTGGCGCGTATGGCGGACAGCCCCTGACCGTTGCCGACGGCGTTGCGCAACACCTGCTTGAGGTCGAGCGCGACGTCGTCGTCGATGTCGTGGGTGGCCTCCGCGCCGTCAACGAGCAGGTTGAACTGCCGGACCGCGGTGTCGACCCGCAGCGGCGCGGCCGTGGTGGCCAGCGGCAGCGGCGCCACTTCGGACTTGCGGGTGGCCGAGGTCTTCGGCCGCCTCACGGTGTCCGCAGCCTGCCGGTCCTTCTTGACGGCCTTGACGCTGAGCGAGGGGGAGGGGTGATGCCGGACCGGCGCGGTCGTGCGTACGGGGTCCGCGACGGGTGCGACCGTGTGCCGGGGTTCGGCGGCGGCTTCGACCGGAGGCGGCGGCGGTGAGGCGGTGGCCTGCGCGTACGCGGGCGACGGGCTGGGCAGTACGGCGGCGGCTCCGACCTGCGGGCCGTGCGTCTGGGTGAACCAGAGGATGCCGCCCAGGGCCGCGGCCCCGACGGCGGCGGCGCCCCAGCCGGCCCCGCGCGGTCCCGGCGGCTTCTTCACCGCGGTCAGCGCGGCGGCGACGGCCCGCGCGCTCGGCCGGTCCACCGGGTCGGGGCACAGGCAGCGCCGGCACAGGTCGGCGACCTCCTGCGGCAGGCCCGGCACCCCTTCGGGCGCCGGGGGAGGTCCCTCCCGCCGTGCCGCCTCGATCGCCTCCCAGGTCTTCTCCGGGTAGGGCAGAGCGCCGGTGAGCATCTCGAACAGCAGCACGCCGAGCGCGTAGACGTCCACGGCCGGATCGGCCGTCGTCCCCTTCAGCCGCTCCGGCGCGACGTACGGCGGCGTGCCGAAGTCGGCGACGAGCTGGTCGTCGGCCTCGCCGATGAACGCGGCGATGCCGAAGTCGAGCAGCTTGGGCCCGTCCTCGGCGAGCAGCACGTTCTCCGGGGTGACGTCCCTGTGGACGATGCCCCGGTCATGGGCCGCCGCCAGCACCTTCGCCAGCCCGGCGGCGATCTCCACCGCCTCGGCCCAGGGCAGCGGCCCCTCGATGATCCGGTCGGCCAGCGACCGGCCCTCCAGCAGGCGCATGACCACGAAAGACGCCAGCCTGCCGCCGTTCGTGACCGTCTCGCCGTAGTCGTAGACCTCGATCGCGTCCGGGTGGATCAGCCGGGCCGTGGCCCTGGCCTCCCGGCGCATGAGTTCCCGTCCGGGATTGTCGTCGTCGAGCGACCCGTCTAGCACCTTGATCGCGACCATGCGCTGAAGTGACTGGTCGAAGGCACGCCAGATGACCGACATCCCGCCCGTCGCTATCCGCTCTTGGAGCAGATAACGACGGGTCAGGACGTCGCCTTCTCGAAGCTCAGGCCGATTCACGAACCACCAGTTCCGTGGGCAGCACCGGATTGCCCTTGGGATTGTCCCCGTCCCCGAGTGTCATGAGAAGCAGTCGTGCGGCGAGCGTGGCCATTTCCTCGACGGGCTGCCTTACGGTGGTCAGCGTCGGCGAGGTGTGCCTGGCCACGGGCGCGTCGTCGTATCCGATGACGGCCACGTCGTCCGGCACCTTCCGCCCGGCGCGGCGCAGTGTCTGCATCGCCCCGGCCGCCATCACGTCCGATGCCGCGAACACGGCGTCGAGGTGCGGCGCCCGTTGCAGCAGCCACTGCATGGCGTGCGCGCCCGAGGCGTGGGTGAAGTCGCCGTACGCCACGGGCATGTCGAGCACGCCGGCGTCGCGAAGCGTCTGCCGGAAGCCCTCCAGCCGGTCGCGGGCGGCCGGCAGGGTCGGCGGCCCGGCGATGGTGGCGATGTGCTTGCGGTTGTTGAGCAGCAGGTGCTCGGCCGCCTGCCGTCCGCCGTCACGGTTGTCCATGTCGACGAACGGGAGGTCGATGCCGTCTGGCGGCCGCCCGGCACAGCGCACCGGGACGCCCGAGGCCGCCAGCGTGACCGCGAGGGGGTGCCGCGCGCGTGCGCCGATCAGAAGGACGCCGTCGACGGCGCCCGCGACCAGCGGCGGTGCGGCGATGGAGGCGGTCGCAGGGGTCGCGGTCATCACGACCATCGGGACCCCGTGCGTCGTCAGCACCTCCTCGCAGGCGGACAGGAGCCTGGCGTAGAACGGCTCGGTGAAAAGGCGTGGACTGTGCTCGCAGACGACCGCGGCGATGATCTGCTCGGCCCGCCTGCCCGCGGATCCCCTGGGGGCGCGGCGCCGTACATAGCCCAGACGCGACATCGCGTCGTGGACTTGTCGGCGGGTCGACGTGGTCACGCGTACCGAGCCGGTCAAGACCCGGGAAGCTGTTGCCGGGGAGACGCCGGCTGCGGCGGCTACCTCTGCGAGGGTGGGAAGATCGGCCATCCGGTCTCCTCGGCCCGAAGGTTCACACGGCTTGGGAGCGCTCCCAAGCGAAAGTATCACTGTTTCGCTCGTGTCAACAGAGGTTTCCTCGGTGTGAAACCTTTCGTAGAGTTTCGCTCCGCTTTGGCACAGTTGGAGGCTAGAGCACGGGCGTGATCCAGGGAAGCGAATGGGAATTTTGACACGTGATGCCCAGCTTGTCCGATAATCACCGTAAATATGCCGAAACGCCTGCGAGGGGGGCCGGAGCGCCGCCCGGCGGTAGGGTCCTGCGGCAAGGGATCACGGACGGACCCATCGCGCCCGGCCCCGGCGGCCGTCGCGTCCGTCCCCGAGCCAGAACCGGAAAGGCCTTCCAGTGACGACCAAACTCCGCCGGCTCCCCGCTGCGACGTCTCGTGTGACGGGGGCGTTAACGGGCGTGCTCGCGGCGGCCCTGCTCGCCGGATGCGGCGCGCCGGACCCGTCGGGCGAGGCCGCCTCGCCCTCCCCGGCGGCCGCCTCGCTCAGTTCGGAGGCGGCGCCGAGCTCCGAGGCGACGACGGGCTCCGAGGCGACGACGGGCTCCGAGGCCGCGCAGACCCCCGAGCCCGTGCTCAGCGCCACGCCGAACGAGACCGGCGCCGCGGGGAGCAACGCCGCCGACGTGGCGTTCGCCCGGCAGATGGTGCCGCACCACCTCCAGGCCCTGGAGATGGCCCAGCTCGCGCAGACACACGCGGGCGACCCGTGGGTCAGGGAGTACGCGGCGAAGGTCGCCACGGCCCGCGACACCGACATCCGCACGCTCAAGGACTGGCTCGACATGTGGGGTGCGGAGCCGCTGCCGCGCGACCACGCGATGCCGGGTGCGCAGAAGCGGGCCGAGATCGAGGCGCTCGCCAAGCTGAGCGGCCCGTCCTTCGACCGGAAGTACGTGACGCTGATGATCGAGCACGACAACGGCGCGATCAAGCTCGCCCGGGCCGAGCAGGCCGGCGGCGCCTTCGCGGGAGCCAAGGCGCTGGCCGTCGCCACCGCCACCTCGCTGGGCGCCGAGGTCAAGGAGCTCAAGAAGTACCGCGCCCTCCTGGACTGAGTTCTCCCGCCGGGCGGCCGGGACCCCTCAGTTCTCGTACGTGTCGAGCCTGGGCGGCAGGGCGTTCCACGTGCAGAACGCCGACGACTCGTGGGCGTCCCGGAGGAACGCGACCCGCAGCCACTGGTCGGCCTCCCAGACCTTGACCTCGTAGCCGTCGTTCGGGGTCGCCGTCACCACGCGGCAGTCCGCCGAGGTCACCGCGATCGTCGCCCGGCCGCCCTTCAGCGTGAACGTGTGCAGGCTCTCCCCGGCGGCGGCCTTGCGCTGCCGGGCGGCGGGCGAGGACTCCGTCGATCTCGCCGGCCGCGTGGCGCGGGCCGGGCGCGGCGCCGGGGAGGTCCGCGCCGGAGCGGCGGTGGGCCGGGAGGGGGACCGGCGGCCGGGCGTCGCGCCGCCGGAGGACGGCTCGCCGGACTGACGGCCGGCCGGCTTCCCGGACGGCTCCTCCGAGGGTTCGCCGTCCGGGGTGCCCTGCGGGGTGGGCACGGGGACGCTCGGCGAGGCGGACAGGGGCGCGGCGACGGCCACCACGGGGGCGAGGGGCGCCTCGTCCAGGATCGCGCTGCGCAGCACGTCGCGCACGCCCAGCCAGGACACGCCGACGGCGAGCGCGGTGGCTCCGCACCAGGCGATCAAGTAACCGGCGGCCCTTCTCATGTGGCCGCTCACTCTATCCCTTGATCCGAATTGCCGCTCGGTCCTTTTCGGTCAACCTGTATGGATTTGTGCATGCCTTAAATAGCCGCAAATCCCGATGTTTCGGATTGCTCTTCCTGGGACGCCGTACGGGGCGGGAGTGTACGTTTCTGCCCCATGGCGACCGTTCTGGTGGTTGAGGACGACGAGTTCGTCCGGTCCGCGATCATTCGCGACCTGACCGGGCGCAGCCACGCGGTCCGCAGCGCGGGCCGGGCGCTCGACGCCCTGCGGGAGATCGCCCACGTCGCCCCCGACGTGGTCGTCCTCGATCTGGGGCTGCCCGACCTCGACGGCGCGGAGGCGCTGAAGATGCTCCGGGCGATCTCAGACGTGCCGGTCATCGTGGCCACCGCGCGGGACGACGAGGCCGAGATCGTCCGCCTGCTGCGCGATGGCGCTGACGACTACCTGGTCAAGCCGTTCTCCGGCGACCACCTCAACGCCCGCCTGGAGGCCGTGCTGCGCCGGGCCAGGCCCGGGGTGCCGTCGTCGGTCGCGAGGGTCGGCGGCCTGGTCGTCGACGCCGACCGCAGGGAGGCCCGCCTCGACGGCGTGCCGCTCGACCTCACCCGCCGCGAGTTCGACCTGCTGGCCTACCTCGCGGCCCGTCCCGACCGCGTCATCTCGCGCAGGGAACTGCTGGCCGAGGTGTGGCGGCAGTCGTACGGGGACGACCAGACGATCGACGTCCACCTGTCCTGGTTGCGGCGAAAGCTCGGCGAGAGCGCCTCCCGTCCCCGATATCTGCACACCGTGCGGGGTGTGGGCGTACGGCTCAGCCCTCCTTCCGAGGACTGAACCCCCGAAGCCCGGAGCGGGAGCGGCGGTGAGACGGAGCCTGGCCCTGGTGGCGGTGGCCGTGACGGCGATGGTCGCGCTGGCCTTCCTCATCCCGCTGGCCGTGGCGGTCAAGGAGATCGCCGAGAGCCGCGCGCTCGCCGACGCCGAGCGCCAGGCCGCCACGATCGTGCCCGCCCTCGTGGTGACCGACGACGCGGCCGCGCTGGAGCGCGCGCTGGCCAGCACTCCGGCGGGGACCTCGCGCCTGGCCGTCCACCTCGCCGGCGGGCGCACGGTGGGCCGCTCCCGCGTCACGGCCGCCGACGTCGCGAGCGCGGCGGAAAGCGCCAGGACCGTGCCGGTCAGCAAGGGATACGTGCTGCTCAGGCCGGTCGCGCTGGGCGGGGGGCGGCGGGCCGTCATCGAGGCGTACGCGCCCGAGGCGGACGCGAGGCAGGGCGTGTCCACCTCCTGGGCCGTGCTGACCGGCGTCGCGGTCACCCTGGTGGTGGGGTCGGTGGTGGTGGCCGACCGGCTCGGGGCCCGGGTGGTCCGGGCGGCCCGCAGGCTCGGGCAGGCGGCGGCGGCCCTCGGGGCGGGCGATCTGACGGTGCGCATCGTCCCGGACGGCCCGCCCGAGCTGGTGGCCGCCGGGCGCGCGTTCAACGCGATGGCCGACCAGGTGGCGGGACTGCTCGCGGCCGAGCGCGAGCTCGCCGCCGACCTGTCGCACCGGCTGCGCACCCCGCTGACGGCACTGCGGCTCAACCTCGGCGGCACCGGTCCCGAGGCCGAGCAGCGCAGGCTCGCCATCGACCGGCTCGAACGGGCCGTGGACGAGATCATCGAAGCCGCCCGGCGGCCGTCCCGGGCCGCGCCGGCGGGCTGCGACGCCGCGCTCGTGCTCCGGGAACGGCTCGACTTCTGGTCGGCCCTGGCCGAGGACCAGGCGCGGCCGTGGCAGCTCGTCGGCGCGGACGAGCCCAGCCCGGTGCCGGTCGCCGCGGCCGATCTCGGCGCGGTGGTCGACGCGCTGCTCGGCAACGTCTTCCGTCACACGCCGCAGGGCACGGCCTTCCGCGTCACTCTGCACCGGGGGAGCGGCATGGTGGGCATCCTCGTCGCGGACGCGGGCCCGGGCATCCCCGATCCTGAGAAGGCGCTGCGGCGGGGCAACAGCGGGGCCGGCTCGACCGGGCTCGGCCTCGACATCGCCCGGCGCCTGGCCGAGTCGACGGGCGGCGGGGTGCGCATCGAACCCTCGGCGCTCGGGGGGACCGGCGTCAACCTGTGGTTGCACACCGACGGCCGGGCCGCCGGCCCGCGTCGCCGTCTGCTGCGGCGCACCCGCGGCTCTCGTCTCTGACCTGTTGTCACGAATCGTCCATCGATCGTCCGAAAACTCCTACTGTGGCGGGATACATTCGGGGGACCGCAACCGGAGGGGATCGCGTTGGAGTTCCGCGTGCTCGGCCCGGTCGTCGTGCTCGACGACGGGGGGACGCCGCTCGACATCGGGCCGTCCCAGCAGCGGGCGGTGCTGGCCTTGTGTGTGCTGGCGGCGCCGCGTCCGGTGAGCACGGCCAGGATCGTGGACGCGCTGTGGGAGCGGGAGCCGCCGCCGGGGGCGGTCAACACCGTGCAGGCGTACGTGTCGAAGCTGCGGCGCGTGCTCGAACCCGGCCGGGTGCGCAGGGAGAAGCCGTCGGTGCTGGTCAGCAGGCCGGGCGGGTACGCGATCGAGCTGCCGCCCGAGAGCTTCGACCTCGGCCGCGCCGGGGCCGCCGTCGCGGCGGGCAGGCGGCTGCTGGAGGCGGGCGACCACGCGGAAGCCGCGGGGCGGCTCCGCCTGGCTCTGGAGGAGTGGCGGGGCGAGCCGCTGGCGGGGTTCGAGGACGAGCCCTGGGCGCGCGACGAGATCGCCCATCTGGCGGAGCTCAGGCTCTCGGTCGTCGAGGACGTGGCCCAGGCCGAGCTCGCGCTCGGGCTCGGGCGGGCGCTGGTGCCCGAGCTGACGAGGCTCGTGGCGGCGCATCCCCTGCGTGAGCGGCTGCGCAGGCTCGGCGCGCACGCCCTCTATCAGGCCGGTCGTCAGGCCGACGCGCTCGCCCTGCTCACCGAGGGCCGCCGGGTGCTCGTCGGCGAACTCGGCCTGGATCCCGATCCGCGCTCCCGCGAGCTGGAGCGGCGGATCCTGGAGCAGGACCCCGCGCTGACGCCCTCGCCGCCGGCTCTCCGCGATCCCGCCCCCACCGTGACCACCACCGCGACCCCCGCCCTGACCCCCGTGCCCGACGCCGACCCTGACGGTCCCGGACGGCGGGAGGACGCGCTCATCGGGCGGGCCGCCGAATCGCGCGTCCTGCGCCGCGCCGTCGCCGCCGACGGCCCGCGGATCGTGCTCGTGGCGGGCGAGCCGGGCATCGGCAAGACCAGCCTTGCGGAGGACGCCGCCGCGCACGCGCCCGTCGCGGTCTTCGGCCGCTGCTGGGACGGCACGGGCGCGCCGCCGTTCTGGCCCTGGGCCCAGGCCGTACGGCAGCTCACCGGGCGGCACGGCGAACTGGCCGAGATACTCGGCGCGACCGGGGAGTTCGCGCTGTACGAGGCGTTCGCCCGGCTCGTCGCCGAGCACGCCGCGGCGCACGACAGGGCACACGGCAGGGTGCTCGTCGTCCTCGACGATCTCCAGTGGGCCGACGCCTCGTCCCTGCGCCTGCTGGAGTTCCTCGCCACCACGCGCTCGTGCCGGGAGCTGGCCGTGGTCGCGACGTACCGCGACACGGAGGTCGGCGGGCCGCTGGCCCGCACGCTCGCCACGCTCGTACGGCTCCCGCACGTCGAGCGGATCATGCTGGGCGGCCTCGGCGAGGACGCCATCGCGGAGTATCTGCGGCGGGCGGGCGCGGACGCGACGCGGGTGGCCGAGGTGGCGCGGCGGACCGGCGGCAACCCCTTCTTCCTGGGTGAGCTCGTCCACCTGGGCGGCGGCGAGGTGCCGGGCGCGGTCGCGGACGTGCTGCGCGGCAGGATGGCGGCGATGCCGCCGGGCGCCCCGGGCGTCCTGTCGGCGGCGGCGCTGCTGGGTCGCGACGCCCCGCTGGACGTGCTGCTCGACGTGGTGCACGACGTGATGGACGTGCCGCGCGAGGAGGTGCTCGACGTGCTCGACGCCGCCGTCCGGGGGCGCCTGCTCACCGAGCACGACCTCGTCTACCGGTTCGCCCACGACATCGTCCGCGACGTGCTGCGCGACGGCCTCGCCTCGCTGCGCAGGCGCCGCCTGCACGCCGGCATCGCGGCCGTGCTCGAACGGCGCGGCACCCACCTGGCCGAGCTGGCGCACCACTACCGCGAGGGCCTGGTCATCTCGGGCATGGCGGCCAAGGCGATCGAGTACGCCCGGCAGGCGGCCGCCCACGCCATGGCCCAGTTCGCCTACGAGGACGCCGTCGAGCACCTGCGGCACGCCGTCGCCCTCACCGGCCAGCTCCCGGTGCCGGCCTCGAGGGGAAGCCGGATGCTGCGGTGCGACCTGCTGCTCGGCCTCGCCGAGGCGCAGTCGGCCGCCGGGATGAGCACGCAGGTCCACGCCTCGCTGGAGGAGGCGGCCGAGATCGCCGACGCTCTCGGGGACGACGACCGGCTGGCCCGCGCCGCGCTCGGGTTCTCCGATCCGCTGTCGTGGGCGATGTACGAGGAGTGGGCCGCGGGCGGCGCGCTGACCGGGCGGATCGAGCGGGCGCTGCGCAGCCAGGGGGAGGGCTCGCCCTGGCGCTCCCAGCTCCTGGCGGCCTTCGCCGTCACGGGCTGTTTCACCCGGCCGGTGGAGGAGAGCTGCGCGCTCGCGGCCGAGGCCGTACGGGAGGCCCGCCTGCGGGGGGACGACAGGTCGCTGCTGCGGGCGCTGAGCGCGTACGAGATCCTCTCGCGTGGGGTCGCCGGGCACGCCGAGCGGCAGGCGGCCGTCGACGAGATGACCGAGGTGGCCCGCCGGACCGGCGACCTGGTGGCCGAATGGCTGGCTCGGGAGGCCGAGCACGTCGAGCTGGTCAAACAGGGCGAGCTGGAGCGGGCGGACCGGCTGCTGACGTGGCTGTCGGACACCGCGCGCAGGATCAGGCAGCCCGCCCTGCTCAGCCTCACCGCCTGGCTGTCGGCGATCCACGCCTATCTCCGCGGCGACCCCGTGCGTGCTCTGGCGGAGGCGGAGGAGTCGGCCCGGGTCCATCCGGAGGGCGCGTTCGGCCGCGACCACGCCGAGAGCCGGGCCCTCGTGTTCGGCTGCCTGGCGGCGCGGACGCGGGGTGACGCGGCGGCGGCGCTGGCGCTGGCCGAGGAGGCGCTGGCGCGTCGGCCCGGCCAGCCCGGATGGCGGGTGCTGCGCTGCGCGGCCCTGCTCGACCTCGGCAGGAGGGACGAGGCGGCGCAGGTCCTCGCGGGGCTGGCCTGCGACGGCTTCGCCGGCATGCGGGGCGACCTCGCCTACCGGTTCATCCCCGACCTGCTGAGCGAGGTGTGCCTGGCCCTGGACGACAGGGCCGCGGCGGCGGCGCTGCACGACCTGCTCCTGCCCCACCAGGGCCGCCTGCTCGGCTGGTCGGTGACCGACCTGTGCCTGGCCCGCCTGGCGCTCGCGACGGACGACCGCGAGGCGGCGGGCCCCCGCCTGCGCGCCGCGCTCGCTCTCGTCCGCCGCTCCGGGGCGGTCCTCTACGAGAAGCCGATCCTGGACCTGCTCGACCGCCTGTGATCACCCGTCCTTGAGGGCTTCGGCGAGGGTGTCGCGCAGCGGCGTGGTCGGCCGGCCGATGAGGCGGGACAGGTCGCCGGGGGTGTCGCCGAGCCAGCCGTCGGCGATGTCGGCGTCGACCTGGGCGAACAGGGCCGCGACCGGCCCGGGCATGCCGCTCGCCTCCAGCGCCTTGGCGTACTCCGCGACGGGCAGGTCCCGATACTCGACCGGCGTGCCGGACAGTTCGGAGACCACGGCGGCCAGCTCGGGCATGCTCCAGGCGACGTCGCCCGTCAGCTCGTACACCGCGTTCCGGTGACCTTCACCCGTCAGGACGGCGGCCGCCGCGGCCGCGAAGTCGGCGCGCGCCGCCGAGGCGACGCGGCCGTCCCTGACGCTGCCCGGGATGACGCCGCTCTGCGCGCCGTGCCGGGCCGCCGCGATGTAGTTCTCGTGATACCAGCCGTTGCGCAGGAAGGCGAAGGGCGGCCCGCTCGCGCGGATGTACTCCTCGGTCGCCTTGTGGTCGGGCGCGAGGCCCAGTGGAGTGGTGTCGGCGCGGGGGATGCTCGTGTAGGCGAGCAGCTCGACGCCGGCCGCCTTGGCGGCGTCCACCACGGCCTTGTGCTGGTCGACCCGCCGGCCGGGCTCGCTGCCGGAGACCAGCAGGACCCTGGTGGCGCCCTCGAACGCCGGTCCCAGCGTGACGGGCCGGTCGTAGTCGGCCTCGCGCACCTGGATGCCCCGCTCGGCCAGGTCGGCCGCCTTCTCCGGGCTGCGCACCGCCGCGACGATCCGCGAGGCGGGCACGCGCCCGGCGAGCTCCTCGACGACCAGCCGGCCGAGGTGTCCGGTAGCTCCGGTCACGACAATCATGGTTTCTCCTCCACAGTGCTTCCCGCTGGTTAGTGCTTTCTATCAGAAAGTACCGCGAGAGCGTAAGCTGACGCCCATGGAGGAGTTCGAGGAGCTCGTCGCCGACGTCTTCTCACGGAAGTGCACATCGCGCACCGTGCTGGAGACCATCACCGGCAGGTGGGCGATCCTGGCGCTGGCGGCCCTGCACGAGGGGCCCTACCGCTTCAACGCCCTGCGCCGCCGCGTGGACGGGGTGAGCGAGAAGATGCTGTCCCAGACCCTCCAGGCGCTGGAACGCGACGGCATGGTGCTGCGGGAGGCCGAGCACACGATCCCGCCCCGGGTCGAATACAGCCTCACCCCGCTCGGCCGCGAGGCCGCCGAGCGCCTGCTTCCCCTCCTCGCCTGGACGGAGGAGCGCATGCCCGAGGTCGTCGCCGCCCGCGAGCGCCACGAGAGACGCTGACCGGGCAAGCCCGCGCCAAGTTCGGAACAAGACCGCCCGCCGAACCTGTGAGCATGGACACACAGCCGACAGGTCCCTGGCGGATCGCGCCCGACGTGGTGCTCGTCCCGGTGATCGAACCCGTCGCGGGGGGATACGCGCACACCGACTCGATGGTCATCACCGGGCGCGAGCCGGTGATCGTGGACACCGGCGCGGCCGAGCACCGCAAGCGCTGGATCGACGACGTCTTCTCCGTCGTGGAGCCGCGCGACGTGCGGTGGATCTTCCTGAGCCACGACGACCCCGACCACGCGGGCAACCTGGAGACCGCCCTGGAGATGTGCCCGTCCGCGACGCTGGTCACCGGCTCGCCCCCGCGTCCGGGGCGCGGCTTCGCGCCGCCGCCGGGCCGTACGCGCCGGATCGCCGACGACGAGTCGTTCGACGCGGGCGACCGGCGGCTGACCGCGGTGCGGCCCCCGCTCTACGACGCGCCGGGGACCCGTGGACTGTACGACGACCGCAGCGGGGTCTACTGGGCGGCCGACTGCTTCGGCGCCGAGGCGCGGGTCGCGACCGCGGACGCGGGGGACCTCCCGCCGGAGGACTACCTGGAGGCCGTGCGCGCCTTCGGCGCCGCGCTCAGCCCCTGGCACCGGTGGCTCGACCCGCGGATCTTCGGCCGCAACGTGGACCGGCTCGCGGCCATGGAGATCATCGCGATCGCGTCGGCCCACGGGCCCACCGTGACCGGGGACCTCGTCGCCCGGGTGATCGGCGCCGTACGCGGCCTCGCCGGGGCGCCCGGCCCGGGTGAGCCGGAGCCGGGCGGCTGCGGTGCGTGACGGGCGGGCGGCCGCCCCGCGTCCGTGTTCGGCGAGTCGGTCCAGGTCACCGGCGCTTTGCCGGTTGATGGGCGGTTCAACCCGTTGCCATACACGCAGTTAACGTGGCGGGACTGTCGAAGCCTTTTCTGGGCAGGCACGATGTCTTGTGAACGACATCCAGCATCACGATCTCGCGCGCGGGGTTCCCGGGAGGGGCCGGGCCGTGAGCGAGCGCGACCATAGAGCCGGTGGGCTCCGGGACCTTCCCGGCGTGACCGCCGAGCCGGAGGGCGAGGAGGTCCAGTGAGGGAGATCTGGCCGGGGGATTCCTATCCGCTCGGGGCGACGTACGACGGCGCGGGCACCAACTTCGCGCTCTTCTCGGAGGTGGCCGAGCGCGTCGAGCTGTGCCTGTTCGACGACGAGGGCAACGAGGAGCGCGTGTCGCTGAGCGAGGTGGACGGCTTCGTCTGGCACTGCTACCTGCCCGGGGTGGGGCCGGGCCAGCGGTACGGCTACCGCGTCCACGGGCCGTACTCGCCCGCGGACGGCCTGCGCTGCAACCCCAACAAGCTGCTGATCGACCCGTACGCCAAGGCGGTCGAGGGCTCGGTCAACTGGGACCAGGCGGTGTACGGCTACCGCTTCGGCGAGCCGGACAGCCGGGACGACAGCGACTCGGCGCCCTACACGCCGAGGTCGATCGTCGTGAACCCGTTCTTCGGGTGGGGGCACGACCGGCCGCCGGCCACGCCCTACCACGACACCGTGATCTACGAGGCCCACGTGCGCGGCCTCACGATCAGCCACCCGAAGATCCCCGAGCGGATCCGGGGCACGTACGCCGCCCTTGGCCACCCCGAGATCATCGACCACCTCACCTCGCTCGGCGTCACCGCGATCGAGCTCATGCCGGTCCACCAGTTCGTGACCGACCACATGCTGGAGAAGCGGGGGCTGTCCAACTACTGGGGCTACAACACGATCGGCTTCTTCGCCCCGCACAACGCGTACTCCAGCTCGGGGCAGCGCGGCGGTCAGGTGCTGGAGTTCAAGGCGATGGTGAAGGCCCTGCACGAGGCGGGCATCGAGGTGATCCTCGACGTCGTCTACAACCACACGGCGGAGGGCAACCACCTCGGCCCGACCCTGTCCATGCGCGGCATCGACAACGCCAACTACTACCGGCTGGTCGAGGACGACCGGCGCTACTACATGGACACCACCGGCACCGGCAACAGCCTGCTGATGCGCAGCCCGCACGCACTCCAGCTGATTATGGACTCGCTGCGCTACTGGGTGCGCGACATGCATGTGGACGGCTTCCGCTTCGACCTCGCGGCCTCCCTCGCCCGCGAGCTGCACGAGGTCGACCGGCTGAGCGCCTTCTTCGACCTCGTCCAGCAGGACCCGGTGCTGTCGCAGGTCAAGCTCATCGCCGAGCCGTGGGACGTCGGGCCCGGCGGCTACCAGGTCGGCAACTTCCCGGCCCGCTGGACCGAGTGGAACGGCCGCTACCGTGACACGATCCGTGACCTGTGGCGGGGCGAGCCCGCCGCCCTGCCGGAGTTCGCCAGCCGCCTGACCGGGTCGAGCGACCTCTACCAGGACGACAGCCGCCGCCCGGCCGCGTCGATCAACTTCGTCACCTGCCACGACGGCTTCACGCTGCAGGACCTCGTGTCGTACAACGACAAGCACAACGCGGCCAACGGCGAGGACAACCGCGACGGCGCGGACGACAACCGCTCCTGGAACTGCGGGGTGGAGGGCCCGGCCACCGGTCCGGTCGCCCAGCTCCGCGAGCGGCAGAAGCGCAACTTCCTGGCCACGCTGTTCCTGTCGCAGGGCGTGCCCATGCTGTCGCACGGCGACGAGATCGGCCGCACCCAGCAGGGCAACAACAACGCCTACTGCCAGGACAACGAGATCAGCTGGGTCGACTGGGGCGCGATCCTGGAGGCCGGTGCGAGGGACGACACGGGAACCAGGGAGAAGCGCCAGCTGCTCGACTTCACCCGGCGCCTGGCCCGGCTGCGCCGCGACCACCCGGTCTTCCGCCGCCGCCGCTTCTTCTACGGCCGGCCCGTGCGGGGGTCGCACGACGAGCTGAGCGACATCGCCTGGCTCACGCCGTCCGGCACGGAGATGGCCGACGCCGACTGGACGAACGGCTACGCCAAGGCGCTGGCGGTGTTCCTGAACGGCGACGCCATCACCGAGCCCGACCGGCGCGGCCGGCGGATCAGCGACGACTCGTTCCTGCTGCTGTTCAACGCCCACCACGAGGTCATCAAGTTCACGATCCCCGACGACTACGGCGAGCTGTGGGCGACCGAGCTGGACACGGCGATGCCGGTGCTGAGCGAGTCACGTGTGTGCCGGGCCGGCGAGGCCGTGCCCGTCAGCGGCCGGTCGGTGCGGGTGCTGCGCCGCGTCCGGCCCGTGCTGGGGTCCTGACCAGCACCGATGCCCGAATAGAGTGCGATGCGGCGTTAGTCCGCGTCGCACCGGGCAAAAGGGCTTCCAGCCCTGCGCTCCTCCCGGCCGTCGCGGTGCTGGCCGGGGCGCGCTCATGACGTGCACTATGGACACGACCTCCGGAAACGCGCTGCGAAAGGCGGTTCGGTGACTTCTACCTATCGGGTGCAGCTGACGCCTGACTTCGGATTCGCCCAGGCCGCGAGCCTCGTCGGATACCTCCGCGATCTGGGGGTGGGCCACCTCTACCTGTCGCCGATCCTCCAGGCCTGCCGGGAGTCGCAGCACGGGTACGACGTGACCGACCACGGCCGCGTACGCGAGGAGTTCGGCGGCGAGGAGGGCCTGCGGGCGCTGGCGGCCGAGGGCATGCCGCTGGTCTCCGACATCGTGCCCAACCACATGACCGTGCCGGTGCCCGAGTCGGACAACGCCCAGCTGTGGGCGGCGCTGCGGGACGGCCCTGCGTCGCCGGCCTCCCGGTGGTTCGACTTCCAGTGGCCGGTCACCCTGCCGCTGCTCGGGGACGACGCCGACGATGCGCTCCGCGTGGACGGTCAGGTGCTGCGCTACCACGACCACGCGTTCCCGATCAGGCCGGGCACCGAGCACCTGCCGCTGCCGGAGCTGCTGGAGGCCCAGCACTACCGGCTGGCCCACTGGCGGGAGAGCCCCGGCTATCGGCGGTTCTTCGACGTGTCGTCGCTGATGGGCCTGCGCGTGGAGGACCCCGAGGTCTTCGAGGCCACCCACGCCGTCACCTTCCGCCTCATCGACGAGGGGGTCGTCCACGGGCTGCGCGTCGACCACCCCGACGGCCTGGCCGACCCCCGCGGCTACCTGCGGCGGCTGCGCCCGCACGTGCCCGGCCCGCTGTGGGTGGAGAAGATCCTCATCGACGGCGAACGGCTGCCCGCCGACTGGCCGTGCGACGGGACCACCGGATACGACGCGCTCAACATGATTACCCGGCTGTTCGTCGACCCGGCCGGCCGCGACGCGCTGATCGAGACGTTCGGCCGCCACACCGGCGTGCGCGACGACTACGAGACCGTGCGCCACGACTCCAAGAAGTACGTCATCGACCTGTTCTTCCGCGGGGAGGTCGACCGGCTGACCGACGATCTCGGCGACCCGGAGCTGCGCGAGGCCGTCGTGGAGCTGCTGGCCGCGATGCCCGTCTACCGGGCGTATGTGAACCCGGGCGAGCAGCCTTCCGCGGAATCCGAGGCGATCGTCCAGGAGGCGGCCGCGCTGGCGGCCACCAGGACCGATCCCGACGCCGTGGCCAAGGCCGCCAACCTCGTCCTGTACGGCCCGCCCGAGGCGGTCACCCGCTTCCAGCAGACCTGCGGGCCGGTCATGGCCAAGGGCGTGGAGGACACCGCGCTCTACCGGTGGTATCCGCTGGCCTGCCTCAACGAGGTGGGCGGGGAGCCCGACAGGTTCGGGGTGTCGCCCGCCGAGTTCCACGCGTTCTGCGCCGGGCTGCCGCCGCGGACGATGACCACGCTGTCCACCCACGACACCAAGCGGTCGGAGGACGTGCGCGCCCGGCTCGCCGTGCTGTCGGAGCTGCACGAGGAGTGGACGATGGCCGTCGACTCCTGGGCCGCGGCCGTGTCGTTCGACCCCAAGCTCGACTACCTCGCCTGGCAGTCGCTGATGGCGGCCTGGCCGATCCCCCTCGACCGCTTCACCGACTACCTGCTCAAGGCGGCGCGCGAGGCCAAGACGTCCGTCTCCTGGCTGAACCCCGACCCGGCCTACGAGGAGGGCATCAGGGACTTCGCCCGGCGGGCCATCGACGCCTGCGGATACTCGGTCGCCGCCTTCACCGAGGTCGTGGACCGGTACGCCCAGGTCAACTCGCTGGGGCAGAAGGCCGTCCAGCTCCTCATGCCGGGCATCCCGGACGTCTACCAGGGCAACGAGATCACCGACTTCTCCCTGGTCGACCCGGACAACCGCCGGCCGGTGGACTTCGAGCGGCGCCGCCGGCTGCTGGCCGATCCCGACGACAGCTGGGACGGCCAGAAGATCCGCGTCACCGCCGCCGCGCTCGGCCTGCGGCAGCGGCTCGACCTCGAGGCGCCGTACGCGCCGATCGAGGCGGGGGAGCACGCGGTCGCGTTCACGCGGGGCGTTCCCGGGCAGGGGACGGCCGCGGTCGTGGTCGCGACCCGGCTGCCGGTCGGGCTGGAGCGCAGGGGCGGCTGGGGGAGCGACACGATCACGCTGCCGCAGGGGCGCTGGCGCGACCTGCTCACCGGCGCCGAGCACGCGGGCGAGGTGCGGATGGCCGACCTGCTGTCCGCGTATCCGGTCGCGATTCTCGAGGGCTGACGGCTTCGTCCGATAGGGGGAGATGCGCATGTTCGAGGTGTGGGCGCCCGGGGCGGGGCGGGTCGAGGTCGAATACGGGGGCGCCCGGCATGAGATGTCGCGGGGCGAGGACGGCCGGTGGACCGCCCCCGGCGACGAGCACGACCTCGACTACGCCTTCTTCGTCGACGGCGACGGGCCGTTCCCCGATCCCCGGACGCGGCGGCAGCCGTACGGGGTGAACGGCCCGAGCCGGGTCTACCACCACGACAGGTTCGCCTGGACCGACCAGGACTGGCACGGCCGCGACCTGCGCGGCGGGGTGATCTACGAGCTGCACGTCGGCACGTTCTCGCCCGAAGGCACCTTCCAGGGAGTGGCCGACCGGCTGGAGCACCTGGTCGGCCTCGGCGTCGACTTCGTCGAGATCATGCCGGTGCCGCCCGTGCCGGGAAAGCGCAACTGGGGCTACGACGGCGTGGACCTCTACGCGGTCTTCGAGGAGTACGGCGGCCCCGACGGGCTCAAGAGCCTGGTGGACGCCTGCCACCGGGCCGGTCTCGGCGTCATCCTCGACGTCGTCTACAACCACCTCGGTCCTTCGGGCAACTACCTGGCCAAGTTCGGGCCCTACTTCCACGACGCGAAGGGGTCCTACTGGGGCGACGCGGTCAACCTGGACGGGCCCGGCTCGGACGGGGTGCGGCGCTACTTCATCGAGAACGCCCTGCAGTGGCTGCGTGACTACCACATCGACGGGCTGCGCCTCGACGCCGTGCACGCCCTGCACGACAAGCGCGCCGTCCACTTCCTGGAGGAGCTGTCGGCCGAGGTCGACGCGCTGTCCGCAGCGGTCGGCCGCCCGCTGACGCTCATCGCCGAGTCGGACCTCAACGACCCCCGTATGGTCACCCCGCGCGAGGCGGGCGGCCTCGGCATGCACGCGAGCTGGAACGACGACGTGCACCACGCCATCCACGCGAACGTCACGGGGGAGACCAACGCCTACTACGGCGACTTCGCCACCCTGTCGTCCCTGGCCAAGGTGCTCACCTCCGGCTACTTCCACGACGGCACCTACTCGTCGTTCCGCGGCCGCTCCCACGGCAGGCCGGCGACCGGGATTCCCGGCCACCGCTTCGTCTGCTGCGCGCAGAACCACGACCAGATCGGCAACCGCCCCGAGGGCGACCGCATGCGTCCCGAGCAGCTCCGCCTCGCCTCCGGGCTGCTGCTGACCTCGCCGTTCACCCCGATGCTGTTCATGGGCGAGGAGTGGGGAGCGACCACCCCGTTCTACTTCTTCACCGACCACTTCGAGCCGCACCTCGCCGAGGGCGAGGGCGAACGGCGCAGGAAGGAGTTCGAGGGCTTCGGCTACGACTGGAAGGCCCCAGAACCGGGCGAGGAGACGACCTTCCTGCGCTCCAAGCTCGACTGGGAAGAACTGGCGAAGGACGAGCACGCCGCGCTGCTGGGCTGGTATCGCGACCTGCTCGCGCTCCGCAGGTCTCATCCCGATCTCACCGATCCCCGTCTTGACCGGGTGCGGGTCGAGGTGGACGAGGACCGGCGCGTCGTGGTGATCGAACGCGGCGCGCTGCGGATCGCGGCCAACTTCGCCGAAGGCCCGGTGCCCGTACGGCTGGCCGCGTCGCGGCTCCTGCTGGCCTCGGACGAGTCCGCTCGCCTGACCGGCGACGTGCTCGACCTGCCGGGCCGCTCCCTGGCCGTCGCGGAGGTCTGAGCGGTCAGGCCGCGCCGCGGATGAGGTCCGCGGCGTGCCATGCCATCGCCATGACGGGGCCGTTCAGGTTGCCCGAGATCATGGTGGGCAGCACCGAGCAGTCGACGATCCGCAGGTTGTCGAGGCCTCGCACGCGCAGCCGGGAGTCCACCACGTCGTCGTCTCCCGGACCCATGGCGCAGGTGCCCATGGCGTGGTAGCCGCAGTAGCCGCCGCTCAGCGCCGCGTCGATGATCTCCTCGTCGGAGCCGACCTGGGGCCCGGGGAACGTCTCGGACGCCAGCCGTCCGGCGATCGGCTCCTGGGCGAAGTACTCGCGCATCCGGCGGAACAGGTCGACGCCGACGCGCCGGTCGTGCTCGGAGCCGAAGTAGTTGGGCTCGATGCGCAGCGGCGCGCCGGGGTCGGCGGAGGTGATGGCCACGCTGCCCTCCGCGGTCGGGCGGAGGATCTCGGCGACGACCGAGACCCCGGGCTGCCGCTCGACCGTGACCGTCTCGCCCGCCCGGTAGGTCGCCACCGACCACGGCCCCATCAGGAGCTGGGCGTCCGGCCGGTCCAGCTCGGGCCGGGTCTTGAGGAAGGCGATCACGTCGTAGGCCGGTGCGGCGAGCGGGCCCCCGCGGTTCATCAGGTAGCGCAGCGCGGTGACGCCCTGCCGCAGCGGCGTGGACAGCATGCGGTTGTAGCCGAGGTCGTCCTTCAGCCGGAACTTCAGCGCCAGGCACCGGTGCTCGCGCATGCGGGCGCCGACCATCGGCCGGTCGACCCGGACCTCCACTCCGGCCGCCCGCAGCACCTCCGCGGGGCCGATGCCGGAGGACTGCAGCAGTTTCGGCGTGCCCAGGCTGCCCAGGGACAGGACGACCTCCCGGGCCGCGCGGTATTCGACCACGGCGCCGCCGGCGTCCCGGGCGGTGACCCCGGCGACCTTGTCGCCGTCGAACAGCAGCCCGGTCACCGTCGTGCCGGTCACGACGGTGAGGTTGGGCCGGTCGCGTACGGGGTGCAGGAAGGCCCGGGCCGCGCTGAACCGCCGCCCGTCCTTGATGGTCGCCATCGCATGGCCGACGCGTTCGTCGTCGGACTCGTTGACGTCCGGCATCGCGGTCAGGCCGAGCGCGGCGCCGGATGCGATCATCTCGTCGCAGAGGGGATCGGGGTCGCGTGGAGGGGACACGTGCAGCGGCCCGCCCGCCCCGCGGGTCGCCGTGGCGCCCAGAGCGTTGTCCTCCATCGCCCGGAAGATCGGCAGAATCGTGTCCCAGCCCCAGCCCGGGTTGCCGAGCCGTACGAGTTCGTCGTAGTCGGCGCGGTGGCCGCGGTTGTACACCATGCCGTTGATGGAGCTCGACCCGCCGAGGACCCTGCCGCGCGGCCAGATCTCGGCCTGCCCGTCCGGACCGAACGGCTGGGTCCGGTAGTGCCAGACCTTCCGCGGATCGTCGAAGAGCTTCCCGAATCCCTTGGGCACGTGGTAGAGGGGGTGGCGGTCGGCGGCGCCCGCCTCGACCAGCAGCACGCGGACGGCCGGGTCCTCCGACAGCCGGTTGGCCAGGACGCACCCGGCCGACCCGGCCCCGATCACCAGATAGTCGATCACGCCCTCATCTTGCCCACGCAGTTCCAGCGAGGGTAGGCCTCACGCGGCCTGGGCGACGGGCAGTTCGAAGGTGACGGTGTCGGGGACCGCGGTGTAGAGCCGCCAGCTCAGGCAGAGGCGCTGGGAGACGACGGTGACGTGCAGGCCGCGGCCCGCCAGCCACAGGGCCAGGTCGGCGAAGTAGCCGTCGCCCGACCCGATCACCGCCCGCTCGAACCGCAGATCCACCCGGGCCGTACGGGCCGCCTCGTCGAGGGCGTGGTCGGCGCCGTCCGGTCCCGAACGGGCCAGCAACTGCACCCCGCGCAGCGCGATCCCCACGGAGACGAGCGCGTTGTGGTTGACCGCCACGATGAACTGGTCCAGCGGCCCGACCGGCACCGTGCGCTGGTAGGCGCTCATCACCCGCCGTACGTCATGGGTCGTCGGGAGGGGGGAGCCGGTCAGGTTCTCGATGTCCAGGAGATGGATCGCGCGCCCGCGACGCAGTGACCTGAGGCGAGTGATGGGGGTGCTCACGATCTTGCTCCCTTCCATGCCGACTCCTGGCGTCCATTAGAGCATGTGTTGACACAATCAACCAGTGCTTGGCGCGACGTTGCCCATGTCCAGGGCATCGGATATGGTCCGGTCTGATCGGAGAACTGGCGGAAGGCGGAGCGGCGTGCGGCGAGACGTACACGTCACCGCGGCGGACATCGCCCGCCTGGCCGGCGTGGGACGTGCGGCGGTCAGCAACTGGCGGCGCAGGCACGACGACTTTCCCGAGCCGGTGGGAGGCACGTCCACCAGCCCGGCGTTCTCCCTCGAGGAGATCCGGGAGTGGCTGCGCGGCCACACCGAGGGCAGGGACCTGCCCCCGGACGAGTGGCTCTGGCAGGACCTGCGCACCACCGTCGACGACGACGACCTCGCCGACCTGATCGCCGACCTCGGGGCCTTCCTCGTGTACGTGCAGCACGAGGCGGACGACTGGCACAGGCTCTCGGCCGGGACCGACGATGAGGTGGCGCGGGAACTTCCGGCCCGGGTGCGCGCGACGTGCGCGCAGACCGTCAGCGCGGAGGCGTTCCCCGAGAGCGTTCCGGCGACCCGCGTGCCGCTGGTCCGCTCGATCGCCCGGCTGGCCGCCGAACGCGGCGCCCGCGACACCTTCGAGTTCCTGCGCGAGCGCTACCTCGAGGTGCACACCCGGCGCGTCTACTCCACCCCCGCCGAGATCGTCACGCTCACGCTCGACCTCGTGGGCGACGGGTTCGGCTCCATGCTCGACCCGGCCTGCGGTTCGGGACGCATCCTCGGCCGCGCGCTCGAGCGTGCGCCAGGGGCCCGGCTGCTCGGCCAGGACGTCGACCCGGTGGCCGCCCGGCTCACCGCCGTACGGCTCGCGCTGCGCTGCGACAACGCGCGGATCAGGCCCGGAGACTCCCTGCGCGCGGACGCCTTCCCTGGCGAGCTGGTCGACGCGGTGGTGTGCAACCCGCCGTTCAACGACCGCAACTGGGGATACGAGGAGCTGACGGCCGACCCCCGGTGGGAGTACGGCCTGCCGCCGCGCGTGGAGCCCGAGCTGGCCTGGGTGCAGCACGCGCTCGCCCACCTGGCGCCGGGAGGCGTGGCCGTGCTCCTCATGCCCCCGGCCGTCGCCAGCCGCAGGTCGGGCCGCCGGATCAGGTCCCAGCTGCTGCGGCGCGGCGCGTTGCGCGCGGTCGTCGCGCTCCCGCAGGGCGCCATGCCCAACGTGGCGGTCGGCCTGACGCTGTGGATCCTGTGCCAGCCTGCCGAAGGCGGCACGCCCAGCCATGTGCTGATGGTCGACACCTCCGGCAGGCCGGACGACTACGCCGGGGTGGCGGTCGAGGCGTGGCGGGAGTTCGGCGAGGGGCGCGAGCTGGACGAGCCGGGCGTCAGCAGGTCGGTCCCGCTCGTCGATCTGCTCGACGAGGACGTGGACCTCACCCCCGCCCGTTATCTGTCCACGGCCGCCGACGACCTGTCACCGGAGTGCATCGCCGGAGCCCGCTCCCGCCTCGCCGAGCTGTTCGGGACCGTCGCCGGGCTGCTGCCGTCCGTCGCGGCGGCGCCGCCCGACGAACTCGCCCTGGTCCCGCTGCCCGAGCTGGTGCGGCGCGGCATGCTCGTCGTGGAGCAGCAGACACCGGCGCGGCCCGGGGAGGAACCCTTTCGGGGGGCGCCGGTGCTCACCGTCGAGGACGTGCTCGAAGACCGGCCCGCGACGGGATCCCCCGAGCAGGCCGGGGCGAGGCCGATCGTCACACGGCCCGGTGATGTCGTGGTGCCGCAGATCGTGACCGCTCCGGTCGCCCGGGTGCTGACGAAGGGCGACGCCCTGCTCGGCCCCTCCCTGTCCCTGCTGCGGCCGGATCCCGAGGTGCTCGACCCCGACTTCCTCGCCGGTTTCCTCTGCGCGTCCGTCAACGTGCGCCACTACACCTCCATGTCCTCGCGCTATCGCGTGGACGTGCGGCGTGCGGAGCTGCCGCTGCTGCCGATGGAGGAGCAACGCAGATACGGCGCGGCGTTCCGGCGCCTGGCCGGTTTCCGGTCGGCCCTGCGCGAGGCGGCGGTGCTCGGGGAGGACCTCGCCAGGCTGGTGGCCGACGGCCTCACCCACGGCGCGGTACGGCCGCACGAGTAGGGTCGGGTGCCGTGAGCGGTGAACTGGAGCACCTGGCCGCCCGGCTGCGTGAGTTCGTACGCGTGCGGGACTGGGAGAGGTTCCACACGCCCAAGAACCTGGCGATGGCCCTGGCCGGAGAGGCGGGGGAGCTGGTCGCCGAGTTCCAGTGGCTGACGGCCGAGGAGTCGCGCGACCTCGACGAGGACGCCCTGCGCAGGGTCCGCGCCGAGCTCGGGGACGTGATGCTGTATCTGGTCAGGCTGGCCGACGCGCTGGGCGTCGACCTCGCCGAGGCCGCGAACGCCAAGCTGGACGACAGCGAGCGCCGGTACGACCCCGAGACCTATCGCGGTTCCGCCAGGAAGGCTCCTCCGCTGACCTCGTGACGGCCCTGGCGTCGCCCGCACGCCGGCGGAGACCCCCGGCCCCGCGAAGGTGGCACTGCCCGATCAGGAGGCACGGCTCTCCCGGATCTCCGCCACCGAGGCCTTCGACGCGATGGCGGCCCGTCTCGCGCGGACTCGCGGCGAACCCCGGCCGATCCGGATCACCGGAAGCCGGTACGAGGAACGGGAGTGGGCCACCGACCGCGGCCCGCTGAGCCTGCCCACCTGGACGTTCCTGGCGGAGGGCGGCGGCACGGCGGCGTGGCCCGCGCTCACCCCCGACGCCTTCTGGCGGCCGGGCGAGCTGCGTTCGTCCGCGTCCCTCGGCGTGATCTCCGTCGATCCGGAGGGGACCCGCCTCGTCGCGCTGACGGACTGGCCGCGCGCCGACTGCGACGGCAAGGCGCCGCAGGTCGAGGTGCTGCGGCGCGAGTCCGAGGCCGTGGTGCTCATCGGCCTGCGGGAGACCGGGAGCCGCGACGACGATTGCATCCAGAGCGCCTTCGGCCTGCTCAGGGAGCAGGTGTTCGAGCTGGGCAGTCCACTCGGCGGACGCGTCGTCATCGATCCTCTCGGCAACCCCGCCCACGTACGGCGATCGCAGGGGTAGGCGACGGCCAGGCGAGGAGCTGGAACCAGACGGACTTGCCGTACGGGGTGAGGGCCCAGCCCCAGTGGTGGGACAAGGCCTGGACGATCGCGAGTGCGAGCGGTTCCCCTCGCCGGCCCTCGCGCCGGCTGCCGCGCGAGGGCCGGGGGCGCGGTCAGCTCTCGACGAACTGGTGGTCGGTCCTGATCCGGCCGTCGTCGCCGAGCGTGAGGAAGTCGAATCCGACCGAGTCCACCTCGCCGGAGGCGGTCCGCACCATCTCCCAGTTGAAGCGGACCGCGCCGTGGTGGCCGTTCGCGTTCTCCACGGCCCGGAAGACGTACGCGCCCGGTGCGACCCACTTGCCGTACGACGTGGCGATGCGCACCTCCAGTTCCGCGTGGCCGTGGGCCTCCGTCGACGGGGTGTAGTGGGCGGCGTCGGGGGCGAACAGCTCGGCGATCATGTCGCGGCGTACGGCGTCGTCGGGCTCGTTCCACACGGCCACATACCGGCGGGCCAGGTCGTTGAGGTCGTTCATGGTTCTCCTTGCGAATGACGGTCAGGCCGTGGCCCTGGTACGCGGGAGCCACTGGACGAGAGCGGCGATGGCCAGGGTGATGACGATGAGGTAGACGAGCCCGTGCTGGAACGCCACGGTGACGCCGCCGGACAGGGCGCTGTAGAAGACGATGCCGATGATGCCGACGCCCAGCGCGCCGCCGACCTGCTGGGCGGTGGTGAGGGCGCCCGCGGCGCCACCGGCGTGGTGCGGGGCGACCCTCGACAGGACGGTGCCCATGATGGGCGACAGCACCAGCCCCATGCCGGCCCCGTCGACGGCCAGCACGGGCACCAGCCAGCCGATCGGCGCGTTCGCGGCGACCGCGACCAGAAGGACGGCCAGGCTGACCGCCCTGGTCAGGCCGCCGAACGCGATGATCTGGCGGCCGAAGCGCGCGGCCAGGCGCGGTGCGAGCAGCGACGCCGCGAGGTAGCCCGCGCCGATCGGCGTGAAGACCAGGCCGGCGTGCAGGGCGTCCAGGCCCCGGCCCTCCTGCGAGTACATGGCGAAGATCAGGAAGTACGCCGCCATGCCCATCGAGAACGCGAGGTTGGTGAGCAGCCCCGCCGTCACGGCGCGCTCGCGGAACAGGGCGAGGTCGATCAGCGGTGAGTCGTGCCGCCGCCGGGCGTAGGCCAGCAGCAGCGCGACGGCCAGGGCGAACGACACCCAGGTCCACACCGGCCACCCCTGCTCGCGGCCCTCGATCAGCGGCAGCAGCGTGGCCGCCAGCGCGAGGGTGACCAGGGCGGCCCCGCCGAGGTCGAGCCGTACGGCACCGGCCGCGCGGCTTTCCGGGATCACCCGCCAGGTCGCGGCGAGGGCGGCGGCGCCGATGGGGAGGTTGATCAGGAAGCAGGCTCGCCAGCCGAGCCCGAACAGGTCGGCCTGGATGAGCAGGCCCCCCACCAGCTGGCCGAACACCGCCGCCAGCCCCATGGTCAGCGCGTACGCGTTGACGGCTCTGGCCTGGGCGGGGCCGCTGTAGGCGGTGCGGATGATGGCGAGCACCTGCGGGGCGAGGACGGCGGCCGCGGCCCCCTGGACGACGCGGGCGGCCACCAGCGAACCCGCGCCGGGGGCCAGCCCGCAGGCGACCGACGCGAGTGTGAACAGGGCGAGGCCGAGGGCGAACATCCGGCGGCGGCCGAACACGTCGCCGAGACGTCCGCCGAGGACCAGCCCGGAGCCGTACGCCAGGGCGTATCCGGCGACCACCCATTCGATGGCGGCCGGCCCGGCGTGCAGGTCCCGCTGCGTGGTGGGGATGGCCACGTTGACGATGAAGAAATCGAGGATCGCGACGAACACGCCGGTCAGCACCGTGGGGAGAGTCCCCGCGCGGGCCATTGGCACTCCCGAGATAGATAGAATGATCGGTATATGACGCCCAATTAGATAGACCGATTGATCTACTGTCAAGCGCGTGCCAGAATCGTCACGTGACGACGAGACCCGGCCCCCGCGAGCGGCTGCTCGACGCCGCCAGGGAGCTCACCTACAGCCAGGGCGTGCACGTTGGCGTCGACGCGATCCTCAAGCAGGCAGATGTCGCGAGACGCTCGCTCTACCAGCACTTCGGCGGCAAGGACGGCCTCGTGGCCGAGGTGCTGCGCAGCGACGGCGGGCTGGACCGCTATCGCCGTGTCATGGACGAGGCCGGGGACGACCCGCGCGAGCGGGTGCTGGCCGTGTTCGACGAGCTCGACAGAATCACCTCGCAGCCCTCGTTCCGGGGGTGCCGCTACACCGCGGCCGAGCTCACGCTCACCGACCCCGGGCATCCGGCGCACGCGGAGGTGCGGGCCTTCAAGGAGGGGCTGCACCGGCTGATGGCGGCGGAGCTGACCCGCCACGGGCACCCCGCTCCCGGCGCGGGCGCCGACCAGCTCCTCGTGCTCATCGACGGCGTGCTGGCCCATGCCGTCACCCGGCCCGACGCCCGTCCCGCCCTGGCCGCGCGGGCGCTCGCGGAGGCCGTCCTCGCGTCAGGGGCCTGACGGCGCGCCGAGGGGCGGCTGCGCGCGATTCGCCTTGCCCAAATTTGACTGTTTCGGTCATCTCCTGGTTGATGATCCGCAAGGATGATCGCCAGGACGCCGCCCGGACGGTGGGCGGCGGTTGGGAAAGGACAACGTATGCGCAGGTCCGCGAGTACGGTCGTCGTCGCAGCGGCGCTGGCCGTCGGAGGGCTCGTCGCCAACCCGGCATACGCGATCTCCGCCGGCTACACCCCCGAGGGGGTGTGCGGCTCCGGCTTCGGCAAGGTCAAGCACGACGGCAGCCGGGCGGTGAAGACCGCTTCGGGGCAGGTCTTCGGGCGCGTCTACCTGCTCTACAACCGCTCGACGGGGCAGAACTGCGTCGTCACCATCAAGTCGGCGTACGTCGGCACGCCTACCAGGACGTCTGCCCAGCTCATCGTGCAACTGCCCAACGGGAGGGCGGCCGAGAAGATCGACCACCTGAAGAAGTACAAGTACTACGCCGGCCCGGTGAAGCTGAACGCCAAGGGCAAGTGCGTGAAGTACTACGGCACGATCGCCGACACCCGGGTCGACGGGGAGATCGCGAGCGGTGGCCGCCTGTCGTGGGGCAACTGCACCTGACCCCGGACGCCGTCGCCACGGCCCGGTAGGGCCGGGCGCAGGGGCCGCCCGGCCGGCGCGGGCGGCGCCTCCGGCGGCAGGCTCCCGGTGCGGGCAGGTCCCACCGGGAGCAGGCCCCGGCCGCCTTTCCCCTGATTCGCCGGACACGGCCTAGCATCGGTGCGGCACGACACGGATGCGAGGAGACGTACGTCCAGATGGGCGCCAACCACAGCCACGGCACGACCGCCCTGCCCGTTTCCCGCCGGACCGTGGTGGCGACGCTGGCCGTCATCGTTCCCGTCGCTCTGATGACGGTGGCCGCCCTGATATGGCTGTGGCCGGGCGACGGCCGGCCATCCGGTCCGTCCTCGTCTTCCCTGCCCCAGGTCGACGGGACGATCGCCGACATCGTCCCCAAGCCGTGCCCCGCCGCACCGGACGAGCAGGCGGCCCGACCGGCCGCGGCGCCGGGCTCCGACGCCTGCGGGGACGCCCGCGTCACGATCACCGGTGGGCCCGAGGAGGGCCGGACCGTCACCACAGAGCTCCCCACCGGTCCCGGTGCGCAGCGGTTCGCGGTGGGCGAGGACGTCGTGCTGGTCCACGTGCCGGACGCCCCGCTCGACGCGCCCGAGTATCTGCTGTCGGACCACGACCGGTCCGCTCCGTTGTGGCTGTTCGTCGCCGCCTTCGCCCTCGCGGTGGTCGCCTTCGGGCGCTGGCGCGGACTGACCGCGCTGGTCGGGCTGGCCGTGACCTTCGTCCTGCTGCTGACCTTCGTCGTCCCCGCGATCCTCGCCGGTGAGCCGCCGACCCTGGTGGCGATCGTGGGCTCGGCCGCGATCATGCTGGCGGTTCTCTACCTCACCCACGGCTTCACGATCGCGACCTCGATGGCGGTGCTGGGCACGCTGGTCAGCCTCACCCTCACCGGCCTGCTGTCCGCGTTCGCCATCGACACCGCGCACCTCGCGGGGGTCACCGACGACAGCTCGTTCCTGCTCGACAGCAACTACCGGATCAACGGGCAGGGCCTGCTGCTCGCGGGGATCATCATCGGCGCGCTCGGCGTCCTCGACGACGTCACCGTGACCCAGGCGGTCACCGTGGGGGAACTGGCCGTGGCCAACCCCGGCTACACCTTCGGGCGCCTCTACCGCGCCGCCGCCCGCGTCGGCCGGGCCCACATCGCCTCCGTGATCAACACGATCGTCCTCGCGTACGCCGGGGCCGCGCTGCCGTTGCTGCTGCTGTTCAGCGTCGGCGACCAGCCGCTCGCGGACGTGCTGCGCAACCCCGTCCTCGCCCAGGAGATCATCCGCAGCATCGTCGGCACGCTGGGACTCATCGCGGCCGTCCCCGTGACCACCGCGCTGGCCGCTCTGGCGGCACCCCGGCGGGGCTCGGGGGAGGAGCCGAAGGGCCGCCGGCCGCCCGGCCCCGCGGAAAAGGATTGGCCAGCCGAGCGGTACGTCCGATAGAACAGGCGGAGACCTACGACGACGAGAGGAGGGACGAGCCGATGTGTGCCGAGAACATTGTGCCGGTTCCTTCCCGGGGTACGGCCGGACGCTGACCCCCTGGGCGTGAGCGGGCACACCTCATCAGAGGAAGTGCAGTGAACCCCGAAAACATGATCATGCGCCCCATCGCGGGGCGTGCGGAACTCGACCTTTTCCGCCGTCTGCCCTACGTGCTGAACGACGAGCTGGACGACGACCTCGCCGCTGGCCGACGGCGGCCCGAGTGGATGTGGATGGCGCTGCGCGGCGACCGCCTCGTCGCCAGGCTGGCCTGGTGGGCCCCGAGCGCGGGCGAGGCGCCGGCGCTGCTGGACATCCTCGACCTCGACGACACCACGCGCGGAGCGGCGAGCATCGACGCCGGGGTCCGGTTGTTCGAAACCGCGAGTGCCGCGGTGCTGCCGGCCGGGGTACGCCCGCCGGAATACAACGTGTTCGTCCCTCCGCGGTGGCGTGACGACGCGAAGGCGAAGCCTGCCGTCGAGGACCGCATGGCCGTGCTGGAGCGGGCCGGCGCCCGGCTGCTCGTCGAACGGCTGCGGCTGGAGTGGCGTCCAGGCGCCCCCATCGCGCCGCCGAGCGGGCGGCTGACCTTCCGGCCCGTGGCCGGCAGGGAGGAACTGGTCGCCCTGATGACCCTCGTCCTCGACGGCACGCTCGACGCCCACAGTCGCGCCGACCTCGCCCGCATGCCCGCCGAGCGAGCCGCGGCCCAGCACTACGACGACGAGCTCGCCCACTACCGCAGCCCGCGGGAGTGGTGGCGGATCGGCACATCGCCCGAGGGCGAACCGGTGGGATTCGTCATCCCGGCGCGCAACGAATACAGCCCGATGATCGCCTACATCGGGGTCGTGCCCGCCCACCGCGGCAAGGGCTACATCGACGACCTGCTGGCCGAGGGGACGCGGATCCTCGCCGGGCAGGGCGTCCCGCGCATCCGCGCCGCCACGGACGTCGAGAACGTCCCGATGGCTCAGGCGTTCCTCCGCGCCGGCTACGAGGTCATCGGGCAGCGGATCGACATGACCTGGAGTGAAGGCGGGTCGCAGTAGGACGGGCGCTGCCACGCGGGTGGAAGCGGGCGGCGGAGGACACGCGCGGAAAACGGCTTGCGGGTCCTCCCGCCGTGCTCGCTAGGGTGACGCCCATGTGCTGCTTCGCATGCTTCACGAGGATCCGCCGCTCATAGCGGCGGATCCCTCCTCTCGTACGGCTCCGCCGCCATCGGTGTCCTCGCCGGTGCGGCGCTTCGCGCTGCCCGGCTCCGATCGCGGACTCGCGGAGCACTTCCATGGTTCATCAGAGCGGACGGCACGAGCTCGGCCAGAACTTCCTCGTCGACCGTACGGTCATCGCCCGCATCGGGGAACTGGTCGCGGGGACGACCGGCCCGATCGTCGAGGTCGGCGCGGGGGACGGGGCGCTGACGCTTCCCCTGAGCCGGTGCGGCAGGCCGGTGACGGCGGTCGAGGTCGATCCCGGACGGGCACGCCGGCTGGCCCGGCGCGTCCCGGCCAACGTCACCGTCGTCACCGCCGACATCCTGCGGTTCCGGTTTCCCCGGCATCCGCACGTGGTCGTCGGAAACCTGCCGTTCCACCTCACGACCTCGATCATGCGGCGGCTCCTCGCGGCGTCCGACTGGAGGACGGCGGTGCTGCTGGTCCAATGGGAGGTCGCGCGGCGGCGGGCCGGCGTCGGCGGCGCCAGCATGCTGACCGCCGCCTGGTGGCCGTGGTACGCGTTCGAGGTGCACGCGCGGGTGCCCGCCCGCTCGTTCCGGCCCGCTCCCTCGGTCGACGGCGGCCTGCTCACCATGACGCGCAGGGCCGCACCTCTGGTCGCCGAGCGGGGGCCTTACCAGGACCTCGTGCGCCGGGTCTTCACCGGGCGCGGGCGCGGCCTCGCGGAGATCCTCGAACGCACCGGACGCCTGGACCGCCAGGCCGTACGCGCCTGGGCGCGTGAGGCGGGGGTGACGCCGCACGCGCTGCCCAAGGACCTGACCGCCGGACAATGGGCGTCCCTCTGGCGGGAAGTGGCCCGGCGCCGGCGGCCGGGGCTGTGATGATGTCCTTCTCGCTGCCGGGGTCACCGTGGACGAAGGGGATACATCGTGAACGATCTGGTCGCCCGGCTGTGGCGGAGCATCGGCGGCTCGGTGCAGTGGCGACTGCTGTGGCTTTCGCAGGCGAAGTTCATGGTCGGCGTCACCGGGATCGTTCGCGACGGCGACGGGCGGGTTCTGCTGCTCCGGCATCGGTTGTGGCCGGAAGGCCGGCAATGGGGGCTGCCCACCGGCTGCGCCATCAAGGGAGAGACGTTCCAGGACACGGTCGTCCGGGAGGTGCGCGAAGAGACCGGTTTGCGGGTGCGTGTCGGCGAGCTCGTCCAGCTCAGGAGCGGCTACCGGCTGCGGGTCGAGGTCGCGTACGAGGCCGAGTTCGTGAGCGGCACGATGAAGCTCGACCCCAGGGAGATCCTGGAGGCGCGGTGGTGCACGCCGGACGACCTGCCGGAAGGGACGCTGGAGGCCCATCGGCTCCTGATCTTCGGCAGGACCGGTTAGGCGGTCGCTCTCCGGCATGGCCGCTTGGACGGTCGCTCTTCGGCAGGACCGTTCGGGCGGTCACCGGGCAGGCCACTTGACCGGCGACCTGTGGACCGGGGCGATGCGGCACGAAGATTCGCCCGTTCTGTTCGCCGGCCGTCCACAGAATGGCATTCGGTTGGTCCGGGCGGCGGCGGATTGGCGCAGGCTGTGGCACTGCGGCAGTGCGAGGAGCGGAGGTGCGGGGCCGCCTGCTCCTGCGGCACTTCCCGCGGCCGCTCCGGCGGTTGTAGGTGCAGCACGTCGCGGAGGAGGAGCCATGCGAATCACCTATCCCGTGCCCGCGCAGACCTCGTCGGTCTTCGTCGTCGCCACGGACCGTACGCCGACCGATCTGTCGTCGATCGTCCCCTGGCGGATGGGGCCGTCCCACCGGCGCGCCGCCAGGGACGCGCTCGGCACGCCCCGGCTGACGCTGGAGGCGTTCCGGTCGACGCGGTCCCCGTGGCGGCGGATGGACCTGAGCGCCGAGGACCTCAGACGGGTGAGACGGGCCCGTCACCACGTGGTGGTGACGAGCACCGCTCCCGTCGAGGAACAACCCGAGGCCGCCCAGGTCGCCCGGGCGGCCGCGCGCGGAATCGCGGAGGCCTATCACGGGGCGATGTACGACCCGCTCACGGGAGCGGCCGTCTACCACTGCGCCGAGTGCCCGGGGGAGCGGCGGGACTTCCGTCTCGGCGACGACTGGCTGGGCTGGAGGGTGTCATGCGCCGGCGAGGAACACGCCTGCGCCCTCGGCGCCGCCACGGGAGCCGGCGCCGACGTCGACGGGGGCTGTTCGTGCCTCCTGACGACCTCGCGCGGCCTGCGGCGCTTCGGTCTGCCGGAGATCACGCTGACCGGTCTCGCCTGCGCGCACAGCCTGTGCGCGGTCACCGTCCTGCGCACCGTGGCCGAGTCGCTGCTCGCGGGCCACTTCGCCTGGCTGTCCACCCGCCCCCAGCGGCAGACCGGAACGCCGTCGCCCTGCCGCGGCGTCGCCCGCCGCCTTCGGGTGGCGGGGATCGACTACGCCGTCCTGTCCGGCGGAGCGGACCCGGAGAGGGGGCGCGGTGGCATTCCCGACGCCGAGCACGGGTTCACGCCGGGCATGCCGGACGAGGAGGAGGGCGGACTCCTGCGCGTACGCCTCACGCCGGTGGCTGCCGCCCGTTCCTGCCTCAGGCTCCGCCTGCCGGGCGGTCACGGCGAAAACCCCCGCCCGCACCACACCCCCGGCCTGCTGGTCGCCTGAATCGGCTTCCGAACGGCGTGCCGGAGCGGGGCGGCGTACGGCTTTCGTCAGGGCGAGGTGGCCGGCCTGGGGGTGACGGGCTTCGGCTCCTCGTCCGCCCGGCTGTCGAAGCTCGCCCGTGCGGACATGATCTCGCTCACGTGCGCCTCGGACCAGACCCGGATGCCCTCCATCAGCGTCACCAGGCTGTGCCCGAGTTCGGTCAGTTCGTACTCCACCCGGGGAGGGATCGTGGGATACATGGTCCGGATGACCATCCCGTCGCGCTCCATGTTCCGCAGCGTCTGGGTGAGGCTCTTCTGGGTGATCCCGTCGAGCCTGCGCCGCAGGGCCCCGAACCTGACCGGCCCGTCGCGCAGGGCGTCGACCAGGAGGCACGTCCACTTGTTCGCGATGCTGTCCAGGACCTTCCGGGAGGCGCAGTCCCGCAGGTACGCGTCCGCCGCGCCTCGGGGCAGCAGCCGTGACATGGTTTCCACAAGGTGCCTATATATCGCAAAGGTGCCTTCTTTCCTATGGATACCGGTCCCGGCCACGATTGATCGCGACGACGGAAGCGCCGCCGCCGGAGGCGGCGCCGTCCAGGAATGCGGCATGTAGGGAGAACGCGATGAGAATCGTCACGCAGTCGGCTTTCGGCGAGCCGTCCGTCCTGCGGGTGACGGAGGTGGACCGGCCAGAGCCGGGCCCGGGGCAGGTTCTGATCAAGGTGGAGGCGGCGGGATACAACCCGGTGGACTCCGCGGTCCGCGCGGGAGCCTTTCCGCTGCTCGGAGAGCCCCCGTTCACCGTCGGGTGGGACGTGTCCGGGGTGGTGGAGACGGCCGGACCGGGAGTGTCGGCGTTCTCGCCGGGGGACGAGGTGCTCGGGCTGGTCGGCTTTCCCGCCGCGGGCAACGCCTACGCGGACTACGTGCTCGCCTCGCCCGACGAGCTCGTCCGCAGGCCCGCCGGGCTGACCGCCGAGGAGGCGGCGGGGCTGCCGCTGGCCGGTCTCACCGCATGGCAGGCGCTGGTCGGCATCGCCCGGGTCAAGGAGGGCGACCGGGTGCTCGTCCACCGCGCCGCCGGGGGCGTGGGTCACCTGGCGGTCCAGATCGCGAAGGCGCGCGGGGCACATGTCGCCGGCACGGCGCGGGCGGCCAAGCACGAGTTCCTGCGGGGGCTCGGCGCCGACCACCCGATCGACTACACCGCCGAGGACTTCGTGACGTCGGCCGGACCGGTGGACGTCGTGCTCGACCTGCTGGGCGGGGAGCACGCAGAGCGCTCCGCGGCGGCCCTGAGGCCGGACGGCCTGCTGATCGCGGCGATCGGCGGCAATCCCGGCATCACCGCGCAGCGGGCCGCCGAACTCGGCATCCGTCTCCAGGTCGTGTCCGTGCGTCCCTCGGCGCGCGATCTGACCGAGCTGGTCTCTCTCGTCGAGGCGGGCCGGCTCAGGGTGCATGTGGATCAGATCGTGCCCCTGGCCGAGGCGGCGAAGGCCCACGAGCTGGGACAGACCGGCAGAACCACCGGCAAGATCGTGCTGGTCCCCTGACGGGACCCGACGGTGGCTGACGGTGGCCGGGGGCGGTCGGGGGCCGGGGTGGGGCGCGGCGGCCCGCCCGGATCCGCGCGGGAACGTTTGGATGTCCATCGGACGTCTGTGAAGTGTGACCCCTTTCGCTGCTATCGATGATGAGATCCGGGACGCGCGGGACCGCGCCAGACGCCGGGACCAGCTCACCCGGCAGCGTGCCACTCTCCTGACTCAGATCGAGGAGGTCCGCGGCATGCTCGCGGATCTGGAGCGGCAGCTCGCCAAGGAGGATCGCGACGTCGCCAAGCTGGAACAGGGCGGCTTCGCCGCTTTCCTGGCGGGCCTGACCGGGAGCAAGGAGGAGCGCCTGGCGCGGGAACGGGTCGAGGCGGTGGCGGCCCGCCAGCGGGTCACCGGTCAGCGCACCCGCCTGGAGTGGCTCACCGGCGATCTGCGAACCACCGACCAGTCCCTCGCGGAGCTCGGCAACCCGCATCACGAGCTGGAGGCGTTGCTCGCCCGCAAGGAACGGATGCTGGTCGACTCGGGCGATCCGCGCGGGCGGGAGCTGGCCGACATCGCGGCCCGGCTGGTGAACGTCAGCGCCGACCTGCGCGAGCACCAGGAGGCCCAGCAGGCCGGGGTCGCCGCGGGCCAGGCGGTCGGCTATGTCCTGCGGCATCTGGGCAGCGCCCGCGGCGCCTCGACCTGGGACATGTTCAGCAACGGCGGCGGCTTCGCCGACATGGTCGAGCACGGGCACCTGCGTCAGGCCGACGAGGCGGCCTGGCACGCGCAGGGCGCGCTCGACCGGTTCTCCCGCGAGCTGGCCGACATCGGCGTCGGCGCCGCGCCCCAGTTGCCGAAGGTGGACACCCGCTGGTTCGCCGACGTCTTCTTCGACAACATCATCACCGACGCCATCAAGCACCAGCGGATCGCCCGTACGGCGGAGGCGGTGCGCGAGGTCGCCGAGTGGGCCGCGGCGATGGTCGACCAGATTTCCGCCCGCTGCGGCGAGCTGACCCGTCAGCAGGAGTCCCTCACGCGGCGGCGCGAGGAGCTCCTGAGCGCCTAGCCGGCCACCCGGACGAAGACGGTCATGCCGCCGTCCGCGCGGCGGCGGACGCTCTTCCCGCCGACCTGCGGGACCGGCTGGCCCCGGCCTTCCGCCTGGCCGAACTGGCCGTCACCGCGCGGGACCCGGTGACGGCCGAGCGGCTGCTCGCCGGGCAAACGCCGCAATGTAGTCGAGCGCTGCTTCAACCAGCTCAAACAGTTCCGCGCCCTGGCCACCCGCTACGACAAGACCGCCACCTCATACACAGCCGTGGTCGCCATCGCAGCGCTCCTGCAGTGGCTCTAACTGATCACTATGACAAGGGAGAGTAGCGATTCACGCCAGGTCCCACAGCAGTCGGTAGTAGGCGATGCGCTCGGGGTCGGGGGCGACGCCGTACGCGTCGTACACGACGCCGTCGTACCCCGGGCCGTAGTTCCACTCCGTGCTCCAGGCGGCGACCGCGAGGTCGGCCCACCGGTCGGCCACGCCCAGCGAGCCGAGGTCGACGTGCCCGGCGAACGTCCCGTCGTCGTGCAGCAGGGTGTTGGGAGCGCAGGCGTCGCCGTGGCAGACGACGAGGCGGTCGACTGCGGGCGGCTCGCCGAGACGCTGCCGGGCCGCCTCGTCGCGACCGCGGAGCCGCCGCTCGATGCCCCAGTCGTACGGGCACTCCTGCACGGGCAGGGTGTCGTGGAGCAGGCGAAGCCCCCGGCCGATCGCCGCCGCGGCGGTGGCGGGATCGGCGGTCCAGCGCGGGTCCACTGCCGAGCGACCGGGAAGCGCCGCCGTGACGAGCCAGGCGCCGTCCGCGTTCGAGCCCCACGCCGGCGCCCGAGGAACGGCGGCCCACCGCCCGGCCCATTCCAGGCGCTCCGCCTCGCCGGGCAGGTCGATCTCCGGGGTGCCGGCGGCGACCCACTTGACGTACCTTGTGCCGCCGTTCGCGTCCTCCAGCCGGAACGTCAGGCCGCCGAGCTGGTTGCGCCACACCGGAGTGACCGTGTCGCCCGCGGCGAGTTCGACGACGGCGCCGGGCACGGCCACCGGCCCGGCCGGGATCGAGGCGAGGGGGGGCCGGCTCATGACCACCATTCTCCGCGAAAAGCAGTGGCAGGGCTGCGACGGCAGGCAGCTCACTTGACCCGTAATCCTGATTGCGGCCGCCACCGGCGCGTCGGCCGCCTCGTCATCGAGCGTCTGCGCACTCGTACGGAGGTGGTGGCCGCAGTGCGCGACCCCGCCCGCGCGCCCAAGGGAGTGCCGGTACGGCGCGGTGAAGCGATGCCGCTTGTACACCGTCAGCCACGGTCCGAAGCGTTCCGGCAGGTCCCGCCATGGCACTCCGGTCCGGGCCCGGTACAGCACGCCGTTGATGACCGTGCGGTGATCGCTCCACCGGCCGCCGCGTGCTCCCGCGGGTGGGAGCAACGGCGTCAGCCGCTCCCACTCCGCGTTGGTTAAGTCTCCTCGGTCTCCCACACCGACCACGGTGAGGGTGAAACCGTGATCACGTCAGGAGATCCAAGAAGCAGGACCTAGCCGGCCGGTCGGGCGAGGCCGGCGAGCACCGCGAGGGTGCGTTCCTGCTCGCGCGCGTCACCGTACGGCGACGCGGCGAACTCGCTGACACCCGCCTCGGCGAGCCGCCGGATCCGGCGGACGACCGCCTGTTCGTCGCCGACGATCACGACGTCTTCCGGGCCGTCCACGCCCTCCCGGTCGAGCACGGCCCGATATTCGGGCACCTGGCCCGCCAGCCCGAACTCCCCGGCGATGCGCCGACGGACGCCCTCCTCGTCATCCGTCACGCAGACGATCAGCCCGGCGACGACGCGGGGGGAGGGGCGCCCGGCGGCGTGGGCCGCCCGCGTGACCGTCGGGACGATGTGACCGGCCAGGGTGCGCGGTCCGGTCATCCAGGTCACGACGCCGTCCGCGTGCTCGCCCGCCAGGCGCAGCATGGCGGGGCCGAGCGCGGCCAGCAGCACGGGCGGCGGCGCGGCGCCGGGAACGTGCACCGCGCCCTCGGCGGTGAACGTCTCGCCCCGATGGCTCACCTGCTCGCCCCTGAGCAGGGGACGGAGCACCGACAGGTATTCGCGCATCCGGGCGACGGGCCGCTCGGCGGAAAGGCCGAACATCGTCCGCGTCATCATCGCGATCCCCACACCGATGCCGAGCGTGAGCCGGTTGCCGGTCGCCGCCTGGACGCTCAGAGCCTGGCTCGCCAGCACCAGCGGATGACGCGCGGGCACCGGCACCACGGAGGAGCCCAGCGCGATGCCCGGCACCTGGGCGCCCGCCACGGCCAGCGCGGTCAGCGCGTCCCATCCGAGCGCCTGGGCCGACCAGGCGGTGGCGAGACCGGCGTCCGCCGCCGCACGCACCTGACCGGCGAACTCCTCCGCCGTCACGGCTCCCCGGACCTCGCCGACGAGAACACCGATCCTCATCGAGCACCTCACCTTCACGATCCCAACCGGAGAGCTTCTCCGGTTGAGGTTGGGCTAGAATACGGAGAACCTCTCCGGATGGCAAGGTAGGGATGACGTGACGACCGAGAGTGCGAGGGCCCGCCGGCGGCGGGCGAACCAGACGCCGGGCGGCGCGGGGTCGCCCATCGCTGCGCCGGCGGGTGACCTGGGCTCGCCGGGCGCTCGGCCGACGAGCGCCGCGGGCGCGCCGGCCGACGCTCCCGGGAGCCGGCGGATGCGGGCCGACGCGCGAGACAACCGCGAACGCGTGCTTCGCGCCGCCAGAGCCGCCTTCGCCGAGCACGGAGCCCAGGCGTCGCTCAACAAGATCGCGCAGGCCGCGGGGGTGGGTCCGGGCACGTTGTATCGCCACTTCCCCACCCTCGGAGCGCTGCTCGTGGCGATCATCGGGGACGACGTGGCGGCGCTGTGCGAGAAGGGACGCGACCTGCTCGGCCACACGTCGTCGGCGGAGGCGCTGCGCACCTGGCTGCGGGCCGTGGCCGAGCACGCTACCGCGATGCGGGGTCTGGTGGCCGCCCGGATGGCCGTACCGCCCGCGCCGGACGCCGACGCGGCGCTCGCGGCGTGTCACGAGCGGATCCGGGCCACCGGCGCCGCCCTGCTCGAACGCGCGCAACGGGAGGGCGCGGTGCCCGGCGACATCGAGATCGCCGACCTGCTCACGCTGGTCAACGCGATCGCGTGGGTCAGCGAGCAGGCCCCGTGTGACGAATATCTGCTTGACCGCCTCCTCGCCCTCGTGCGCGGAATGGAGTCATCGCCCCGAGAGGAGAAGACATGACGAGCACAGTGACGGCGGTGAGCCGCAGCGCCACCCACACCTTCAGCAAGACTCCGCTGGAGTCGATCCGGCTGCTGGCCGGCCTGGGTGTCGAGGGGGACGCCCACGCCGGGGTGACCGTGAAGCACCGGTCGCGGGTCGCCCGCGATCCCAGCCAGCCGAACCTGCGCCAGGTGCACCTGGTCCACGCGGAGCTGCACGACGAACTACGCGAGGCGGGCTTCGCCGTACGGGAGGGGGACATGGGGGAGAACGTCACCACCAGGGGCGTCGATCTGCTCGCGCTGCCCACCGGGACCCGGCTGCACCTGGGCGAGACGGCCGTCGTCGAGGTGACCGGCCTGCGCAACCCGTGCGTGCAGCTCGACGGTTTCCAGGACGGGCTGATGAAGGCCGTGCTTGACCGAGACGAGGAGGGCAACCTGGTGCGCAAGGCCGGGGTCATGGGCATCGTCGTCGCGGGCGGCGAGATCCGGCCCGGCGACCCGATACGGGTCGAGCCGCCGGCCGGACCGCACCAGCCTCTCCGGCCAGTGTGAGCGCCGCGGGCGCCTACCCGCGGGACTGCGCCGCCGCGTTGATCACGTCGTCGAGGACGTCGCGGGAATTGACCAGCTCCGTGATCATGCGGTCGATGCGGTCCCGCTCGGCGACGAGATCGGCGACAAGCCGGGGGGTGGCGACCGCGGAGGGGCCGCCGTCGGCGTCGCGCATGCAGGGCAGCAACTGCGCGATCTTCTTGCTGTGCAGGCCCGCCGCGAACAGTTCCTGGATCCGGATGACGCGATCGACCGCCTGCTCGGGATACTCCCGCTGGCCGCCGGGCGTACGCTCGGCCACCAGCAGCCCCTGCTGCTCGTAATAGCGCAGCGACCGCTCGCTCACCCCGGTGCGTCGTGCCAGCTCGCCGATTCGCATCACATCACCCCCGCGGGCTTGAACCTGACATTGATGTTAGCTTCTACCGTCGGGGCATGGAGAACACGCTCTTCGACTACAGTCCGATCACCGAACGCCCGACGATCAGCTGGCCCGGCGGCGCCAGGGTCGCCGTCTACATCGGCCTCAACGTCGAGCACTTCCTGGTCGACCGCCCGTCCACCAGCATCTGGCCCGGTACGGCCGACCTCGTCCCCGACGCCCTCAACTACGGCTGGCGCGACTACGGGGCCAGGGTCGGCATCTGGCGCGTCGCCGACATCCTGGACCGGCACGGCATCAGGGCCAGCGTCCTGCTCAACTCGGCCGTCGCCGAGCACTACCCGCAGATCATCAAGGCCGGCCTCGACCGCGACTGGGCCTGGCTCCTGCACGGCCGGACCAACTCGGTCCTGCACGCGGGCTTGTCCCTGGAGGAGGAACGTCGTCTCCTCACGGAGATGACCGCCGCCGTCGCCGAGGCCACCGGCCGGCACCCGCGCGGGTGGATGGGCCCCGGTCTGACCGAGACCTTCGACACGCCGGCGCTGCTCGCCGAGCTGGGGTTCGGCTACCTGCTGGACTGGACCAACGACGACCAGCCGTATCCGCTGAACGTCCCCGGGATGATCAGCGTCCCCTACTCGGTCGAGCTCAACGATCTGCTCCTGTTCGACAGGGGCGTCACGGGGCCGGAGTTCGTCCAGATCGTCAGGGACCAGTACGAGCAGCTGCACGCCGACGCCGAACACAGCGGCAGGGTCATGGCCCTGGCCCTGCACCCCTTCGTCATCGGGCAGGCGTTCCGGGCCAAGTATCTCGATCAGGCGCTGGCCTTCCTCGCCGCGCAGCCCGACGTCTGGCTCACCACCAGCGACGACATCGCGGCGCACTACCAGCACACGATCGGCCGGCCCGCGTAGAGGGCCCGGCACGGACGCGCCGGCCGGGCCGACGCCCTCCCGTGGACCGGCCTCAGCGGACGCGGGCCGGCCTCAGTGGGTGCGATCCGGTCTCAGTGGGTGTGGCCCGGCTCGTCGTGATCGTGATCGTGATCGTGGTCATGGTCGTCCTCGTCCTCCAGGACGCCTTCCGACGGCTCCACGCCGAGCATCGCCTCTCGCGGCTCGACCTCGGCGACGTGCTCGACCAGGCCCAGCACGTGGTCGGGCTCGATCAGCCACTGCAGGGCCGCCGCACCCGTCTCGTCGGAGTTGACCAGCTCGATCTGCTCCTGACGCTCGGCGTCGTCCAGCTCGGCCTGGGGGTCGCGGATCTCGGCGAGCGCCGCGGCCTGCAGCGCGTCGACATCGAGGACCTCGACCACCAGGTCGACGGTGAGCCGCAGGTAGCGACCGGTGTCCGTTCCATCGCTCATGGTGGTGATCCTATCGGCAAGCCGTCACGGCAGTTTCCACTCGACCGGCGCCCCGCCCTGCTGCTCCAGCAGGGCGTTGGCCCGGCTGAACGGGCGGGAGCCGAAGAACCCGCTGCGCGCCGACAGCGGGCTGGGGTGGGCCGACTCGATGCACGGTACGTCGCCCAGCATGGGCCGCAGGTTGCGGGCGTCGCGGCCCCACAGGATCGCCACGAGCGGCCCGCCCCGCTCGACCAGCGCCTTGATGGCCTGCTCGGTCACCTCTTCCCAGCCCTTGCCCCGGTGGGAGGCGGGCTTGCCCGGCATCACCGTCAGCACCCTGTTGAGCAGGAGCACGCCCTGCTCGGTCCACGGGGTGAGGTCGCCGTTCGAGGGCGGCGTGGGGTGGCCGAGGTCGGCCATGTACTCCTTGAAGATGTTGACCAGGCTGCCCGGAAGCGGCCGTACGTCGGGGGCCACGGAGAAGCTCAGCCCGACCGGGTGTCCGGGGGTGGGGTAGGGATCCTGGCCGACGATCAGCACCCGGACCTCGCTCAGCGGCTGCTGGAACGCGCGGAGAACGTTGTCCCCCGCCGGGAGGTACTGGCGGCCTTCCGCGATCTCCTGCCTGAGGAAGTCGCCCATGGCGGCGATCCGCCCGGCCACGGGTGCGAGGGCCTCGGCCCACCCGGCTTCCACGAGTTCGTGCAACGGACGTCCTGACATGTCCGCGCACTCTATCGGCTTTTCGGCCTCCGTACGGCCCGGCGGCGGAAAGATCGGATGCCCGCTTACCCCCGTGAAGCGGGCATCCGACGTCCTTCCGGCACGGCTCGTCACACACGGGACATTTCCCGTGTCGGCCGTGCTGATACCGGAGGCCCCGGACGATCCGGGGCCTCCGGCCGGGTCACTTGACCGAGCCGGCGAGCATGCCCTGCACGAAATACCGCTGGAAGGCGAAGAACAGCACCAGCGGGATGATGAGGGACAGGAACGCGCCCGGCGCGAGGATGTCCACGTTCGTGCCGAACTGCCGCATCTGGGATTGCAGCGCCTTCGTCATCGGCTGGTTCTCGGTGTCGGCGAACACCAGCGCGACGAGCAGGTCGTTCCACACCCACAGGAACTGGAAGATTCCGAGCGACGCGATCGCGGGCTTGGCCAGCGGGAACACCACGGTGGCGAAGATCCGCCACTCCGGCGCGCCGTCCATCCGCGCCGCCTCGAGCAGCTCGCGCGGAATGCCCACGAAGAAGTTGCGCAGCAGGAAGATGGCGAACGGCAGGCCGAACGCCACGTGGAACAGCACGACCCCGAGGATCGAGCCGAAGATTCCGAGGAATCCGTACAGCTTGGCGATGGGGATCAGCGCGATCTGCACCGGGACGACCAGCAGGGCGATGACCACGAGGAACACCAGGTCCCTGCCGGGGAACTCGATCCAGGCGAAGGCGTACGCCGCCATGGCCGCGATGCCGATCACCAGCAGCGTCGCCGGCACCGTGATGAGGACGGTGTTCCAGAACGACGAGCCGAAGCCCGACGCGAGCAGGTTCGAGTAGTTGTCGAACGTGAGCTGCGCGGGTTTGGTGAACAGCGTCCACCAGCCGGAGGAGTTGTTGTCGGTCTCGCCGCGCAGCGAGACGACGAGCAGCCCGAGAGTCGGGAGCAGCCAGAAGAGCGCGACCAGGATCATGAAGACCTGGGCCAGGCCGCCGCCGAGGCGGTCGACGGCCCGGCCGAGGACGCCGCGCTCGATCGCCTGCGCGTGCCGGGGTTCGGCCAGGGTCGTCATCCCTCGTCCCTCCTGAACCGGCGGATGTTGAAGATCATGAAGGGCACCACCAGCACGAGCAGGAAGATCGACAATGCGCTGCCCATGCCCTGGTTGCCGCCGCCGCCGAACGACACGCGCCACATCTCCAGCGCGATCACGTTGGCCTGCGGCTGCACCGAGCCCGGGGCGATGATGAACACCAGGTCGAAGACCTTCAGCACATTGATGATCATGGTGACGAAGACGACGAGCAGCACCGGCGACAGCAGCGGCACGGTGATCCGGCGGAACACCTGCCACTCGGTCGCGCCGTCGATCCTGGCCGCCTCGAGGGCGTCACGGGGGATCGCCGACAACCCGGCCGCGATCAGCACCATCGCGAACCCGGCCCACACCCAGATGTACGCGCCGATGATCGCCGGAGTGATCAGCGACGGGCCCAGCCAGGTGAGCCCGTTGAAGGGCGCGGTGAAGTTCGACTGCGGCAGCCGTACGACGTAGGAGCCGGAGGGGAGGCCGGAGAAGCGGAACGTGCCGTCGGCGGCCGTCTCGGTCGTCGCCTTGACCGCGCCGCCGGAGACCGCCTCGACGGTGATGCCGCCCAGGCCCTTCTCCTGCGGGTCGATCTGGTTCAGCGTGCCTCCGCCGCCGCGGACGACGTCGAGCCAGACCGTGCCACTCAGGCCGTCGCCGGCGGCGGGGGCGGCCTTGGCGGGCGCGGCGTCCTTCACGGTGTCCTGGCTCAGGCCGACGAGCGGGATCAGCACCGGAGTGCCCGCCTGCACCTGCTGCCTCGTCACCACGGCGCCGCCCTGCGCGACCGCGGGCGCCTGGTCGTTCTCCCGTGGCCGGGCCCCGGGGTAGCCCGCGCTTGAGGAGAACGCGTCGTGGACGGTCGTGATGATGGCGTTGGCCACGCCCTTGTCCGGGTCCTGCTCGTACACCAGGCGGAAGATGACCCCGGCGGCGAGCAGGGAGACGGCCATCGGCATGAACAGCACCAGCTTGAACGCCGTGGCCCAGCGGATGCGCTCGGTGAGCACCGCGAAGATCAGGCCGAGCGCGGTGACGATGATCGGGGCCACCACGACCCAGATGATGTTGTTCCTGATCGTGGTGAGCGTCGAGGAGTCGGTGAAGATCGACAGGTAGTTGCCCAGTCCGACGAAGCGGTCGCCGGTCGCGTCGTACAGGCTGCGCCAGATCGAGTAGACGATCGGGTAGATCACCCACGCGGCGAGCAGCAGCAGCGCGGGCAGCAGGAACATCACCGCCAGTCTCGGCGACGGGCCGAGACGTACGGGCGCCTTCGCCGCGCCCGCCGTGGCGACCGCGCCGGGCGGGGCCGCCGTCGCGTACCCCGCCGCCGCCGGACCCGCCGGCGGCTCCTCGGAAGCGGTCAGGGAGTCCGAGGCGGCCGGGGTGTCGACGTCGGTGTCGACGTCGGTGTCGGAGTCGGAGCCGGAGAGGGCAGTTCCCGGCTGGGGGGAGTCGGAGGACGGATCTGCGGGGGTTTCGAGCGGGCCGGAGGAGGCCCCGGCGGCGGATTCTCCGCCGCCGGCGGCCTGCGGGCCGTCCAACCGTTCGGTCACGGCCGTCCTTCCTTTACTTCTTGAAGGCCTTGGCGGCGTCCGCCTCGAGCTTCTCCTGCGCGCCCTTCACGTCGGAGGGGTTGCGGAGGAAGTCCTGCAGGTCCTTCCACTCGCCCTTGCCGTCGGTGCCGCCGAAGGCGCTGGGCGCGAGGTCGGACATGTCGTAGCGCACCGACTCACCGGCCGAGATGATCGTCTGGGCGAGCTGCTTGGTCAGCTCGTCGGGGTAGTTGTCGGGGGAGACGTTGCGGTTGGGGGACAGGTAGCCGGGCTGCTTGGCCCAGACCTCGCCGCCCTCCTTGGACGCCAGGTACTCCACCAGCGCCTGCGCGCCCTTGTTGTCCTTCATCACCACGGCGACGTCGCCGCCGAGGATGACCGGAGCGGTGTCGCCGGCCTTCGGGAACGGCATGATCTTGGCTTCCTCGCCGACCTTGGCGCCCGACTGGCCCAGGGAGGCGGCGACGAAGTCGGCCTCGATGACCATGGCGGCCTTCTTCTGGGCGTACACCTGCGTGACGCAGGTCGGGAAGTCGGTCTGCAGCGCGCCCGACGAGCCGCCGAGCATGAACTCCTTCTTGCCGAAGATCTGCGCCAGCTTCTCCAGCGCGGTCTTGACCGAGGCGTCGGTCCACGGGATCTCGTGCTTGGAGAGCTTGTCGTAGTTCTCCGGGCCCGCGGTGGACAGGTAGACGTTCTCGAACAGGTCGGTCAGCGTCCAGCCGGAGGCGGCGCACAGCGCGAACGGCGAGACGCCGGAGTCGGACAGCGTCTGGGCGTTCTTGATCAGGTCGTCCCAGGTGGACGCGGGCTGCGCGCCGGCGTCGTCGTAGGCCGACTGGCGGTACCAGACGAGGGACTTGTGCGCCGCCTTGACGAGCACGCCGTACACCTGGCCCTTGGCGGAGCCGAGCTCCTTCCAGTACGGGGTGTAGTTCTGGTCGATCTGCGCCTGCACCTCGGCGGACAGCGGCTTGAGCGCGTTCTCGTCGGCGTACTGCTGCACCAGGCCCGGCTGCGGCAGGATCGCGACGTCCGGAGGGTTGCCGCCCTGGATGCGGGGGCCGAGGTAGGCGCCGGTGTCCTCACCGGTGGAGGCGTAGGTGACCTTGGCGCCGGTCTTCTCCTCGAACGCCTTGAGCACCTTCTCGAAGTTGGCCTGCTCGTCGCCGGTCCACTTCGCGGCGACCTCGACCTTCACACCCTCCAGCGGCTTGGCGGCGCCGCCGCCGGCGGCCGGGGCGCTGCCCGAGGCCGCGGGCGTGCTGCCGGAGTCGCTGCCGCACGCGGCGGCGGCGGCCAGAGCGAGGCACGCGACCATGATGGGGGGGAGTTTGCGCATATCTATCCTCCGAACTGGATGACCTCGCCGAGCCCCTGTTTCAGGTCGGCGACGGTCTCGTCTACGGGTTTGTCGAGGGTGAGCGCGCCGGAGACGGCGCTGGAGATCAGCAGGCTGACCTGGTTGTAGTCGGCGGTGACCGGCCTGGGCCGGGCCGAGACGATCGCCTCCTTGAGCGCGGGCAGATAGGGGAAGCGCTCGATGAGCGCCGGGTCGTCGTACAGCTCCGCCCACACCGGCGGGAACGAGCCCTCGGTGAGCACGAGCCGCTCGTTGTCGAGCCCGGTGAAGTAGCGGATGAAGTCGAGCGCCGACTTCTGCCGCTTCGAGAAGGCGCTGATGGCGAGGTTGTAGCCGCCCAGGGAGCTCGACCCGGGCCCGTTCAGGCCGGGCAGCCGGGCGACCGAGAACTTCCCGGCCAGTTTCGAGTGGGCGGCCGGTCCGTACGCGTGGGGCCAGTTGCGGGCGAACAGCAGCCGCCCCTCCTGGAAGGCGAGCCGGGACTCCTCCTCCTTGTACGTCAGCGCCTCACGGGGGATCCACCCCTCCTTGACGCCGCCGGCGAGGAAGTCGAGCGCGGCCCGCGCGCTGCCGAGGTCCATCGTGACCGTGCGGGCGTCCGGGCTGAGGATCGACCCGCCCGCCGACTGGACGGCCTCGGCGAAGTTGACGGTCAGCCCCTCGTACGGCAGGAACTGCCCGGCATATCCCCCGATGTGATACTTCGCGCTCAGGCGGGAGGCCTGCTCGCGCAGCTCCGCCCAGGTCTTGGGCGGCTTGAGATGCTCCTTCTTCAGGATGTCCGACCGGTAGTAGAGCAGGCCGGCGTTGCTGGTGTACGGCGCGGCCCATAGCCTGTCGCGGTAGATGGCGGTGTCCGCGACGCCCTTGAGCAGCTTGTCCAGGGGGAACAGGCTGCGGTCGAGCGGCGCGATCCAGCCCGCGTCGGCGAACTCCGCCGTCCAGATCACGTCGAGCGCGAGCACGTCGTAGACGTCGTTGTGCGCCTGCAGGTTGGCCACCATCTGGGCGCGCTGCTCGTCGGCCGCCTCGGGCAGCTCGAGCAGCGACACCGGCTCGTCCGGGTGCGCCTGGTTCCACCGGTCCAGCAGCGGGCGGAGGTACGCGGTGGTGTCCCTGCCGATCGCCAGTGTGATCGGCCCGGTGCCGTCGCTGCCCACCGCGGACTCGGCGCCGGTGTCGGCAAGCCCTGCGCACCCGGCGACCAGGAAGGTAGCCAGGACGGCGACGGCTCGGCGAACCATGTGGCCTCCGCGTGAAAAGCCGGTTACATACGTGTTAGGTAGGTGCATGCATGTTATGCATAGCGATAATGTGAGCGTCAACGGATGAGCTCGTAACGCTCCGATAACTGCTCGACATGGCTGGGGGGTGGGCGCGTGCGGCAGTCGCTGCTGGCGCTCCTTGCGAAGGAACCTGCCCACGGATACGAGCTGAAACAGGCACTCGAAACGATCTTCGGTGGCGCCTACCCGTCGCCCAACATCGGCCAGATCTACGTGACCCTGGGCCGGCTGGAGAAGGACGGGTACGTCCGGGCGGTCGACGTCGAGCAGGCCAACCGGCCGAACAAGAAGGTCTACTACATCACCGCCACCGGCAGGGAGGCGCTGGAGACCTGGGTCGAGGAGCCCACCGAGGGCCCCCGGGTGCGTGACGAGTTCTTCATGAAGCTCGTGCTGGCGCCGATGACCGGGCTGTCCGACCGCATGGCTTTGGTGAACCGGCAGCGACGGCACTACCTTGCGCTCATGAGGGACCTTCGCGAGCTGGCCGAGCGCACCGACCCGGCCAACCGCGTCGCGCTGCTGCTCATCGAGGGAGCCATGCTCCACCTGCAGGCCGACCTCGACTGGCTCGAACGCTGCCAGGAGGACCTGCCATGAGCGAGCGGAGCGAGCGAATCGGTGAGCACGGGGCGTTTCGCGAATGCGACCCCGAGCCGCCAGGCGAGGGGGTGGCATGAGCGAGCGGAGCGAGCGAATCGGTAAGCACGGGGCGTTTCGCGAATGCGACCCCGAGCCGCCAGGCGAGGGGGTGGCATGAGCGAGCGCGCCGACGCTCCCGTCGTACGGGCCGTCAACGTGGTGAAGATCTACCAGACGGGCGGGCTGCCCGTGCCCGCCGTACGCGGGGTCGACCTGACCGTCGAGGCGGGCGAGTTCGTCGCCATCATGGGCCCGTCCGGGTCGGGCAAGTCCACCCTCGTCCACATGCTCGGCGGCCTGGACACGCGCACCAGCGGCGAGATCTGGCTGGACGGCAGGCGGGCGGACACGCTCTCGGAGAGCGGGTGGGCGGTGCTCCGCCGGCAGAAGATCGGCTTCGTCTTCCAGTTCTTCAACCTGGTCGCCAACATGACCGTTGCCGACAACGTCGAGCTTCCCGCGCTGCTGGGCGGCGTCTCGCCCCGGCAGGCCAGGGAACGGCGCGAGTATCTCCTCGGCGAGCTCGGCCTGGCCGACCGCGCCGAGGCGTCGCCCGCGCAGCTCAGCGGGGGCGAGCAGCAGCGGGTCGCGCTGGCCCGCGCGCTCGCGAACCAGCCCCGGCTGCTGCTCGCGGATGAGCCGACCGGCAACCTCGACAGCCGCAACACCCGCGACGTGCTGCGCCTGCTCGGCCAGGTGCACGGGCAGGGCCAGACGATCGTGCTGGTCACCCACGACGCGCGAGTGGCGAGCATGGCCGACCGCGTCGTCAGCCTGCTCGACGGCCAGATCGTCGACGACGGCGCGATCCCGAAGTCGCGCCGGCGCCCTTTGGGAGCGGCCGGAGACGTCGTGGAGCTGCGCAGTTGAGACCGTCCGGCCACCAGGCTCCCCCGGCCGCAGGTGCGAAGAGTCCGGAAAGCCCGGACCGGCGCGAGGGGGCCGCTTGATCACGACGAGGACCGCGGAGCTGCGGTGGATCCGCGCGGACCTGCGGGCGCGCCGGGCCCAGGCCGCGCTGACGGTCCTCGCGGTGGCGGGGATCGTCACCGCCCTGATCATCGCGGCCACGCTGCTCGAGGACGGCACCAACCCCTGGCGCGGCCTGTTCGAGCGCAGCAACAGCGCGCACATCTGGATCCACAGCAAGGACGTCCCCGACGTGTCCGCGCTGCGCCGTCTGAACGGCGTGACCGACGTCGCCGGACCCTACCGCAGCGCGCCCGCCACGCTGGTCACCCGCGGCCGGCGGGTGCCGATCACTTTGCAGGAGACGCCGGCGGCCTTCCCCGCCGTGGCCCGCCCGCTCCTGCGCGAGGGGCGCTGGCTCGACGTGCGCACCCCGAACGGCGTGGTCGTCGAACGGTCGTTCGCCCGCGCTCTCGGCCTGCGGCCGGGCAGCCCGTTCACCGTGACCGGACTGAACGGCGCGACCCACTCGCTGACCGTCGCCGGGCTGGCGGAGAGCGGGGACCAGGGGTTCTATCCGGAGTGGACCCCGGGCCTGGCCTGGACGCTCGCGCAGACGCTGAACGTGGTCGAGCCCGCGCCCGGCCGCACCGAGACCGTGACCGGGCTACGGCTGGCCGACCCCGCTACCACCGATCTCGTCGTCCAGAGGGCCGTCTTCACCATGCGCAACCAGGTGCAGCGGGTGACGACCTGGCGCGAGGTGCGGGCCTCGATGGAACTCGACAACCGGCTGCTCGGCCTGCTGCTCGCGCTGTTCGGCGGCGCGGGCCTGGTCGCCGCCGCGCTGGCGCTCGCCAACGCCGCCGGAGGCCGGGTGCTGATGCAGTTGCGCGACATCGCCACGCTCAAGTCGCTCGGGTTCACCCGGGGCCAGGTGGTCCGGATGCTCGTCGCCGAGCACGGCACGCTCGGGTTGCTCGGCATCGCCATCGGCGCGGTCGCCGCCCGGCTGATCACGGCGTACGCCCTGGGGGAGACGGTCGTCGTGCCGCTGTCGGCCGGCCCGCTCGGCGCGATCATCGTGGGGACGTCGCTGACGGTGCTGGTCGCGGTGCTGATCCCGGCCTGGCGCGGCGGGCGCACCCCGCCGATCCCGGCCGCCCCGGCGGGGCCGCCGCGCGGGCACCTGTCGCGGCTCGCCCGGGTGGCCCTGCTCGTACGGCTGCCGCCCGCGCTCGTCCTCGGCGCCAGGGACGCCTTCACCCGCAGGACGCCCGCCGCGCTCACGGTGTGCGGCGTCGCCATCCCGATGATGATGATCACGATAGGGCTCGGCTGCTGGACGACCCTGGACGACTTCATCCGCCACCCCGAGAGCGTGGGTCAGGCGGCGGCGCTGACCGTGCGGCCGGGCGAGCTGACCGCCGAGGAGGCGCGCCAGCGCGCGATGGCCGACCAGGACGTGGTCGCGGCCTACCCCGGCGCCGAGCTCGACGCGCTCGTCCCCTGGCAGACCAGGACCGTGCGGACCAGGGCCCTCGGCCTGTCCTCCGACCCGTACCCCTTCCCGGTCGTCGAGGGCCGGATGTTCGCCGACCGGGGCGAGGCGGTCGCCGGGCAGGGCCTGCTCGACCTCCTCGGCGTACGGATCGGCGACCGGGTCCGCATGACGATCGGGGGCACCCCGCTGATCGTGCGGATCGTGGGCCGGGTGGTCGAGCCCGAGCAGGACGGCGAGGTGCTGTCGTTCGGGGTGGACAGCCTGGCGGCCAAGGACGCGCTGCCGCCCCAGTTCTACGCCTTGGTGCTGCGGCCCGGCGCCGACGCGGCCCAGGTGCGCGCCCGCCTGCAGGGGCAGGGGCTGGAGGTGGCCCAGGCCGTCAACCCGGCCGACCGGCTCGCGGTCATCCGCGTGATCATCGTCGCGCTGGTCGCCGTGCTGGCCCTGATCGGGCTGGCCAGCCTGCTGACGGCGAGCGCGCTCGGGCTGCGCGACCACGTCTTCGACCTGGCCGTGCTCAAGGCGATGGGCCTGACTCCCCGCCAGGTGATGGCCACGCTGGTCACCGCCACCGGCCTGCCCGCGGCGGTGGGGGTCGTGCTGGGGGCCGCGGCGGGGGCGGCGTGGTCGCGGTGGCTGATCGACCTGGAGGGCCGCGGCAGCGGCGTCGGCGCCGGCATCGGCCGCGCCCCGACACCCGGCGTGCTCGCCGCGACCCTGCTGATCGCGATCGGCGCCGCGTTGCTGGTGGCGCTGATCCCCGCCAGGCGGGCGGCGCGGGCGCAGGTGCCCGTCACCGCCCGCTGAGGGAACGGCGGACTGTGCCGCGCCCGGCGGAGCCGGCGCGGCCCCGCCGGTCTTCCACGGGCCGTGCCGTTCAGCCCCTCCTGAAGACGCCGCAGGCGATCCGGCCGCCCGAATCGCCGGCCTTGAGCGTCTCGGCGTCGGGCCCGGCCGTCCCCGAACGGCTGTAGCGGCCGGGGACGTTCGCCTGGTTGTCCGGCTTGGCATGGACGACGATCGAGCTGCCGTCGCCGCTCAGCAGGTCTTCCACCCTGAATCGGTCGGTGACGACGGCAGCCCTGCCCACGCCGTCGCCGCGGACCAGGAGATCGGGCAGATCCCCCGCGTGCCCGGGGTGCGAGCCCGAGCCCAGGTGCGGGCCCGCGCTGAAGAAGGGGCTGCCGGTCGCCGGGTCGGTCGAGTTCGGGTCGCAGACGGCTTTGTCGTGGATGTGCACGCCGTGGAATCCGGGCGGCAGAGCGGTGGTCACGATCTTCACCTCGGTCCCGCCGTTCTCGTCGTTCTCCACGTGGACCGTCCCGACGTTCTGACCCTGCGCGTTCCTGAGAGTCGCGGAGGCGTCGATGTCGCGCGGCCCCGCCGCCGTCTGTGCCGTGGCGATCCCCGAGACGGCCGCGCCCGCGACCAACGCGGCGGCCAAAGACACGTAGGTATGCCGGAGCATGAGGCTCCCCCTCTCGCCGATGCGAGCGATCCGCCCGTCTACGTCACGGTAGGCACGTCGGGCGGAGGGGGCGGGCCAAGACGGCGTCAAGTCTGCCGTGAGTGCGACGACGCCCCGCCCAGGGGCCCGCGAAGGGCCCAAGGGCGGGGCGTGCCGGGTGTCCGGATCAGGACGACGGCCGCAGGGACAGCCAGTAGAAGCCGTAGCCCGGCAGCGTGAGCAGGTAGGGCAGGTCGCCGACCGTCGGGAAGGAGACCCCGCCGCGGCACTCGACCGGGGTGACGCCGGCGAAGCGCCGCAGGTCGAGCTCGACCGGCTGGGCGAAGCGCGACAGGTTGTTCACGCACAGGACCACGTCGTCGCCCTCCTCCCGGAGGAAGGCCAGCACGCTCGGGTTCGGCGACCACAGCTCGGTGTAGCTGCCGGTGCCGAAGATCGGGTGCTCCCGTCTGATCTGCAGCATCCGCCGGGTGAAGTGGAGCAGCGACGACTCGCTCTTGATCTGGGCCTCGACGTTGACCGACTGGTAGCCGTACACCGGGTCCATGACCACCGGCAGGTACAGCCGGCCGGGGTCGGCGTCGGAGAACCCGGCGTTGCGGTCAGGGGTCCACTGCATCGGCGTGCGGACCGAGTCGCGGTCCTCCAGCCAGATGTTGTCGCCCATGCCGATCTCGTCGCCGTAGTACATGACCGGCGAGCCCGGCATGCTGAGCAGCAGCGCGGTGAACAGCTCGATCTGGTCCCTGTCGTTTTCCAGCAGGGGGGCCAGGCGCCGCCGGATGCCGAGGTAGGCGCGCATGCGCGGGTCCTTGGCGTACTCCGCGTGCATGTAGTCGCGCTCCTCCTCCGTCACGGTCTCGAGCGTCAGCTCGTCGTGGTTGCGGAGGAAGATGCCCCACTGGGCGCTTTCCGGCAGCTTGGGGGTGCGCGACATGATCTCGGAGATCGGCTCGCGGCTCTGCCGGCGCACGGCCATGAAGATGCGCGGCATCAGCGGGAAGTGGAAGGCCATGTGGCACTCGTCGCCGCCCACGGTGGGGTCGCCGAAATACTCGACCACGTCCTCCGGCCAGCCGTTGGCCTCGGCGAGCAGCACCCGGTCGGGGTAGAGCCGGTCCACCTCGGCGCGGATCCTCCTGAGGTAGTCGTGCGTCTCCGGCAGCCCGGCGCAGGAGGTGCCCTCGCGCTCGAACAGGTAGGGCACCGCGTCCAGCCGGAACCCGTCCACGCCGAGGTCGAGCCAGAAGCGGATGACCTCCATCATCGCTTCCTGGACGGCCGGGTTGTCGTAGTTCAGGTCGGGCTGGTGGTGGAAGAACCGGTGCCAGTAGTACTGCTTGCGCACCGGGTCGTACGTCCAGTTCGACTCCTCGGTGCCCACGAAGACGATGGGGACGCCGGAGTACTTGTCGGGGTCGTCCGACCAGACGTAGAAGTCCCCGTACGGGCCGTCCGGGTCGGTGCGGGACGCCTGGAACCACGGGTGCTGGTCGCTGGTGTGGTTCATGACGAGGTCGGTGATGACCCGCAGGCCGCGCTCGTGCGCGGCCTCGATCAGCTTCACGAAGTCGCCGAGGTCGCCGAACTCCGGAAGGATCTTGAGGTAGTCGGAGATGTCATAGCCGCCGTCCTTGAGCGGGGACTCGTAGAGCGGCAGCAGCCAGAGGCAGTCGACCCCGAGCCACTTGAGGTAGTCGAGCTTCTCGATCAGCCCGCGCAGATCGCCGGTGCCGTCGCTGTTGGAATCCTTGAAGCCGCGGACCAGTACCTCGTAAAAGACCGCGCGCTTGTACCAGCGGGGGTCCTGAGAGGTGAAGTCGGTGATCTCCGGCAGATCGCCGGAGGCCGCACCGATGGTGGCGCCGAACGACCCGGGAACCGGGTCAGGGCAGGGCGCAGCAGCGTTCATCTGGTTCTCGCTTGGGAAAGAAGGAGCGTGTTGTCAGGTCACACCCGAGCTTTGAAGCTCACGCCATGATGTTTGGCTCTATTTGACCAAAACTACCACCAGAAGTGGCCTGACCGAAAAGGCTGACGCCGGTTTGACATGCAGTTTTTACCTGTTTTCAGGTGATCACGCACTGCTACCGCACGGACGCGCCCCAGGACTGTGCGGGCTACCCGCCCGACGGCGCAGGCCAGGGCGGGGTGAGGTCGCCGAGCACGTCCTCGTAGTCGGCCAGCCAGGCCCCGAACGCCACCAGGGCGCGCAGCCAGAACCGCGAATTCCACGACCCGAAGGCGGTCAGGGCGTCCGGCCCGCCGGCGATCGCGTCCAGCATCTGGGGCGACATCAGGCCGGGGATCCGCGCGGCCCTGACCAGCATCCGGTGGTTCCACTCGCGGGCGACCGGCCCGTTCGAGCGCAGCGGCACCCGGCGGTTCGGCATCAGCGGGGTGTTGGTCGAGGGCAGCGCCGCCACGCGGGGGTTGGCGGCCCGGAGGACCTCCCGGTAGAACTTGCCGCCCTCCTTGCGTACGACCGGCACCGACAGCGCCGCGTCGAAGAACTCCGGGTGCAGGAACGGGAAGACCGGGGTCGCCTCGGGGCCGACGAGGTTGACCGGGGACCGGGCGATGCCCCGCACGGTCCGGGTGTGGAGCACGCTCAACGGCAGCTCGGCCCGGTGCCCGTGCAGCATGGAGGTCGCCCGGGTGAACGCCGTACGGACCCGGTCGTCCATCCACGTGGCGGCGGCCTCGCCGAGCACGGGGATGTGGGCCTCGCCGGTCGCCAGCGCCTTCAGCAGCGCCTCGCGGCGGGACGCGCCAGTCCCCGCGCCGACGGCGTCCGCCGTGATCAGGAAGTTCTTCATCAGCGGGCCGCCCGCCAGGCCGTCCACCAGCGCCCGGCCCGCGCCGTGCACCTCCCGGGCGAAGGGGGAGTACCACGCGTGGTGGCTGGTGAGGAACTCCAGGCGGCGGGCCGCCCACAGCGCCTCCTGCGGGTAGGCGGCCGGGTCCTGCGGCATGATCCGGTGGGGGATGCCCAGCTCGCGGGTGATGTAGCGGGCGAAGTCGATGTCGTTGTCCAGCCCGTCGTCGGGGCTGGTGGTCCACGACTCGACGTCCATCTTCCTGGCCACCGCCACGCTGGCCAGCAGCCGCGAGTCGTAGCCGCCGCTCACCGGCACCAGCACCCGCTCGTACGGCTTGAGCGCGTCGTGCAGCAGCGCGACCAGGTCGCCGCCCGTCACGCCCCGGTCCACCGGCTCCTCCCGCACCCAGCGCGGGGCCCGCCGGTCGACCCGCAGCCTGCGCTCGCGCCGCGACCAGGTCAGCGCGGTCGCGCCGGGCAGGCGCCGGATCTGGCGGTACGGCGTGTCCTCAAGGAGCGGGTAGGTGAGCGTGAGGATCGCCGCCCACGCCTCCCAGTTCACCTCGTAGGGCCGCCGGGCCAGCGCGAGGAGCGGCTCGATCAGCGAGGAGAAGTAGACGGCGTCGCCGTCCTGGAGGTAGTAGACGTCGGCCAGGCCGAGACCGCCCGTGTGCAGGCTCACCGTCTCCGGCTCGTCCACCAGGCCCGGGGTCTCGTACGTCTCCGCGACCCGCAGCCACGCGTTCGCCCGGGGCTCGCCCCCGGTCTGCGGCGTGCGGCCGCCCCACGCGTACGCGGTCGCCCGGGCTCCCGTGGCGTACGGCGTCAGCGGAGCCGAGGCGAGCAGTGCGGCCTCCGGAGCGGTGTGCACCGCCTGGACGGCCGGCCCCGACCGTGCCAGCAGGTCGAGCGTTGCCTGCTCGAAGGGCCCGACGGCCCCGCAGACGTACGACCTGGCCTGGAATCGCGGCCACTCACCCTTGCGCACGGTTTGCCCTCCCTTGAACCGCAGCCGAGTCTACGGACCTCCCGGCCGCCCCGCTCAAAAGGAGCCGGCCCGGTTAGCCGCTGGTGTCGTCGTCGTTTGGCCGTGAGGTTCGTGCTGGTTGGTCGCGGAGTGGCCGGAGTGTCGGCCGCGGGGGATGTGGCGAACGAGGTCTCGGCTCTGCCTGAGAGCGATCAGGGCGTTCTGCGAATATTGTGACTCTGGTCCTGAAGGTCTACCGCGGAGTCACCCCCTATGAGCGAGGTAAGCGAGCCGGCAGCCGGACAGCCCGAGCGGAGCGACCCGGCGGCGCTGCGGCAGGCGCTGGCGGAGGCGGTGGAGCGGGCCTCCGGCGCGGCGGAGCTCGCCCGGCTGATCGGCGACTACCAGCGGCGGCTGGAGGAGGTCGCGCGCTCGGAGGCCGAGGCCCTGACCAGGATGCGTGAGGCCGAGGCGCGGCTGAAGACGGCCGAGCGGCAGAACGCCCAGCTCGCCAAGCAGCTCGCCGAGCAGAAGTACCAGACCGAGGTCGCCAACTGGAAGCTCGCCTCGCTCCAGGAGAGCCGGTGGATCAAGCTCGGCGACGCGATCCACAGCAAGAAGCCCGGCACGGTGGCCAGGACGCTCAAGGCGCCGGTCAGGAAGCGCCCCGCGCCCAAGCGCTCGGACTTCAAGCCCGAGATCCCCGCCGTGCCCGAGGTGAAGGCGGCCCCCGCCGCGCCCGAGCCCAAGGCCCCGCAGGTCTCCGCGCCGCTCGCCGAGTCGTTCGTGGTCCCCAAGGGGCCGACGGCCCGGCCGTACATGACGGTCGCCGCGATCGTGGACCGGCAGACCGAGGCGCTGCTGCGCTACGAGTGGCGGCTGGTGACCAACTTCGGCCCGGACAACTGGGAGGCCATGCTCGACCAGCAGCGGCCGCACGTGCTGTTCGTCGAGTCCGTACGGCCCGGCCCCCGGCAGGGCAACGGCGGGCGCTGGCTGGAGGCGCTGGCCGGGGAGACGCGCGCGCTGCGCGACCTGGTGGCGGCCTGCCACAAGCGGGGGGTCAAGACGGTGTTCTGGCACTCCGGCGGCGCGGTGTCGCGGGCGGTGCCGGCGGCCGAGCACTTCGAGTACGTGCTGGCGACCACCGAGGCCCGGGCCCGCGAGTGGCGCTCGGCGCTGCGGCATGACCGGGTCGGCGTGCTTCCGCACGCGATCCAGCCCCGCGTGCACAACCCCATTCCCGCCGAGGGCGGCAGGACCGGGGAGATCGTCACTCTCGGCACGGTCACCCCTCCGGCGGGCGGCGCGGCCTGGCAGTCGCTGGCCGGGCAGGACGACGACCCCACGCCGTACGACGACGTGCTGACGGCCTACCGGCAGCCGGCCCTGGTGATCGCGGGCGCCGACGCCGAGCCGCGGGTGATAGGGGAGGTGGCGGCCTGCGGCACCCCGGTGCTCCAGGTGCGGGCCGGGGCCAAGGGCGAGGAGATCCTCGCGGCGGCCGAGATCCTCATGGCGGACGCCGGACACCTGGACAGGGAGGCCCACCTCGCCTGGCGGGCCCGCACCAGCGTCACCCCGCTGCTCGACCCGATCCTCGACACCCTCGGCGTGCCGAGCGTGCGCAACAGCGGCGTGATCACGGCGATCACCGCCGTCTCCGACCCGGCGGAGCTGGACCGTCTGCTCGCCCAGGTCACCCGTCAGGTCGAACGGCCCGGCCAGATCGTGATCGTGGCGGACGGCCTGGACGCGGGTCTGGTGGACAAGACGGTCCGCCAGGCGTGCCCGGACCTCGACGTCGTCGTCCGGGCCACCCAGGAGCCGATCACGCGGGGCGCCGCGCTCGACCGCGCGGTCAGGCTCGCCGAGGGCGACTACGTGGCCGTGCTCGACGCGAGGGACCTGTACGGCGAGCACTACCTGGCCGACCTCGTCCGGCACTTCGCCTCCACCGACGCCGAGGTGCTGGGGAAGGCGTCGTTCTACGCCCATCTGCCGGGGACCGGCGCCACCCTGCTGCGCCAGCCGGGGGCCGAGCACCGGTTCCTGCCCGAGGTGGCCGGCGGCACCGTCCTGGCCCGCCGTCAGATCCTCACCGACCTCGGCTTCGCCGACGTCTCCGAGGAGTGGGGCGAGGTCCTGATGCGGCAGTGCCGTACGGACGGGGTGCGGGTCTACTCGGCCGACCGCTACTCCTACGTCTGCGTCCGCGACTCGGCGGAGGGCTCGCTGCTCGGCTCGGCGCGCCTGGAGGGCTACGTCCCGGCCGAGCCTCTCGCCCTGTTCTAGCCCACCGGCCTCACCCGAGGTCGAGCACGGCCTTGCCGTGGAGGCGGCGGCCGAGCAGGAGCGCCACCGCCTCCTGCGCCTTCTCCCAGCCGCCGCGCCAGGAGATCCCCGGATCGAGACGGCCGGACGCGACCTGCCCGGCGAGCCAGGTGAGGTCGGGAGCGAGCCCGCCGCAGGCGAGCAGGAAGAACGTGACCACCGAACGGTCATGACGGGCCTGGTCGCCGAAGAACGCGCCGAACGGGAAGGTCTCCGGCTCGCCGGTCACATGTCCCACGGCCACCAGGGTGCCGCCCTCGGCCAGCCTGTCGTACGCCTCCACGAGGGTGGGCCCGCCCACCATGTCGAGCACGCCGTGCACCGGGTCGCCGAGGGCGGACGGCCGGTCGACCACCTCGTGCGCGCCGAGCGCCCGCAGGCCGTCGCCGTGCGCCCCGGGATCGCCGGTGGACGCGATCACGTGGGCCCCGCCGAGCCGGGCCAGTTGCACGGCGTACCTGCCGACCCCGCCGGTGGCGCCGGTGACCAGCACCCTCCTGCCGAGGACGGGGCCGAGCCGGTGCAGGGCGCGCAGCGCGCTGCCGGCGGCCACCGGGATCGTGCTGATCGCGCCGAGGTCGGCGTTCGCCGGAAGCGTGCCGATGTGAGAGGTGTCCACGGCCCGGTACTCCGCCCACGCGCCGTCGGCGCCGAGCGTCACCACGGGGGTTCCCGCGGCGGGGCCGGACCCGTCGGCGGCGGCCCGTTCGACCACCCCGGCCGCGTCCCATCCCGGTATGGCGCCGTCGGGGGCGTTCTCGATGCCGAACCTGACCTCGCCGTAGTTGAGCGAGGTCGCGGTCACCCGGACGAGCGCCTGATGCGGGGCGGGCTCGGGGTCCGGAGCCTCGCCGAGCCGTAGGCCGGCGGGCGCGGACCTGTCGACGAGCAGAGCGCGCATGAGTCGTCCCTTCGAGAAAGTGCCACTCGGTGGCAGAATCGCTGCGGCCCCTCACTATGCCACTCGGTGACATTTGCCCTCAAGCGGCACTTTGCGGCGAGGCTAGACTGGCCGCGATGACCACCACCGCCGTTCCGGCCGACGAGCTCCCGCTGCGTGAGCGCAAGAAGCTGCGCACCCGCCGGGCGCTGGTCGACGCGGCCCTGGAACTGTTCACCGAGCGGGGTTTCGAGGCGACGACCCTCGACGACCTGTGCGCGGCCGTGGAGGTCTCCAAGCGCACCTTCTTCCGCAACTTCGGCAGCAAGGAAGACGTCGCGCTGACGCCCGCCCAGGACATGTGGGCGGCGTTCCTCGACGAACTGGAGCGGTGCGAGCCCGGCGCCGGGCGCCCCGTCATCGAGCTGGCGCAGGACTGCCTGCTCGCCGCCGTCGGCCGGATGACCGACGACGGATGGGCGCGCCAGGTCCGGCTCGGCGAGCGGCTGGCCGCGCGGATTCCCTCGGTGGGGGCGTACGGCCTGCACTTCTGCGACCGCACCACCCGTGAGGCGCTCGCGATCCTGCGCCGCCGTTTCGATCTGGGCGGCGCGGACGACCTGCGGGCGAGACTCGTGCTCGACATGCTCATCGCCGCCTGGCACGCCGCTCTGGAGTCCTGGACGTCCATGCCGGGCGAGCCCGGGGCCGCGGATCTGGCCGCGTGCCTGCGAGAGGCGTTCGCCGCGATTTCCGGGTGCCTCACGCTGACCGCCGCGCCCAAGGACGCCCCGGCCTCGCCATGATCATGGAGGCGCTGCGCGCCGTGCTCGGCGCGCCGCCCGTGCCGCAGGGGTCGTGGGAGCGGGAGGCGCTGTTCGCCTCCACCGCCGCGCTGCGGGCGACGGCGGAGCCCCCGGCCGAGGCGGCGGAGCGGCTGGCCGCTCGGCTGCGCGCGGTGCCGGGGGTGCGGCGCGTGGACGTGCGCCCGAACGGCTTCCTCGTCATCGGCGTCGCCGTGCCGGGAGAGATCGTCGATGACGTGCTGGCCCTGCCGCTCACCGTGTCTGCGCCGGCGAGGGGTGCCGCGGCACCATGGCCCGATTTCCCGCGCACCTGGGACAACCCGGGTTTCGCCGTCCGGTACGCGTACGTGCGGGCGGGCGCCGTGCGGCGGTGGGCACGCGAGCTCGGCGTGAGCGTCGATGCGGTGGCGCGGCTCGAGCTCCTCGACGGGCCGTTCGACCGGGCCGTGCTGCGGGTGCTGGCCGAGCTGCCGAGCAGGAGGGACAGCCGGGATCCGGGGTGGGCGGCATATCTCGAACGGCTGGCCGAGGTCTACCACACCGCCGTCGAGCGCGCGTCCCCGATCCCCAGAGGCGACGAGCCGCCGTCGGAGGTCCACGCGGCCCGGGTGCGGATGGGGGACGCGGTACGCAGGGTGCTCGGCGAGGGACTGGCGGAGCTCGGTGTCGCCCCACCCGGCAAAATCTGAACAAAACCAGCGGCTGGCTGAAAGTGCTGTCGCCGATGACCTGGGGATGTGAATATCTTCCGTCGAGGCCGTCTCGCAGGGTGAACAGCGGGCGCGAGTGAATCGCCGGGTCGGCTAGCCTCGTTCGGGTGAGTCGATTCGCCCATCCTGCCGGCGACCTGCACGCCGCCTCAACGATCGTCGCCGTGACCGCCGGACTGCCCGAGGAGCGTCCGCATCACGTGCCCGCGGATCTCAACGCGCTCGAACCGGCCATTTGGCCGCGAACGTCCGGCCGGGCCGACGGCGCCGTCACGATCGGCGGAATCGACGTGCGCGACCTGGCGAAGGAGTTCGGCACGCCTCTGTACGTCGTCGACGAGGAGGACTTCCGCTCACGCTGCCGCGAGTACCGGTCCGCCTTCCACGACGGCGAGGTCCACTACGCCGCCAAGGCGTTCCTGTGCCGCGAGGTCGCCCGCTGGATCGACCAGGAGGGCCTCGGCCTCGACGTGTGCAGCGCCGGTGAGCTCGCCGTGGCGCTCAGCGTGGGCTTCCCGCCCGAGCGGATCACGATGCACGGCAACAACAAGTCGCTCGCCGAGCTGGAGAAGGCCGTCCAGGCCGGCGTGGGCCACATCGTGGTCGACTCGTACGAGGAGATCGCCCGCCTCGGCTTCCTCGCCGACGAGCACGGCGTGCGGCCGAAGGTGATGATCCGGGTGACCGTGGGCGTCGAGGCCCACACCCACGAGTTCATCGCGACCGCTCACGACGACCAGAAGTTCGGCCTGTCGCTGAGCAGCGGCGCCGCCGCCGAGGCGGTGCGGCGCATCCTCGCGCTGCCGCAGCTCGAACTGGTCGGCCTGCACTCCCACATCGGGTCGCAGATCACCGACACCGGCGGTTTCGAGGTCGCGGCCCGCCGCCTGGCCCGGCTGCTGGTCGAGATCAAGGAGGAGCACGACGTGGTGCTCCCCGAGCTGGACCTCGGCGGCGGATACGGCATCCCCTACGTGGTGGGCGACGACTCCCTGGACGTCAAGGTCATCGCGGACGGCCTGCGGGAGATCGTCACGAAGGTGTGCGAGTCGGCCGGACTGCCGGTGCCGCGCCTCACGGTCGAGCCGGGCCGCTCGATCGCCGGAGTGTCCGGCGTGACCCTTTACGAGGCCGGCACGGTCAAGGACGTGGAGGGCCTGCGCACCTACGTGAGCGTGGACGGCGGCATGAGCGACAACATCCGCACGGCCCTGTACGGCGCCGAGTACACCGCCGTGCTCGCGTCCCGCGTGAGCCAGGCGGCGCCGATGCTGTCGCGCCTGGTCGGCAAGCACTGCGAGAGCGGCGACATGGTCGTGCGCGACCTGTACCTGCCGGGCGACCTGGCCCCCGGCGACCTGATCGCCGTCGCCGGCACGGGCGCCTACTGCCGGTCGCTGGCCAACAACTACAACTATCTGCCCAAGCCCGCCGTCGTCGCGGTGTCCAACGGCCAGGCGCGGGTCATCATCCGCAGAGAGACCGAGGACGACCTGCTCAGGGGGCAGCTGTGACCGGCCGTCCCGGACAGTCCGGCGGCGAAGCGAGGAGGGGTCGTGAGTAAAGCCAAACCGGCGCTCAGGGTCGCGCTGCTGGGCTGCGGCGTCGTCGGGTCGCAGGTGGTGCGTCTGCTCCAGGGTCAGGCCGACGACCTGGCCGCCCGTGTCGGCGCCCCTCTGGAGCTGGCCGGCGTCGCCGTACGCAGGATGGGGCGCAAGCGGGACACCGACGTGGACCCCGCCCTGCTCACGACCGACGCGGAGGCCCTGGTCACCCGCGACGACGTCGACATCGTCGTCGAGGTGATCGGCGGCATCGAGCCCGCCAGGTCGCTGATCCTCGCCGCGATGGCGCACGGCAAGTCCGTGGTGAGCGCCAACAAGGCGCTGCTGGCCGAGGACGGCGCGACGATCCACCGGGCCGCCCGCGAGAACGGCGCCGACCTGTACTTCGAGGCGAGTGTCGCCGGGGCGATCCCGCTGCTGCGCCCGCTGCGCGAGTCGCTGGCCGGCGACCGGGTGCGCCGCGTGCTGGGCATCGTCAACGGCACCACCAACTACATCCTCGACAAGATGGACTCCACGGGCGCCTCGTTCAACGACGCGCTGGAGGAGGCCCAGGCGCTCGGGTACGCCGAGGCCGACCCCACGGCCGACGTCGAGGGCTTCGACGCCGCCGCCAAGGCGGCGATCCTGGCCGGCATCGCCTTCCACAGCCGGGTGACGGCCGCCGACGTGCACCGCGAGGGCATCACGGAGATCACCGCGGCCGACGTCGCCTCGGCCAAGGGCATGGGGTACGTCATCAAGCTCCTGGCCATCTGCGCCCGCTCAGACGACGGCCGGTCGGTCGGCGTCCGGGTGCACCCCGCCATGATCCCGAGGTCGCACCCTTTGGCAGGTGTGCGCGAGGCGTACAACGCCGTGTTCGTGGAGGCCGAGTCGGCCGGGCGGCTGATGTTCTACGGCGCGGGCGCGGGCGGCGCGCCCACCGCCAGCGCCGTGCTGGGCGACATCGTCGCCGTGGCCCGCAACCGCCTCGCCGGGACCCGCGGGTCGGAGGAGTCGACGTACGCCGACCTCAAGGTCCACCCGATGGGCGACAGCGTCACCCGCTACCACGTGTCGCTCGACGTCGCGGACAAGCCCGGTGTGCTCGCCCGGGTGGCCGAGATCTTCGCGAGCCACGACGTGTCGATCCAGACCGTGCGGCAGGAGGGCCGTGGCGACGACGCCCAGCTCGTGCTGGTGACCCACCGGGCCAGCGACGCCGCCCTGTCGGGCACGATCAAGGACCTGCGCGACCTGAACATCGTGCGCGCGGTCGCGAGCGTCATGCGGGTCGAGGGCGACGACACGCCCTGACGCCGCGACGGCTCTGTCTGAGGGGACTCCCGGGTGCTCGACCTGGGAGTCCCTGCTGCTGCGGCGGTGATCGTCAGCGCTTCGGCCCGCAGGGGGACCAGCGCCGTTCCCGTGTCGGCCTGCGCCGCAGGGGCGAGGCCGGGCACGGCGGACAGCGAGGCGGGCAGCGCGGCCGGCGCAGCGATCGACGCGGCCAGCGTCGCCGTCACGATCACGCCTACACCGACCTGCCGCATGTAAGGCCTTCCTCGTCACCGTGCCGTCGTTCCGCAGCCACGCGGCCGATCTCGCCTGTGAACGACCCACGGCAGGGTAGGGCACCCGGGCGGCCTCTTGCCGTCGCCGCGCCGTGATCAGCCGTAACCGTGGACGTCGGGCCGCGCGTCCCCGCCGGTCGTCATCTGATCACAAAAGGTCTCCAGACGCCGACGGAAGAACCCTGCCGTGCGCCCCGGACCGGCCAGGATGTCACCGACCGCGGCCCGGACGGGGCGGTCGCATCGACGGAGGAGATCGGCAGATGGGCAAGAGGAGTGTCGCCGCGCCGTCGGCCGGCATCGCAGGACTGGCGCTGATGACGGCGCTGACGGTGACGTCGACGGCGTCACCCGCCGGGGCGGCCACCTGCCCGGCGTCGACCACCTGTCCCACGACGGTCACCTTCACCGTCAACGCCCCCGACGGCCTGACGATCACCGTGCCCGACGGTCCGGTGAACATCGGCAGCGGCGCGCCGGGAGGTCAGATCAGCGGCACGCTGGGGCCGGTCACGGTGTCCGACCAGCGCGCCGCGCTCGCCGCGACGTGGGTGGCCACGGTGTCGGCCGCCGCGGGCGGCTTCACCACCGGCGGCGGCACCCCTGCGGAGACCGTGCCCGACACCGCGGTTCTCTACTGGTCGGGCACCGGGACGTACACCGGCGGTGTCCCCGCCGACTTCAGTCCGGGACAGGCGACCGCCGGGGACGCCGAGTCGCTGAACGTGTCGCGCACCGCGTTCAGGAAGGTGAGCGGCTCCGGCGTCAACTCCGCCACGTGGAACCCGACCATCGTCGTCAACGTCCCCGCCCAGGCGGTGGCGGGCACCTACACCGGCACGGTGAACCACTCCGTTGCCTGACCGCCCAACCCCGAGGATCATCGTCGCAGGACTGATCGCGATCGTGCTGCACGCGGCGGTCGTCGCGTCGGCGGCGGCCGCCGGCGACGAGCAGCGGCAGCGCCCGGAGAGGTTCGGCATCCGGCTGCTGGAGATCCCCGAGAACCGTCTTGACGACCCGCGCGCGCACGCGTTCATCGTCGACCACGTGAATCCCGGCACCACGTTCACCCGGCGTCTCGAGGTCTTCAGCACCTCGTCGGAGCGGCAGCACGTGAACGTGTATCCCGCCGCGGCCCGGATCGGCGACGACGGCTTCACGTTCGCCCCCGCGCGCACCGCCAACGAGCTGACCTCGTGGATCACGCTCGACCGGACGTCGGTGGACCTGCCGCCACACGGCCACGTCCCGGTGACGGCCACCGTCGCGGTGCCGCCCACGGCTTCCAGGGGAGAGCGCTACGCCGTCATCTGGGCGGAGATCTCCTCGGCCTCGCCCGGCCCGTCGGGCAACATCGCGCTCGTCAACCGGGTCGGCGTCCGCACCTACCTGGACGTGGGCCCGGGCGGCGAACCGCCGACGACCTTCAGGATCGGCGAGGTGACGGCCGGGCGCGCCGACGACGGGCGGCCGCGGCTTTCGGCCCAGGTCGGCAACACGGGGGAGCGCGCCGTCGACCTGGAGGCCGAGGTGCGGCTGTCGGAGGGGCCGAGCGCGCTCAGCGCCGGGCCGTTCCGCAGCACCCGCGCCACCACCCTGCCTCCCGGCGGCCACGGTCAGGTGACCGTGCTGCTGGGCGACGACCTGCCCGCCGGGCCCTGGAGGTTCCGGCTCACCCTGCGCAGCGGCCGCGTCAGCCGTACGGCCACCGGGACGATCACCTTCCCCGCGGCCGGAGAGCGGGCGGCGGCGGAGCGCGACCCCAGCCTGCCGGTCCTCGCCGCCTGCGCCGCCACGGCCCTCGCCGCCGCGGTCCTCCTGGTCGTGAACCTGCGCCGGTTCCGCCGCCGCCCCCTGGACGGCGAAGCCGCCTGACCCGTACGAGGACCACAGCTCCTGGGCGAGGGGCGGATCAGCGTTCGGCCAGGGCTCTGCGGACCGCGTCGAGGGCCTCCTCCTCTGAGGCCCCGAGGTGCCGCACGGCCCCGGCGAACTCCTCGGCGGCCTCGCGCAGGCGCAGGAGGCCGCCCTCGGCCGCGAGATCGGTGATCGTCGCGGCGCGGCCCCGGCGCAGCTCGACCAGGCCCTCGTCGCGCAGCTGCTGGTAGCCGCGCAGCACGGTGTGCAGGTTGATGCCGAGCGCCGCCGCGACGGCCCGAGCCGACGGCAGCTTGTCGCCGGGGACCGCCGCGCCCCTGGCGACCGCCGCGCGCACCGAGGCCGCCACCTGGTCGGCCAGGGGCTGAGCGGAGGACGGGTCGACGACGATCAGCACTCGGCGGCTCCCCTGGCGCGGACGAGGGACGCGTTGACCAGCGCGGCGGCCGCCTCGGCGTCGCGGGTCGAGTACAGGAACTCCCGCCCGTCCGTGAGCCGCAGCGCCAGCACAGGCCCACGGCCGCTCACGTATCCCCACCCCTTGCTGCTTCCGATCATGCCGAGCCCCCTGCCGGACGCCTCCGGCCGCACCGAGGCGAAGAGCACCGTGTCGTACGGCACGACCCGCCGCAGGCCGCCGAGCCCCGGCAGGCTGACCTCGACGCCGCTGCCGTCGATGCGGAGCCGGGTGCGCGCCGAGAGGACCGCGATGAGCCCCATCAGCCCCATCAGCACCGTCCCCTGCCAGGAGCGTGACAGATTGAAGAGCCCGAACCAGCCGAAGGCGAGCATCGCCGCCCCCTGCAGGAGCGAGCGTGGATACCAGGCGGACACGGCGTAGACGGCCCGCTGGGCCGGCGCGAGCGGCAGCAAGGGCACTCCCCGGGGCGGTGCGGTGCGCGCGCCGGGGGAGGGCGGCAGGGGACCCGCCAGCCACCAGCCCGCGACGCCTCCGAGAAGGGTGAGGGCGATTTCGGCCGGAGCCTGCCACGCCGGCAGGGCCGTGGGCCCCGCGGAGTCGATCAGTGCCGTCACCGCGACACCGTTCCCCGCCGCCATCGAGACGCTCGTGGCGAGGGAACACGCGACCAACCAGCGCTGCAACCCGGGCCAGCGCCAGTAGCGCGTGAACGCGGCGAGGAACACCACCTCGAAGGCTCCCGCGGAGAGGGCGGCCGACCTCAGCCACTGACCCCATCCAGGCGCGTACCGCGGCTCCCAATCGGAGACGTAGGCCCGGGCGGGCAGCCGGTCCCGGAAGACGGCGAAGAGCAGGAGGAGAAAGAGGAGGGCGAGAAGCGGTGGCAGGACGGTCAGGACCAGGCGGCGCGGCCGGCCGGGTCGCCCGGCGTCGTACTGGGGGGAGTCGTACACGAGCCACCTCCCAAACTGTTTGAGTGTCACTATAACAATCAAACAGTTTCGCGGGGAGTCCCCGCTGAGATCTCGTACGGTGGAGCCCGGCATGTCCGGAACGGATGGCTTCGGGAGACCGGCGGGGCAACGACTCGATCGGATAACGGCCCGCCGATCCGCGTGTCCGTGCGTGTTCGATGTCCTTGATGTCGCCGAGATGATCAGTTCTGTAGGGGGAAGCGTGGTTACGGGCGAGGCGGTCCGGACGTCCGGCCAGGGGACGGGCGCCGAAAGGAAGGACTGGCCCCGCTGGACGCCGCTGCTCGCGGGCCTGCTGGCCACCTGTGTCGCCGTCTCCGGCACCACGGCGTCGCTGTCGGCCGACGAGGTGGCGACCTACAGCGCCGCGGTGGCCCGGCCGCTGAGCGGGCTGTGGGGACTCGTCCAGCAGATCGACGGCCACTTCCTGCCCTACTACCTGCTCATCCACGTCTGGTCATGGCTGGGGGAGGCCGAGTGGTGGCTGCGCCTGCCCTCGGCCCTCGCGGCCGGCGTGGCGGCGGGCTTCCTGGCCGACCTCGGCCGCCGGCTGGCCGGTCCTCGGGCGGGCGTGCTGGCCGCGGCGCTGTTCGCCGTGCTGCCGTCGGTGTCCTATCACGGCGCCAACGCCCGGCCGTACGCGTTCGCGGCGGCGGCGGCCGTCGTCTCCGCCTGGGCGCTGCACCGGGTGGCCGAGGCGCCCACAGGCGCCCGGATCCGCTGGTACGCGGCGTCGGTGGCGCTGCTCGGCTGCACGCACCTGTTCTCGGTCCTGGTGCTCCCGGCCCAGTTCCTGGCCGCGCTGCTCGTCCTGCCCCGCCGTACGTTCCTGACCAGGATCGTCCCCGCGACGGTGGTGGGGTGCGTCCCCCTCGCGGTCCTCGCCCTGGTGGGCTGGGGCGAGCGCCACGCGATCAGCTGGATCCAGCCGCACGGGCCCGACGTGCTGCTGAAGTTCCCCAAGCACGCGGCGGGCTCCGACCTCGCCGGGCCGCCGCTGTTCGCCCTCGCCGTCGTGGGAGTGGTGATCCTGCTGCGCAGGTCGGTCCCCTGGGGCGTCCTCGCCGGCGGCTGGCTCGTCCTCCCGCCCGTGTTGCTTCTCGTGATCGACGCGCTGGTGACCCCGGCTTATGTGGACCGTTATGTGTTCGTCACGGCGCCCGCCCTGGCCCTGGCGGGAGGCGTGGCCCTGGCCTCGGTCCGCCTGGCCCCCCTCCCCTTCGCGCTGGTCTGCACGCCCGTCGTCCTCGCCGTCGCGCTGCTGGGGCTGCCCGCGCAGGCCGACTACCGGCAGCGCAACGGCCACTACGACGACTTCCCCGGCGCGGTCGGGGTGATCCGGGCCCGGGAGCGCCCCGGCGACGCGATCGTGTACGGCCAGAGCCGGCTGCGCACCGGCTTCGTCTACTACGGCCGCGAGGGACTTCCCGAGGACGTGCTCCTCAGCGGACCGGGCCCGGGCTTCGAGTACGCGGAGCGGGACGACCTCGCCGAGGCCCTGGCCGGGCGCCGCCGGGTCTGGGTGGTCTGGCGGGGGACGAAGCAGGCCGGGCTGACGGGCAAGAAGATCCCCAAGGTGGCCGCCGTCCGCGCGGCCGGATACCGCCTCTCGACGGCCTGGCACTCCGCGGAACTGCCGGGACTGACCGTCGCGCTGTTCGAGCGCGTCCGCGGCAAGGGCTGAGAGCTGTGGACCGTTTCATTACGGTTGGACATCACGCGCAAGAGTAATTGCCAATTGTGAGTAAAGTTTCTCTCCATGCGACTTACGGTGAAGAGACTTCTGCCGGCCTGTCTCCTAACCGCGGCGTCGATCGCGGGACTCCAGCACCCGGCCGCGGCAGCGGCCCCCGCGCACACGACACATCAGGGAGCGCGGGCGGCCGGGGTGCCGACCGTGGTCCTCACCTTCGACGACGGCACGGCCGACCATCTCGCCGTCGCCAGGATGCTGAGCAGGCGCGGCCTCAAGGGCACCTTCTACATCAACAGCGGCCGCCTCGGCAGGCGCGGCTTCCTGAGCGTGGCAGCGCTGCGGGCCATCGCGAAGGAGGGCCACGAGATCGGCGGCCACACCCTCCACCATCCGCATCTGCCGGAGCTGTTCGACGCCGCGCAGCAGACGGAGATCTGCGACGACAGGCGGGCGCTGCTGAAGCTGGGCTTCGCCGTGCGCTCGTTCGCCTATCCGTTCGGCGCCTTCGACGAGTCGGGCAAGCGGATCGCGATGAGCTGCGGCTACAACAGCGCGCGCGACATCAACGGCCTGTACCGGCCGGACAGCTGCCAGGCCTGCCCGGTCACCGAGACGATCCCGCCCGCGGACCCCGCAGCCGTACGCGCCACGAGCCAGACCCGCCTGCCGCGTACGGCCCGCACGCTGCGTGAGTTCGTCACCCGCGCCCAGCATGAGGACGACCCCGGCGTGGTGACCTTCGTCTTCCATGAGATCAAGAACGGCCCGCGGGACGAGTACGCGACGGCGCCCAAGGAGTTCGCCGCCTTCATCGACTGGGTGGCCCGGCAGCGGAAGGCCAAGAAGATCGACGTGAGGACGATGGGCGACATCGTCGGCGGGGGCGTTTCGCCCGTCCCGTGATCCCGCCTGCCGCGCCAGGTCACAGCGAGTCGTCAGGGCGACCACGACGGTCACAGGGATTCACAAGGTTCGGCTGATAAAAGTTCACCAGCCTGTAAAACGGACGCGCGGGAGGGACACCGTGACGGTGACGACCGGCATGTGCTCGCCGTACGGCTTCACGCGCAGCCCCGCCGAGGAGACCGCGACGCTGTCCTGGAGCGACGACCGGTGGACGGTGGAAGACCGGCCGCTGGCCGTCCCCCTGCAGGCCGCCGACGTCGCCGCCCTCCGGCCGCTGCGCGGGCTTCGGGTGCAGTGGCCGGAGGAACCCGCCGCCGAGGCGCTGCACGCCGTCGCCGGCCTGGCCGCCGCGGGGGTGCCGCTCACCTGTCACGACCCGCCGGGGTGGGTGCGTGAGGCCGATCCCGTGCTCGCCGGCCTGGCCGCGGCCTGGACCCCCGAGGCCGACGACGGCAGGCCCGACTCGGTCGCCGACCTGCGCAGGGAGGAGCACAGCGTGCGCCTGCGCAGGCACGCGCTGCGGGCCGCGGGCGTCGGCACCGGCCTCGCCCCGGTGACCGTCGTCATGGCCACGCGGCGGCCCCACTACGTCGGCCACGCGCTGCGGCAGCTCGCCCGCCAGCGCGGCGTCGGTCTGGAGGCGATCGTCGCCCTGCACGGGTTCCCCGCCGAGCGGGTGCGCGAGGAGGTCGAGCGGTTCCCCCATCCGATAACGGTGGTCGAGGCCGATCCGGACGCGCCGCTCGGGACGGTGCTCAACACGGCGGCGGCACGGGCGTCGACCGGCATCATCGCCAAATGGGACGACGACGACTGGTACGGCCCCGAGCACCTGGCCGACCTGCTGCTCGCCATGGCCTATTCCGGGGCGGAGCTGGTCGGGACCGCGCCGGAGTTCTTCTACCTCCAGCCCCTCCACACGACGATCCGCCGCGTCGACTACAGCAGCGAGGTGTGGGCCGACCACGTGGCGGGCGGCACGATCCTGCTCGGCCGCGAGATCTTCGAGCAGGCCGGCGGCTTCGGGCCGCTGGACCGCGGGGAGGACGCGCACCTCCTGCGCGCGGTCGACGCGGTCGGCGGCCGCGTCTACCGCACCCACGGCCTGGGCTACGTCCTGCGGCGATCGGTCGGGGCCGACCACACCTGGAACCTTCCTCTTGCCCACTTTCTGCGAGTGGCCGCGTACCAATGGCGCGGCTTTCGCCCGAGTGTGATTGTGGAAGCACCATGACGCTACGTATCAGGGGAAATGACTACACCGTCCTCCGGCCGCCCGCCCTCGGGTCGTCGTGGACGCCCCGCCTGCGGGTCAGCGTGGTCATCCCCGCGTACGCCGACCAGGCCAAGCTCGACCTCACGCTCGCCGGGCTGGCCAGGCAGACGTACCCGGCCGACCTGCTCGAAGTGATCGTGGTCGACAACGGCAGCGAGCCGCCGCTGCGCCTTCCGGAGATCCGGCCCCGCGACACGCGGCTGCTGGTCTGCGCGGCGCCGGGCCGGGCGAGGGCGCGCAACACCGGGCTGGCCGCCGCGACGGGCGACGTCATCCACTGGATGGACTCCGACGTCGTCCCCGAACCGGAGGAGGTGGAGGCGCACATGCGCTGGCACCACCTCGCGCCCTACCTGTCGGTCACCTCCTACCTGCGCTTCACCACCGCTCCGCTGCCCGGCCCCGCGGACGTCGCGGGAGCCGAGGACCTGGCGAGCCTCTTCGAGCCGGCCGAGCCGCACGCCTGGATCGAGGACCTGGTGCAGCGGTCGGACGGGCTGACCCGGTCGCCGCGGCCGTTCAGCATCCACATCGGCGGCGCGTCGTCGGTCTCCGCCCGGCTGTTCGAGCGGGCCGGGCCGATGGACCCCGACATGATCCTCGGCCAGGACACCGAGATGGGCTACCGGCTGGCGCAGGCGGGCGCGGTCTTCATCCCCGACCCGCAGGCCAGGGCCTACCACCTGGGCCCGTCCATGCGCATGCGCGACAGCGCGCCGATCAGCCGGGTCAGCCACGCCCTGGTCACCGACCGCGTCCCCGGCTACCGGTGGCTGCGCACCCATCCTTCGCGGCAGTGGAAGGTGCCGCAGGTGGAGGTCCTCGTGGACGCCACCGCGGGATCGTACGACGACGTCAGGGCGACCGTGGACGGCGTGCTGGCCGGCACGGTGACCGACCTCGCCGTGGTGCTGACCGGTCCCTGGGACGAGCTCGCGCCCGAGCAGCGCGCCCCGCTCAAGGATCCGCGCCTCGATCTCGTGCTGCTGCGGGCCCACTACACCCACGAGGGCCGGGTGCGGCTGGCCACGGCGGCGTCCGACACCCGGTCGCCGTACCGGCTGCGCATCCCGCCCGGCTGGGTGCCCGAGGAGGACAGCCTCGGCCGGCTGCTCGACGTGCTGCGCGGACGGGAGCGCGGGCTGGTGAGCGTGCTCCTGGCCGAGGGCCCCGAAGGCGTCACCGCCGCCCGCCTGGAGCGCACCGAGGCGTTCTCCCGGGCCGCCCTCGTCGCCGAGGAGGGCGAGGACCTCGACGACGCCGTGGACGAGATGTTCGGCACCTACTGGGTCGACGGCGAGACCTCGGGCTTCCGGACCGCCGAGGAGGCCCCGGCCTATCTCAATCCCCGCGCCGCCTACCGCAAGCGGGTGCAGGCGCAGGCCGAGGTCGAGCGGCTGACCAAGGAGGTCGAACGGCTGCGCGGACAGGTGACCAGATGGCGCGACGAGGCGACGCGGTGGCGCAAGTCCGCCGTCGAGTTCCGCCGGGAGATCGGCACCCTGCGGCGGCAGGTCTCGGCGCTGCGCGGGCAGGTCTCGGCGCTGCACCGCGCCCGGGGTCTGCGTGGCATCGCCCGGGGCCTCAGCCGGCCCTTCACGTTCAAGAAGACCTGACCGCCCTGCGCCGCCGCCGGCCACCGACGGGTCAGGAGCGGCGGAACAGGCCGCGGCGGCGCGCCGGTGCGGCCTCCGGCTCGGGGACGTGCGCCGCGGCCGGTTTCACGGCGGCCTGCGGTGTTGCCGGTTTCCGGGCGGTCTGCTCCGCGGCGGGCGCGGCCGGTTTCGCCGGAGTCCTGGGAAGCTCCTCGAACTCGCTCGCCGCCGCGTGCCGCACGCCGTGGGTCTGGGCGATCACATCGGCCGGGTCCTCGCCCGGCGCGGCGAGCCTGCGGGCGCGCGCGACGGCCTCGGTCCGCTCCAGGGCGGCCGTGCCCCCGCCGGGCAGGTCCAGGACCAGCATGCCGATGCGCTCCTCCAGCATCGCCTTGACCGCCCGCTCCAGCAGCGCCGGAGCCGGAGGGGCGTCGACGGGCGCGGTGTAGCGGAAGGGGACGGGCGCGGCGGTCGGCGCCGCCCGTTCCGCGAACCGCACCCGCGCGTCGTGCCCGAACGCCGCCCTGACCAGGGCGAGGTCGAACGCCTCGGTCCCCGGCGCCCACCTGCGTCCGCCTTCGAGCGGCGACCAGGGACCGGCCAGCGTCACCACGACGTCGGTGAGCGTGCCCCGCAGCACCGCGTCGACCGCCGCGACGATCCGCCGCTCGTCCGCCCCGGTCACGTCGAAGACGACCTCGACGTACGGGACGAGCCAGCGCCGGCCGGGCTCCTTGCGCAGGTCGCGGCGGAGCGGGACCCGGTGCGCCAGGTGGGCCTCGACGAGCCGGACGATCGACTTGCCGTGTTCACCGCGCTGGGCCGGCAGGCCGAGATGCACGGCGCGGGCCTCCACGTCGGGAACGAACACCGCCCCCGCCTGCGCGAGCCGGTAGGCGAACTCGGTGTCCTGGCCGCGCACCACCTCGGGATCGAAGCCCCGGACCTCCTCCAGCAGGGCCCGCCGCAGGGAGACCGTCGGGCCGGTGCAGACCTGGTAGGGGTTCTTGCTGGCCCGCAGGCCGTCGAGGCGGCGGATGGTCTCCTCGGTCGAGCTGGACACCAGGGCGGACGGGTCGAACAGGTCCTCGGGCGAGCCGTGCCGTACGGCCTCGTGCACCTGCCCGGGGGTGAGGGCCGGCTCCTCGGCGAACTTCTTGCCGCCGATGGTGACGAGGTAGTCGGTGAGGTGATGCCACCGGAACAGCGCCTCCAGGTGGTCCCGCGAGATCACCATGTCGGCGTCGAGACGCTGCACGATCTCGCCCTCGGCCGCCGCGATGCCGGCGTTCATCGCGTGCCCGGCGCCCCATCCGCCGGGCGGCACGACCACGACGCGGGTGTTGTCGGGCCGCAGTTCGGGCAGGCGCAGCGGAGGATCACTGCGGTCGTCCACCACGATCACCTCGGTGAGGTGCGCGGGATAGGTCTGCGCGGCCAGCGCGGCGAGCGTCAGATCGAGGCGGTGCTGCCCGCCGTGCGCGGGGATGACGACGCTCGCGCCGAGCGTGGGCGTCCAGCCGCCGATGGGCGGCGGCGTGAGCGGAGAGTAGTCGTTGTGGCGAATCCTCGGCCGGGGCTCCACGCCCGTCAGGTGGGCCAATCCTCGTCCTTCACAGCGATGGTCAAAGGGTTGGTCCACACTAGCGAAACCCACTGACGGTTCCCTAAGGTGACGCCCAATATGTCCATTTGGTGGACAACGGAGTCCGCACGTCAAACGGTTGGCCGTAGACTCGGTGACCGATACCCCTGGTGACACGCGTATGCGCGCGTGGGAGGAGCGACCAATGTTCAGGGCTTGGCGTGGCCTGATCGAGGAGTACCGCGACCGTCTGCCGGTCTCCACGACGACGCCCGTGGTGACCCTGCTCGAGGGCGGCACGCCGCTCGTCCCGGCCAGGCGGGTGTCCCAGATCACGGGCTGTGACGTCCATCTCAAGGTCGAGGGCCTCAACCCGACCGGCAGCTTCAAGGATCGCGGCATGACCGTGGCGATCAGCAAGGCCGTCGAGGAGGGCGCCCAGGCGGTCATCTGCGCGTCCACCGGGAACACCAGCGCCTCGGCCGCCGCCTACGCCGTGCGGGCCGGACTGACCTGCGCCGTCCTCGTGCCGCGCGGGAAGATCGCGATGGGCAAGCTCGCCCAGGCCCTGGTCCACGGCGCCAGGCTGCTCCAGGTCGAGGGCTCGTTCGACGACTGCCTGGAGATGACCAGGAAGCTCGCGGAGACCTACCCGATCGCGCTGGTCAACTCCGTCAACCCGCACCGCCTGCAGGGCCAGAAGACCGCGGCCTTCGAGGTCGTCGACGCCCTCGGCGACGCGCCCGACGTCCACTGCATCCCCGTCGGCAACGCCGGCAACATCTCGGCCTACTGGATGGGCTACAAGGAGTACGCCGACGACGGCGTCGCCACCAAGCGGCCGCGCATGCTGGGATTCCAGGCGAGCGGCGCGGCGCCGCTGGTCGGCGGCAGCCCCGTTACGCATCCGCAGACGATCGCCACGGCGATCAGGATCGGCAACCCCGCCTCCTGGCGGCTCGCCGAGGCCGCGCGCGACGAGTCCGGCGGCGACATCCAGGCCGTGACCGACCGCCAGATCGCCGCGGCGTACAAGCTGCTCGCGCAGGAGGAGGGCGTCTTCGTCGAGCTCGCCTCCGCCGCGAGCGTCGCCGGTCTGCTCCAGGCGCACGAGCAGGGCCTGCTCACGCCAGGGCAGCGGGTCGTGTGCACCGTGACCGGCAACGGCCTGAAGGACCCCGACTGGGCCATCTCCGGCGCCCCGGCGCCCGTGACGATCCCGATCGACGCCTACGCCGCCGCGGCCGCGCTGGGACTCGCCTGACCGGCCCTCTCATTCCCGCCCATCAAAGGGTTCAGGTGACGAATTGACGGACAGTCACGGTGTCGTCGTCCGCGTGCCGGCGACGAGCGCCAACCTCGGCCCCGGTTTCGACAGCCTCGGCCTCGCGCTCGACCTGTACGACGAGGTGGAGGCCGAGATCTCCGGCTCGCCCGGCGTGCGGATCCTCGTGGAGGGCCAGGGCGCCGGTGAGCTGGACGAGGGCGAGGGCCACCTCGTCGTCACGACGATGCGCGCGACGTTCGACCGCATGGGGTTCGCCCAGCCGGACGGCATCGCGCTGCGCTGCCGCAACCGCATTCCGCACGCGCGCGGGCTCGGCTCGTCGTCGGCGGCGATCTGCGCCGGCATCCTCGCGGCCCGCGCCCTCGTACGCGGGCGGGGCGCGGGGGATCTGCCGGACGCCGAGGTGTTCGCGCTGGCCACGGAGCTGGAGGGGCATCCCGACAACGTGGCGCCGTGCCTGGCGGGCGGTCTCACCATCGCCTGGACCGACCAGTCGGGGACGGCGAGTATGGTGAAACTGACTCCGCACGAGGACGTCCGGCCGGTGGTGTTGATCCCGGATTTCCGGTTGTCCACGGAGGAGGCTCGGGGGCTGCTGCCGAAGGACGTACCGCATTCGGACGCGGCGGCCAACGCGGGGCGGGCGGCTCTGCTCGTCGCGGCGCTCACGCAGAGACCGGAACCCGATCTCCTGCTCGCCGCCACAGAAGACCGCCTGCACCAGAGGTACCGCGCTCCCGCGATGCCCCGCACCGCTGAGCTGGTGCGACGGCTCCGCGAGGCCGGGGTGCCCGCCGTCGTCTCGGGGGCCGGTCCGACGGTTCTCGCGTTGACGACACGGGACACCAAGGATTTGATCGCGCCAGAAGTGGGTAATGACTGGCACATCCAGCCAATGAACGTCGACCCGCTTGGTGCGTACGTTCGGTTTCCCGAGACACGCTGATGCTTCTTCGACCTTCAGGGAATAGCTGTGCGCGCTGGTGATGTTAGGCTGATAGCCGCACCAGGTGCCCCCGTGTTGGGTGCGTGCTTGTCATTCGCACATCGCTGCACTTCGCCTCGCGTCCTTCGACGCGGGCAGGGCGATTTCCCCGAAACCGTTTCCTCCAGTCGGCACACCTTCGGGTGGCGTGGCCGGAGGCGGCGTTCTCGGAGACATGCGCGTTCGAACCACCAAGACATCTGGTCGGTGGCGGCAATCCGGGGGATCGCCCCCGGGCACCTACCGCTCGCGAATCCCGAGGGTCGTCGACACATGAGATTCGCGAAGCCCGACCCGGTCTGTCCCGCCGGGTCGCATCACCGGGACGCCTGGACGCACGATTCTGGCGCCCGACCCCTGGGAAGGACCCTTAGTTGAGCGACACCACCGAACTCCTCTCCGACGGCCAGGCCGCCGGCGACACCCCCACTTCCGCCCCGGCCCGTCCGCGACGTCGCTCCGGCACCGGCCTGGCTGGCATGGTGCTCCCCGAGCTTCAGGCCCTGGCGACCAGCCTCGGCATCACGGGGACCGGACGGATGCGCAAGAGCCAGCTCATCGCGGCCATCCAGGAGAAGCAGGGCGGATCGGGAGAGACCGCGGCCGAGCCGAAGGCCGCCGCCGAAGCGCCCGCCGTCGTCGAGCGCCCTGCCCGTGGCCGCCGGGAACGTTCCCGCGCCGCCGCGGCGCCCGCACCCGAGGCCGCGCCCGCCACGCCCGCCGCCGAGCCCGTCGTCGCGGCTCGTGAGGAGCGTCCCGTGGTCGAGGCCGCGCCCGCCGTGGCCGCCGAGGCCGCGCAGAACGGCGTCGCCGCCGTCGCGGAGCCGCAGGCCGAGGCCGCCCAGTCCGAGACCCGCGCCGAGCGGCCCGAGCGCGGCGACCGCCGCGAGCGCCGCACGCGTGGTGAGCGGGGCGAGAGGGGCCGCGAGCGCGACGGCCGCGGTGACCAGCGCGGTGACCAGCGCGCCGCCGACGCGGGAGACGGCGGCCAGGGCCGTCGTGACCAGCAGGGCCGCGGCGACAACCGTGGCGACAGCCGCGCCGACGGGCGTGACGGCCGTGACGGCCGCTCCGACGGGCGCGGCGACAGCCGTACGGACAGCCGCGCCGACGGCAAGGGCGACCAGCAGGGCGAGGACGGCCGCGGGCGCCGTGGCCGCTTCCGCGAGCGCGGCCGCCGTGGGCGCGACCGCTTCGAGGGCAACGAGCCGGTCATCGGCGAGGACGACGTCCTGATCCCGATCGCCGGCATCCTGGACATCCTCGACAACTACGCCTTCGTGCGGACCAGCGGCTATCTTCCGGGTTCGAACGACGTCTACGTCTCGCTCGCCCAGATCCGCCGCAACGGCCTGCGTAAGGGCGACGTCATCACCGGCGCCGTCCGGCAGCCGAGGGACGGCGAGCGGCGCGAGAAGTTCAACGCCCTCGTCCGCCTCGACACCGTCAACGGCATGGACCCGGAGCAGGCCCGTCAGCGGCCCGACTTCAACAAGCTCACGCCGCTCTACCCGCAGGAGCGCCTGCGCCTGGAGACCGAGCCGAACGTCCTGACCACGCGGATCATCGACCTCGTCTCGCCGATCGGCAAGGGCCAGCGCGGCCTGATCGTGTCGCCGCCCAAGGCCGGCAAGACCATGGTGCTCCAGGCGATCGCCAACGCGATCACGCGCAACAACCCCGAGTGCCACCTGATGGTCGTCCTCGTGGACGAGCGTCCGGAAGAGGTCACCGACATGCAGCGGTCGGTCAAGGGCGAGGTCATCCACTCGACCTTCGACCGCCCGGCCGAGGACCACACCACCGTCGCCGAGCTCGCCATCGAGCGGGCCAAGCGCCTGGTGGAGCTGGGCCACGACGTCGTCGTCCTGCTCGACTCGATCACCCGTCTCGGACGCGCGTACAACCTCGCGGCGCCCGCGAGCGGCCGCATCCTGTCCGGTGGTGTCGACTCGACCGCGCTCTACCCGCCGAAGCGGTTCTTCGGCGCCGCCCGCAACATCGAGAACGGCGGCTCGCTGACGATCCTCGCCACGGCTCTCGTCGAGACCGGCTCCAAGATGGACGAGGTCATCTTCGAGGAGTTCAAGGGCACCGGCAACATGGAGCTCAAGCTCAACCGGTCGCTCGCGGACAAGCGCATCTTCCCGGCGGTGGACGTGGACGCGTCCGGCACCCGCAAGGAGGAGATCCTCATGGCCAAGGAGGAGCTGTCCATCGTCTGGAAGCTCCGCCGCGTCCTCCACGCCCTCGACATGCAGCAGGCGCTGGAGCTCCTTCTCGAGAAGATGAAGGAGACCAAGTCCAACGCCGAGTTCCTGCTCCAGGTGCAGAAGACCACGGTCAGCAACGACCGCGACTGACGCCCTTTCGACCGACGCCCCGGACGGCCGCGCCGTCCGGGGCGTCGGCGTGATCCGCCGGTCCGCCGACCCCGGCCGCCGCGGTGGCCGGCCCCGGGAATAGCCCATGGCCTGGGATGGTTGGTGGATCTGGCACACTGGTAGCCGAACCGCAGCGGTACCGGTTCCCGCGCCGCGCATCACAGGTGTGCCGATGCGCCCAGGCCGTATCAGACGGAGCGACCCGGCGACCGCGCCTAGCGTTAGGACTGAGACATGAAGCCCGACATCCACCCGGAGTACGTGGTCACCCAGGTGACCTGCACCTGCGGGAACACCTTCACCACGCGTAGCACCGCCAAGAACGGCGTGATCCACGCCGACGTCTGCTCCGCCTGCCACCCCTTCTACACGGGCAAGCAGAAGATCCTCGACACCGGTGGCCGGGTGGCGCGCTTCGAGGCGCGCTTCGGCAAGAAGGCCCAGAGCAAGTAGCTCCTCCAGGACGCCGGCTCGGGGGCGCCCCTCTCTTGGGGCGTCTCCGGGTCGGCGTTCTTGGTGATTACGGCCTTTACCGAGGAGCTTGAGCAAAGGAGCGTGCGGTGAACCTCGACGAGATCATGAGTGAGTACGCGGATCTGGAACTGCGGCTCGCCGACCCCGCCGTGCACGCCGACCAGAGCAAGGCGCGGACGTACGGCAAGCGCTACGCCGTCCTCACGCCGATCGTCGCGACCTACCGGGAGCTCGAAGGCGTACGGCAGGACCTCGCGGCCGCGCGCGAGCTGGCGGCGGAGGACCCGGCGTTCGCGGAGGAGGCGGCCGAGCTCGAGAGCCGCATCCCGGTGCTGGAGGAGAAGCTCACCCGTCTCCTGGTCCCGCGCGACCCCAACGACGACAAGGACGTCATCATGGAGATCAAGGCGGGCGAGGGCGGCCAGGAGTCGGCCCTGTTCGCCGGAGACCTCCTGCGGATGTACCTCAGGTACGCCGAGCGGGTCGGCTACAAGACCGAGATCATCGACGCGCAGCACTCCGACCTCGGCGGCTACAAGGACGTCACCGTCGCCATCAAGGGCAGGGAGGGCGTCTGGTCGCGGCTCAAGTTCGAGGGCGGCGTGCACCGCGTCCAGCGCGTGCCGGTGACCGAGTCGCAGGGCCGCATCCACACCTCCGCCGCCGGAGTGCTCGTCTATCCCGAGGCCGAGGAGGTCGACGTCCAGATCGACCCCAACGACCTGCGTATCGACGTGTTCCGCTCCAGCGGGCCCGGCGGTCAGAGCGTCAACACGACCGACTCGGCCGTGCGGATCACCCACCTGCCGACCGGCGTGGTCGTCTCCTGCCAGAACGAGAAGAGCCAGCTCCAGAACAAGGAGTCGGCGCTGCGCATCCTGCGCGCCCGGCTGCTCGCGATGGCGCAGGAGGAGGCCGAGGCGGCCGCGATGGCCGAGCGCAAGTCGCAGGTGCGCACGGTCGACCGCTCCGAGCGCGTCCGCACCTACAACTTCCCGGAGAACCGCATCTCCGATCACCGCGTGGGCTTCAAGGCCTACAACCTGGACCAAGTCCTGGACGGCGATCTCGACGCGGTGATACAGGCTTTGCTCGACGCCGAACTCGCGGAGAAGCTGGCCGCTCATTCGTGAGTCCGCGGCGAGCCTGATGAGGGGACGATGGGAGAAGCGGTGGTGGACGTGGTTCGTCGAATGACCGTGGGCCGTCCCGGCGGCCCGTCCGCCCATGACCGGCGATTCCCCGGCCACGCCGCGACGACCGTGCTGTAAGAGACCATGACCTTCCTGCTCGACGAAATCGCCCTCGCCACCGCCCGGCTCGCCGAGGCGGGAGTGCCGTCACCGCGCACGGACGCCGAGGAGATCGCGGCCTTCGTGCACGGCGTCCCGCGCGGCATGCTGCACACGGTCAAGGACGCCGACTTCGACGCGCGGTTCTGGGAGGGCGTCGCCCGGCGCGAGGCTCGCGAGCCGCTGCAGCACATCACCGGCCGGGCCTACTTCCGCTACCTCTCTCTCGAGGTGGGCCCGGGCGTGTTCGTGCCCAGGCCGGAGACCGAGGTCGTGGCCGGCTGGGCGATCGACCGGCTGCGCGAGATGGACGTCGCCTCTCCCGTCGTGGTCGACCTCGGCACCGGTTCCGGGGCCATCGCACTGTCGATCGCGCAGGAGGTCGCGCTGGCGCAGGTGCACGCCGTCGAGATCGACCCCGTGGCGTACGGCTGGGCCAAGCGCAACATCCTCGAACACGGCCAGGGCCGCACCACCCTGCATCCGGAGGATCTGGCCGACTGCCTGCCGGAACTGAACGGCCAGGTGGACCTGGTCATCTCCAACCCGCCGTACATCCCGCCCGGAGCGATCCCGCGCGACCCCGAGGTGCGCGACTACGATCCCTCGCGGGCCCTGTACGGGTCGGGGGAGGACGGGCTGGACGAGGTGAGGGCCGTCGAGCGCACGGCGCGGCGGCTGCTGCGGCCGGGCGGGTTCGCCGTGGTCGAGCACGCCGACCAGCAGGGCAACGCCGTCTACTGGCTGTTCGCCGAGGAGAACGGCTGGCGCGATGTGCGGTTGCGCCAGGATCTGACCGGCCGGGACAGGTTCGTCACGGCCCGGCTGACCCAGGACTGACTCCGACGGCCCGGCGGGGGCCACGCGGCGGCGGAGCCGGGCGGGACACGTGGAAGGATGGCTTCGTGAGCCGACGGTTTGACTGTGCCGACCAGACTGAGCGGATGACCGGACTGGCCGAGGCGACCTCCTCGGTACGGCGGGGTGAGCTCGTGGTGCTTCCCACCGACACCGTCTACGGGATCGGCGCCGACGCCTTCACCCCTTCCGCCGTCAACGCGCTGCTGGAGGCGAAGGGCCGGGGCAGGGACATACCCGTGCCCGTCCTCGTGGGCACCGTGCGGGCCGCCAACGCCCTCGTGGAGAGCCTCGGGACGTACGGGCAGGACCTGGTGGACGCCTTCTGGCCCGGGCCGCTCACGCTCATCCTCAGGGCCAACCGGTCGCTGTCGTGGGACCTCGGCGACACCAAGGGAACGGTCGCCGTCCGCATGCCGCTGCACCCGGTCGCGCTGGACCTCCTCAAGGAGACCGGCCCGATGGCGGTCTCCAGCGCCAACCGGGCCGGCAACCCGCCGGCGACCACGGTGGACGAGGCCGAGGAGCAGCTCGGCGACTCGGTGGACGTCTACCTCGACGGCGGCCCCTGCGACGAGAACGTGCCGTCCACGATCGTCGACCTGACCACCGCGGTGCCCCGGGTGCTGCGCAAGGGCGCGATCCCCGTGGACAAGATCCGCGGCCTCGTGGGATACCTCGCGACCGAGGAGTGACCGCGATCCGGGCGTGCGTCTTGCATAGTGAGACGCCGTCGCGGCTCTGATCAGGGCGATCGATGCCGTCTGGCTATCGGTCTTCTTTACCGATGCCACCCCGGCTACCGTGAAGTGCGCCGATATCTCTGTGGAGGCGCGCCCATGGCCAAGCTCGACGGGATGGATCCGAAGCTCGTCCGTGAGTTGCTGTCGGAGGTTCAGCACGCCTCGAAGCAGATGGACGGCATCGAGGCCCGGGTCACCCAGTTGACGCGTACGGCCGGCGTCTCGGTGCACGTGACCCACCGGCCGTCGCAGGTGGCCGACGCGTGCTCGACGATGGTCAAGGACGTCACGAACCGCGTGACCCTGCTGGAGAAGAAGGAGAAACAGCAGGGCACAGGCAAGGTACCCACGGCCCACGGAGCCTCCTTCACCGAGGAGAGGGACACCACCGCGCCGGCGGACGATCCGGCGCCGAAGTCCGGCACACAGGGCGACAAGCCCGACCACAAGGCCGACGCGAAGACGGACGAGCACAAGGCCGACGCGAAGCCGGATGCCAAGGGCGACGGCAAGGCGGACGCGAAGCCGGACGCCAGGCCCGAGGGCAACGCGGCCCACGACAAGCAGCACGACAAACAGGACGACACCCGCCCGTCGTCGCATGGTTCCGGCGATGCCGGCACGGCAGCGAAGGGCGAGACCTCCCACCGGGCGCACAGCGCCGCCGACGGCGCGACCCGCGCGAACGGCGACGGCGGTGGGCGTGGCGTGGCCGAAGGGAAGCTGGCGGAAAAGCCCTCCTACGGCACCGTCGAAGGTTCCCTCGCCCAGATGCCCTCCTCGACGCACGGTCCGGCCCACTCCGCCGACACCGCCGGTACGGCCACGGGCACAGGCGCGGGCACGGGCCTAGGTGCGGGCACAGGGACGCCTCCGCCCACCGGTGCGAGCGGCGAGACCGGCGCGGGGATCGGCGGCGGTGCGGGCCAGGCGGGCGCCAACGGCACCGGCGACGCGGGCGCGACCGGCGGCGGCCAGGGACACCAGCCCACGGCCCAGGGACACCAGCCCACCGGCCAGGGCCAGCCGGTCGGCGACGGCCAGGGGGCGGGCCAGAGCGCAGGTCAGACGCAGCCGGTCGGCGACGGCCAGAGCGTGGGTCAGGGCGTGAGCCAGGACCAGCCCGCCGGTCCGGGCCAGCCTGCCGGAGGCGATCAGGTCGTGGGCCGGGATCAGGGTACGAGCCACGTGCAGCCCGTCGGCGACAGCCAGGGCGTCGCTCAGAGCCGGTCCGACGGCGGTTACCAGCCCGTCGCCCAGGGGCAGGACCAGAATCCGGGGCAGGGGACGCCGGCCGATTCGAAGGCGGCGGGGGAGCAGCCCTCCACGGGAGGAAGCGACTCGGCGATCTACGACACCCCTGGCAAGGATCATCCGGACGACATCGATCCCGCCGGCCGGCAGGTGACCGTCGTCGACGGTGTCAAGGTCGTCAGCACCCCGATGAACCAGTCCGGCGCCGAGCACCCGCAGGGCCTCCAGCCGATCGGCACGCCCGGCGTGGACGCGCAGACGGCGACCGGTGCGCACCCGGACGGTCCGCCCGGGTTGGTGCCACCCGCCGAGCCGACCAACCCGGCGGCGAACCAGCCTCCGCAACCCGGCCTCGCGCCCGGCGATCCCATGGGCGCCTACGTCGGCACGCCCGCCGACAACCTCTCCGGTGATCCGCTCGCGGCGGGCGACCCGAACGCTGTGCAGGGGACTCCCGCGAGCCACGGCGCGGTGACGGCGAGCGCCGGCGGTCATGCGTACACGGGCGACACGGCCGCAAGCGGTACGGCGGCCGGGACGTCGCATCCGGCGACCGCGGGGGGTGCCACCGGTACGGCCGATTCGGCTCCTGCGGCGCCCGGGGCGACCGCGACCGCCCGCCCGGCAGGCACCGCCGACGCCGGCGGTACGAGCGGTGCGCCACAGGCGGCAGGTACGTCTGCCACGGCCACCGGCGCGGCGCAACCGTCGGGTGCTGCCGCCACGACGACCGGGACGTCGCATCCGGCGACCGCGGTGGGTGCCACCGGTACGGCCGATTCGGCTCCTGCGGCGCCCGGGGCGACCGCGACCGCCCATCCGGCGGGCACCGCCGACGCCGCACCTGCGACGCCTGCGGCATCGGGCGCGACGGGTACGGTGACCGGCAGCTTGCAGGCGGTGGACACTTCCGGCGCCGGGCACGCCGCGGGCACCACCGGCACGGTGACCGGCAGCCTGCACGCGGCGGGAACGGCGGCCGGAGACGGCCACCCGGCCGCAACGGTGGGGGCCGCGGGCACGACGGGCGCCGGTGGCGATGGCACGACGGGACACACCGGGACGGCCGGTGTGAGCGACAGGGCCGACGACGCGGCCGGGGCGACCGGGCGAGCGTGCGACAACGACTCCGCTACGGGCGCGACCGGGGCGACGGGGGCGATCGGGGCGGCCGGGGACGGCGCGGCGGCGCACGCCTCCGGCGCATACGGCGAGGCGACGCATGGCTCACACGGCGCCGGCTCACAGGGCGCGGGCTCACACGGCGCCGGCTCACACGGGGCGTGGACGCACGGTCACGGCATGCATGGCGCGGGGACGCATGGTCATGGCCTACACGGCGCGGCGACGCATGACGCCGGAACGAACAGCGCGGAGACCGACGGCGGCGTGGAGAGGACTCCGGACACCGGTCAGGCTCCGCCTCCCGACGCCCGATCACTCGCCGCCGCCCAGCCCGGCGACGTGCTCAGCTACCCCGCTCGCCACTCGGGTGACGAGGCCGTGCCGCGCATGCCGGCGGAGCACCATCGGGACATCGAGCCCCTGGACATGCCGGACGTCGGCGTCCCGGAAGGGGAGTGGGGCGAGGGCGACTGGGTGGCCAGGAAGGTCCAGCCCGACGGGGCCGCCGGCCGCGTCGAAGCCGTCGAGGTCGTCATCCGGAAGCCGGAGAAGTGACGCGTGCGAGCGACGTTCCCGCTCGGGCGGGATCGGTCATGGACCGGGACCCGGGCAAGCCAGGAGGAGGCCGGAACGGTGCGGGGCGGGGCGACCCGATGAGCAGAGCCGGGCGGCGGCCCGCCGGAGTTCCCGAGCCAGAGCATCCGATGACCAACGCCGGCCTGGTGGCCGGCTTCGCACAGGAGGCGCGATCGTGAGTTTCGTCGACCCGCCGGCGCCGACTCCGCTGCAGCCGGGGGAGACCCCGCCGGCGCCGTCGAGCACCGACCTGCTCTCGCCTGGCGGGCAGCCGACGGGATGGGTGTTCAACCCGGAGTACCAGAAGCTCGTCGACCTGTGGCTGCAGGTGGTCCCGCTGATGGACCAGCTCACCAAGTCCCTGGACAAGCCGTACGAGATGGCGCGGAGCAGGGACGTGTGGGACGCTCCGGTCGCCGAGCGGTACGTCCAGGACCTCGCCGAATGGCGCAACCGGCTCGGGATGTACCGCCAGGCGGTGCTGACGGCGATCAGCGACCAGGCGGCGGACACGCCGCGCTGGATTCCGGCCAAGGCCGGCGCGCCGCACGCCTTCACCTCCTGAGCATCCTTCGGCAACCTCCTGAACAGCGACGACGCCCGCACCACGGCCCGCGGGCGGTCTACTCTTGGAGCGAAGACCGCCACGGGATTGTGAGCCGGTTCCATGGACAGTTCGGAGCCGTTCTACGGGCCCGATTTCGCCCGGCTCGCCGCGCAGGACCCGGATGTCGCCCAGGTGCTGCTCGACGAGGTCGCCAGGCTGCGCGGCGGGCTCCAGCTCATCGCCAGCGAGAATCTGTCCTCGCCCGCCGTCCTCGCCGCGCTCGGCTCGGCGCTAAACGACAAGTACGCCGAGGGCTACCCGGGCCACAGGTACTACCGCGGTTGCGAGGCGGCCGACCGGGCCGAGCAGATCGCCGTAGAGCGGGCCAAGCGGTTGTTCGGGGCCGACCACGTCAACGTGCAGCCCTACAGCGGCACCACGGCCATCCTGGCGGCGTACGCGGCCCTTCTGCAGCCGGGGGACACCGTCCTGGCACTCGCCCTGGAACACGGCGGCCACATCACCCACGGGTCCAAGGCCAACTTCTCCGGCAGGTGGTTCCACGTCGTCTCCTACGGGGTCCGGCGGGACACCGAGACGATCGACTACGACGAGGTGCGGGACCTCGCGCTGCGCCACCGGCCCCGCGTGATCGTCTGCGGCGCCACGGCGTATCCCCGGCTGATGGACTTCGCCGCCTTCCGCGACATCGCCGACGAGGCCGGAGCCTGGCTGCTGGCGGACGTCGCCCACGAGATCGGCCTCATGGCCGGTCACGCCATCCCCTCGGCCGTGCCGTACGCGGACGTCGTGACCTTCACGACCCACAAGTCGCTGCGCGGCCCGCGCGGGGGAGGCGTGCTGTGCACCGGCGAACTGGCGTCGGGGATCGACCGGGCGGTGTTCCCCTTCAGCCAGGGAGGGCCGCTGATGCACGTCGTCGCGGCCAAGGCGGTGGCGTTCGGCGAGGCGCTGCGGCCCGAGTTCCGGGCCTACGCCGCGTCGGCGGTGGACAACGCGAGGACCCTGGCGGAGGGGCTGGCGGCCGAGGGGCTGCGCCCGGTGTCGGGCGGTACCGACACCCACCTCGCGCTGGTCGATCTGCGCGGCGCCGGGGTGAGCGGGGCGGAGGCGGAGCGGCGCTGCGCCGAGGCCGGCATCCTGCTCAACCACAACGCGATCCCGTACGACCCGGCGCCCGCGACCGTGACCTCCGGGATCAGGGTCGGCACGCTGTGCGCGACCACCCAGGGCATGGGCGCGGCGGAAATGAGGGAGATCGCGTCTCTCGTCGTCCGGGCCATCAGGCAGCCGGGTGCGATAACGTCGGTCCTCGAACGGGTAAAGGGGCTGACCGCGACGCATCCGGCATATCCCCGTCAGGGATAGGGCGATCTATGTCTTTTGCCCGTCACAACCGATCCGCCTATCCAGGAAACTAGGTCCGTGCGCGAATATCTCCTCTTGGCGCTCGTGGCGGCCGCGGTGACGTACCTGCTGGTGCCGCCGGTCAGGGCGTTCGCGCTGCGCATCGGCGCGGCGCCCGAGGTGCGGGAGCGGGACGTGCACACGGTGCCCACCCCACGCCTGGGCGGGCTCGCGATGTTCGGCGGGATGGCGGCGGCGCTGCTGGTGGCGAGCAAGCTGCCGTACGTCGGCGGCGCGTTCGACAGCGGCCAGACGGGCCAGACGGTCATCGGCCTTCTCGCGGCCGGCGGCCTGATCGTCGTCACCGGATTCCTGGACGACTGGCTGGGCATGGACGCGCTCGTCAAGCTGGGCGGCCAGATCGCGGCGGGCGGGCTGCTCGTCTACTTCGGTGTGTACCTGCAGTTCCTCCCGCTGCCCCAGTCGATGGGCGGTTCCCAGGCCCTCGACAGGACCCTGTACACGATCCTCACCATCATGATCGTGGTCGTCGTGATCAACGCGGTGAACTTCGTGGACGGACTCGACGGCCTGGCCGCGGGGATCGTCGGGATCGCGGCGATGGCCACCTTCGCCTACTCGATCGTGCTGCAGCAGACCGCGAGCGGTTCGCGGATCAACGGGACGGCCGCCATCGCGGCCATCCTCATCGGGATGTGCGCGGGCTTCCTGCCGCACAACTTCAACCCCGCGAAGATCTTCATGGGCGACACCGGCGCCATGCTGATCGGGCTGCTGCTCGCCACCTCGCTGATCACGAGCCTGTCGTCGGTCGAGCCGGACGCGGTCGTCGGCAAGATCAACCGGTTCCCGGTGATCCTGCCGCTGGTGCTGCCGATCGCGGTCGTGGTGCTCCCTCTGGCCGACCTGATCATGGCGGTCGTCCGGCGGACATCGGCCGGCCTGTCCCCCTTCGCCCCCGACCGCGGCCACCTGCACCACCGGATGCTCGACATCGGCCATTCCCATCGGCGCAGCGTCCTGATCATGTACGCGTGGACGTTCCTGTTCGCCTTCGCGATCGTCGGCCTGTCGATCGGCCGCGTGCCGCTCATAGTGTTCCCGTTGACGATCGTGCTCGCGGTGGCGGTCCTGGTGATCATGGGCTTGCCCCGGTGGCGATCACGCCGCACCGCGACGCAGGACGACAAGGGCGACCGGAAGATCGGAGCGCATTCTGCCGGGAGCCGCTCGTCCGGCCCCGGCTCCGCCAGACGCGGGACGACGGAGCACGACACGCTCGTCTACCCCGTCGTCCCCCCGCCCGCTTCGCCCGTCACTCCCGGTCATGCCGTTCCGGCCGCCCCCGGCCAGGCGGTTCCCGGCAGGCTCACGGCGCAGGGCCGGCACCCCTATCCGGGGCAGGGCGCCCCGGGTTCCCCGGAGATCCCTCCCACCACTTCCCGGGCCGACACCGGGACCTTCCTCTGAGCCGTCCCCGCAGGTCGACGGCGACCCGAAACGGCAGGTAAAGGTGGCACTCCGGGGCTTGTGATAGCTTTCACTAGCAAGGGGCGAGGCCAACGACGCCCCAGCAGGTAGCAATCGCTCGTTTGACAACCGATTCTGGAGTCCCATTGCAGGCCAACGACGTGCGCGTTCTCAAGGGCGCCGCCGTGCCGACCTTGGTCGTCGGTCTCCTCGCCGCGCTCGTCGCGGTGTTCACGACCGGGGCCAAGGGTGCGTTGGGCGCCGGCATCGGTCTCGTCCTCGTCGCCGTCTTCTTCACCGTCGGCCTGGTCGTCGTCTCCTGGGCCGGCCGGATCTCGCCCATGGCGATGATGGCGGCCGCCGTGCTGGGCTACGTCGTCAAGGTCCTCGCGATCATGGCGACGCTCAAGGCCTTCGAAGACACCACCGCGTTCGACTCCCGCGTGTTCGCGCTGAGCGTCATCGCGTGCACGCTCGCCTGGACCGTCGGTGAGATGCGCGGATTCATGAAACTGAAGATGCTCTACGTGGAGCCCGAGGCGAAGATTCCCGGGCAGGGCCGCGGATGATCACGCGTACGGGGCAGCCCGATATGACTAGTCCGCATGGCTCCTGCTATCGTCAAGGCGCGATGAGCGAACAGGAGCGCAGGCCCGAGACCGACGGCCGCGACTTCGCCGACGCCGCCTGGTCGGTCCCGAGCTATCTGCTGTCCGGGATCCTGGTATGGGGCGGCCTCGGCTGGTTGCTGAGCTGGTGGACCGGCGTGCATGCGTTCATCCCCATAGGCGTCATTCTCGGGGTCGGGCTGGCTGCCTACCTCGTCTATCTGAAGTACGGCCGCTGACAACCGGCCCGCTTCCCACGCTCTTCTGTTGATCCAATCGTTGAAGGGAACGCCCGTGCGCGAGCGTAGCGAACGGACGAACAAGCACATGCTTCGGGCATTCGGCCCCGAGCAGGTACGCGAGGTGGCCAGGTGACCCCCCTCATGCTCGTCGCCGACGACTTCAAGGCGCCGGGACCGTCGATCTTCGACTTTCCTCCGCTCTACGACGGCGCGCCGTACTGGCTGACCAAGCCGGTGCTGATGGCGATCTTCGGTGCCATCGTGGTGTGCGCTCTCGCGTGGAGCGCCTTCGCCAACCCCAAGCTCGTGCCCCGGGGCATGCAGAACGTCGGCGAGATGGGCTACCAGTTCGTCCGTGACCAGGTGGCCCGCCCGTTCCTGGGCAAGGACGCCGAGCGGTGGATGCCGCTGCTCCTCAGCCTGTTCTTCCTGATCCTGCTGTGGAACTTCTTCGGCGTCGTCCCGCTGATCCAGATCCCGGTCGCGTCGCACATCGCGTTCCCCATCGTCTTCGCGATCACCATCTACGTGATCAAGATCTATCTGGGCATCAAGCACCAGGGCCTCGGCGGCTACTTCAAGAACATGATGTTCCCGCCCGGGCTGCCCAAGCCGATCTACGTGCTGCTCGCGCCGATCGAGTTCCTGTCGAACCTGATCATCGCGCCGTTCACGCACGCCGTCCGACTCTTCGCGAACATGTTCGCCGGCCACCTCATCCTGGCCTTCTTCAGCATGGTCGGCTTCTGGTTCCTGTTCGAGAAGCTGACTCCCCTCGGCGCGGGCCTCGGTGTCGTCGGTGTGATCATGACGGTCGCGATGACCGGCTTCGAGATGTTCATCCAGTTCCTGCAGGCGTTCCTGTTCACGATGCTGGCCGCCATGTACATCGGCAACTCGCTGCACGCCGACCACTGACGGATCCTCCAGACCCGACCTTTCGACGTAGACCAGACCGGTGAGGCGACACTCACCGGCCGACCAGTAAAGGAAGAACAGCAATGAGCGTTCTCGCTGAAGTCTCCGGCAACCTTGGCGCTGTCGGTTACGGCCTCGCCGCCATCGGCCCCGGCATCGGCGTGGGCATCATCTTCGGCCAGGGCGTGCAGGCCATCGCCCGTCAGCCCGAGGCGTACGGCCTCATCCGCCAGAACATGCTGCTCGGCTTCGTTCTCACCGAGGCGCTGGCCCTGATCGGCCTCGTCGCGCCGTTCATCTACTGACGTACCCACTCTGAAGGAAGGCTGCACCCATGACTCTGGCAGCTACGTTCCTCGCTGCGGAGGGCGAGAGCCCCCTCCTTCCGCACGCTTACGAGCTGGTCGTCGGCAGCTTCGCCTTCCTCGTCGTCTTCCTCGTCGTCGGAAAGATCCTCACCCCGCGCATCCAGAAGACGCTGGCCGAGCGGACCGAGGCTATCGAGGGCGGCATCAAGAAGGCCGAGGACGCCCAGGCCGAAGCCCAGCGCACTCTGGAGCAGTACCGGGCGCAGCTCGCGGAGGCCCGCCAGGAGGCGGCCCGCCTCCGCGAGGAGGCCCGCGAGCAGGGCGCCGCGATCAAGGCCGAGCTCCGCGAGGAGGCCCAGGCCGAGGCGCGGCGCATCATCGAGGCGGCCCACGCGCAGACCGAGGCCGACCGCCAGCAGGCGTTCACCCAGCTGCGCGGTGAGATCGGGCGTCTGTCCACCGAGCTGGCGAGCCGCATCGTCGGCGAGTCGCTCGAGGACGAGGCCCGCCAGCGCCGCATCGTGGACCGGTTCCTCGAGGAGCTCGAGGGCCGTCCGGAGGCGGTCCGCTGATGCGCGGCCTCAGCAGGACCGCCCTCACGGAGGTCGAGGAGCGGTTCAACACCGCCGCTGCGACCGCCGACCTCGGCGCTCTCGCCGAGGAGCTGTTCGCCGTCGCCGACCTCTTCGACCGCGAGCACGGGCTGCGGCGGGGTCTTTCCGACCCCTCGCGCCCGGCCGAGCAGAAGGAGAGCGTCCTGCGCTCCCTGCTGCAGGGCAAGGTCGGCGACGCCGCGCTGGAGATCGCGGTCGCCGCGGTCAGGGCCAAGTGGTCCAAGGCCGGCGACCTGCCGGACGCCCTGGAGCGCATCGGCGTGATGTCCGCGGCCGCCGAGGCCGAGTCGGCGCGCCGCCTCGACGACGTCGAGGACGAGCTGTTCCGCTTCGGCCGCATCCTCGCCGCCAACCCGGAGCTGCGCCGCGCGCTCAGCGACCCGGCGGTCCCGGCCGAGCGCAAGCGCGACCTGCTCGCCGCGCTGCTCGACGGGAAGGCCGCTCCGTCCACCGTCCGGCTCGTCACGCAGACCGTGGTGCACCCGCGAGGACGTAGCCTGGAGTCGGCGCTGGAGGAGTTCGGCTGGATCGTCGCGCGGGCGCGCGAGCGCCTGGTGGGCGTGGTCCGCAGCGCGGTGCCGCTCTCGCAGCAGCAGAAGCAGCGGCTCGCGGCCTGGCTGCGAGCCACCTACGGGCGAGACGTCCACCTGAACGTCGAGGTGGACCCGGAGGTGCTCGGTGGGTTCTCCGTGAGAGTCGGAGACGACTACATCGACACCACGATCGCCGGACGTATCGAAGAAGTCCGCCGCCGGTTGGCCGGCTGAGGCGAATAGGGAGACAAGAAAGAGATGGCGGAGCTTACGATCCGGCCGGACGAGATCCGGGACGCCCTTGAGCGCTTCGTCCAGGCGTACGAGCCGGAAGGTGCCGCGCGCGAGGAGATCGGGACCGTCGTCGACGCCGGGGACGGCATCGCCCATGTCTCCGGCCTTCCCTCGGCGATGGCGAACGAGCTGCTCGAGTTCGAGAACGGTACGCGCGGCCTGGCGCTGAACCTCGACGTCCGCGAGATCGGTGCGGTCGTCCTGGGTGACTTCAGCGGCATCGAGGAGGGCCAGCAGGTCCGCCGCACCGGCGAGGTCCTGTCGGTGCCGGTCGGCGACGACTTCCTCGGCCGCGTGGTCGACCCCCTGGGCAACCCGCTCGACGGCAAGGGCCCGATCGCCGCCGAGGGCCGCCGCGCCCTCGAGCTGCAGGCCCCCTCGGTGGTCCAGCGCCAGCCGGTGAAGGAGCCGCTGCAGACCGGCCTCAAGGCGATCGACGCCATGACGCCGATCGGCCGCGGCCAGCGCCAGCTGATCATCGGTGACCGCGGCACCGGCAAGACCGCGATCGCGGTCGACACCATCCTCAACCAGAAGGAGAACTGGCTCTCCGGCGACCCGAGCCGCCAGGTTCGCTGCATCTACGTCGCCGTCGGCCAGAAGGGCTCCACGATCGCCCAGGTGCGGGGCCGCCTCGAGGAGGCGGGCGCGCTGGAGTACACCACCATCGTCGCCGCTCCGGCCTCCGACCCCGCGGGCTACAAGTACATCGCCCCTTACACCGGTTCTGCCATCGGCCAGCACTGGATGTACCAGGGCAAGCACGTGCTGATCGTCTTCGACGACCTCACCAAGCAGGCCGACGCCTACCGCGCGGTGTCGCTGCTGCTGCGTCGTCCGCCGGGCCGTGAGGCGTTCCCCGGCGACGTCTTCTACCTCCACTCGCGTCTGCTGGAGCGCTGCGCCAAGCTCTCCAACGAGATGGGCGGCGGCTCGATGACCGGCCTTCCGATCATCGAGACCAAGGGCAACGACGTGTCGGCGTTCATCCCGACCAACGTCATCTCCATCACCGACGGCCAGTGCTTCCTGGAGACCGACCTGTTCAACGCCGGTGTCCGCCCGGCGATCAACGTCGGTGTCTCGGTCTCCCGAGTCGGCGGTTCCGCCCAGGTCAAGGCCATGCGCAAGGTGGCCGGCACGCTCCGTCTGTCGCTGTCGCAGTACCGCGACCTGGAGGCCTTCGCGGCCTTCGCCTCCGACCTGGACGCGGCCTCCCGCGCCCAGCTGGAGCGCGGCGCCCGCCTGGTCGAGCTGCTCAAGCAGCCGCAGTACAGCCCGTTCCCGGTCGAGAAGCAGGTCGTCTCGGTGTGGGCCGGCACCACCGGCGAGCTGGACGACGTTCCGGTCGAGGACATCCGCCGCTTCGAGGCCGAGTTCCTCGACTACCTCGGCACCGCCCAGAAGGGCGTCTTCGACAGCATCCGGGAGACCAAGGAGCTGACGGACGACACGGTGACCGCCCTCAAGGACGCCATCACGGAGTTCAAGAAGGGCTTCACCACCTCCAGCGGTGAGCTGCTCGTCAACGACGAGCCGGTGGAGGCGCTGGACGCCAGCGAGGTCGGCCAGGAGAAGGTCGTCAAGCACGTTCGCAAGGCCGAGGCGAAGTAACCCATGGGTGCCCAGCTTCGACAGCTGCGGCGGCGGATCAAGTCGGTCAAGTCCACCGCGAAGATCACCCGTGCGCAGGAGCTGATCGCCTCGTCGCGCATCGTCAAGGCGCAGCAGCGGATGCAGGCGGCCGTGCCGTACGAGCGGGAGATCACCCACGCGGTGTCGGCGGTCCTGTCGAACACGACCAACGTCGACCACCCGCTCACGGTGGCCAAGGAGCAGCCGGCCACGGCCGGCGTCCTGATCGTCACCAGCGACCGCGGCTTCGCCGGCGGCTACAACGCCAACATCCTCCGTGAGGCCGAGGCGCTGAAGGGCCACCTGACCGGGCGCGGCCTGACCGTGAAGCCGTACGTCGTGGGCCGCAAGGGCCTCACCTGGCACCGCTTCCGCAGCCGGGAGATGTTCGGCGAGTGGGACGGCTTCTCGGACAACCCGACCTACGGCAACGCCAAGGAGATCGCCGACGCGCTCATCACGGCGTTCAAGGCGGAGGACGGGATCGACGAGATCCACGTCGTCTACACCGGGTTCGTCTCGATGCTGACGCAGAACGTGATCGTCAAGCGGATCCTGCCGCTCGAGGTCGAGGAGACGGAGACGCCCCCGGAGGGCATCCCGCCGTACTACGAGTTCGAGCCGACGGCCGGTGACGTGCTCGACTCGCTGCTGCCGCGCTACATCGAGTCGCGCATCTACAACGCGCTGCTCCAGTCGGCCGCCTCCGAGCACGCCGCCCGGCGCCGCGCGATGAAGTCGGCCACCGACAACGCCAACGAGCTCATCCGCGTGTTCACCCAGCAGATGAACCAGGCGCGTCAGGCCGAGATCACCCAGGAAATCAGCGAGATCGTCGGTGGCGCGAACGCGCTGGCTGACGCCGCAGCGGGGAAAGAGTGAAATGACCGCACAGACTGTTGAGACCACCGTGGGCCGTGTCGCCCGCGTCACCGGTCCGGTCGTCGACGTGGAGTTCCCCGTCGAGGCCATGCCGGACATCTACAACGCGCTCACCGTCGACGTCGAGCTCGCCGGCGAGACCAAGACCCTGACGCTGGAGGTCGCCCAGCACCTCGGCGACAACATCGTCCGGGCCATCTCCATGCAGCCCACCGACGGCGTGGTCCGGGGTGCGGCCGTCACCGACACCGGCGCCCCGATCTCGGTGCCGGTCGGCGACGCCGTCAAGGGCCACGTGTGGAACGCCCTGGGCGAGCCGCTCGACGCCGACAAGGCCTCCATCCAGGTCAACGAGCGCTGGCCGATCCACCGTCCGGCCCCGGCGTTCGACCAGCTCGAGGCCCGTACGGAGATGCTGCCCACCGGCATCAAGGTCATCGACCTGCTCACGCCGTACGTGAAGGGCGGCAAGATCGGTCTGTTCGGCGGCGCGGGCGTCGGCAAGACCGTTCTGATCCAGGAGATGATCCGCCGCGTCGCGCTGAAGTTCTCGGGCACCTCGGTGTTCGCGGGCGTCGGCGAGCGCACCCGTGAGGGCAACGACCTCTGGCTGGAGATGGAGGAGGCGGACGTCCTCAAGGACACCGCGCTCGTCTTCGGCCAGATGGACGAGCCCCCGGGCACCCGTCTGCGGGTGGCGCTGTCCGCTCTGACCATGGCGGAGTACTTCCGCGACGTGCAGAAGCAGGACGTGCTGCTGTTCATCGACAACATCTTCCGCTTCACCCAGGCGGGTTCTGAGGTGTCCACGCTGCTCGGCCGCATGCCGTCCGCCGTGGGTTACCAGCCGACCCTCGCCGACGAGATGGGCGTGCTCCAGGAGCGCATCACCTCCACCCGCGGTCACTCGATCACCTCCATGCAGGCGATCTACGTGCCCGCGGACGACATCACCGACCCGGCCCCGCACAACGCGTTCGCGCACCTCGACGCGCAGACCGTTCTGTCCCGGCCGATCTCGGAGAAGGGCATCTACCCCGCGGTGGACCCGCTCGACTCCTCCTCGCGGATCCTCGACCCGCAGATCATCGGTGAGGAGCACTACGCGGTCGCCCAGGAGACCAAGCGAATCCTGCAGAAGTACAAGGAGCTGCAGGACATCATCGCCATCCTGGGCATCGACGAGCTCTCCGAAGAGGACAAGGTCACCGTTCAGCGGGCGCGCCGCATCGAGCGGTTCCTGTCCCACCCGATGTACGCCGCCGAGGCGTTCACCGGCCAGCCGGGCGAGTTCGTGCCGCTGGACGAGACCATCGCGTCGTTCAAGGGCCTGTGCGCCGGCGAGTACGACCACCTGCCCGAGCAGGCCTTCTTCATGGTCGGCGGCATCGAGCAGGCCATCGCCAAGGCGAAGGAACTCGAGCGCTAGGACGCCTTCGACGCCTGTACGGCACGGCCGTGGCCGCGCCGTACAGGCGTCCGTCGAAAGGGAGCTGAGAAGTGGCAAAGCTTCGCGTGGGCGTCGTGTCGCCGGAACGTGAGATCTGGACGGGCGAGGCCGACATGGTCATTGCCAAGACCGTGGACGGCGAGATCGGTATTATGCCGAACCACGCTCCCGTTCTCGGTGTCCTCGTCGAGGGCGGGGTGCTGCGCGTCAAGCGCGGCGACGAAGGCGACCTCGTGGCCGCGGTGCACGGCGGATTCATCTCCGTCGCCGACAACGACGTGTCGATCCTGGCGGAGGCGGCCGAGCTCGGCTCCGAGGTCGACGTCGCGCGGGCCAAGGACGCGCTGCAGCGTGCTCAGGCCTCGATCGAGGCCGACCAGGAGGACGCGGACGCACGACTGCAGGCCAAGCGTGCGGCTGCCCGGCTGCGGGCGGCCGGCGAAGAGGTCTGACAACAGGAGGAGGGCGGCTAGTGGCGGCGCTTGGGATACTCGCGGGCGTCTTCGCCGTGGCCGCGCTCCTCGTCATCCGGGGTTTCGTCCTGGCACGGGCCCGGGGAACGATCGTCTGCCGGGTACGGGACGGCCAGGGGGGCTGGAAGAGCGGGGTAGCCCGCTACGCAGGGGGAGAGCTCCACTGGATCCCGTTCCTGGGACTCGGCCTGAGGCCGCGCCACGCGATCGCGAGGCGCGGCCTCACCGTTTCCAGCCGGAGGATGCTCGACACGGGTGAGGGCCCCGCCGGCTACTGGACCGTCGTCTGCTCCGCCGAGCGCGGTCCGCTGTCCCTCGCGATGAGCGAGGACGCCCTCACCGGCTTCCTCGCCTGGCTCGAGTCCGCCCCGCCCAGCGCCCATCTGGACGCCGCGTAGACGTCCCTGGGGCGGGTCAGCGGGTTCCGCCGGGCTTCCAGAGGATCTCGTCGCCGGCGGAGGCCACGCGGCAGAGGATGAACATCAGGTCGGACAGGCGGTTCAGATACTTGGCCGTCAGGGGGTTCACGTCGTGGTGCGCCTCCAGCGCCGCCCACGCCGACCGCTCGGCCCGCCGTACGACCGTGCGGGCGACATGGAGGAAGGCCGTGGCGGGTGCGCCGCCGGGCAGGATGAAGCTGCGCAGCGGCTTCAGCTCCGCGTTGAACCGGTCGCACTGCTCCTCCAGCCAGGCGATGTACGGCTCCTCGACCCGCAGCGGCGGAATGTATTCCCTTTGCGTGACTCCGTCACGACCCGGATCCTTGACGACCGGGGTGCACAGGTCGGCGCCGACGTCGAACAACTCGTTCTGCACCCGGCTCAGGACGGCCGTGACGTCCTCGGCCAGGCCGCCCGTGGCGAGAGCGACGCCGATGGCGGCGTTGGCCTCCTCCACGTCCGCGTAGGCGGCCAGTCGGGGGTCGGTCTTGCGGGTGCGGCTCATGTCGCCCAGTGCGGTCGTGCCGTCGTCGCCCGTCTTCGTGTAGATCTTGGACAGGACGACCGGCTTGTCGTTGTCGGCTCGGGTCATGCCGCTCAGCGTAGTCGCCGCACCCTGCGTCATCCGGCGGGGCCGCCGCGCGGGTCACCGGGCGGCGGCCGCCGAGGTCACTGGGCGGAGGCCGCCAGGGGGCCGTCGGAGCTGAAGGTGCGGCGGAAGATGTACACGGCGGTCTCGATCAGCTGATCCGTGGGCGGGGACGGTTCGGTCATCACCCACTCGATGAGTAACTCGGTGATGGCCCCGATGAGACCGAGTGCCAGCAGGTGGAGGTCGAGGGGAGGCATGCGGGCCGCGCCCCGCGCCGAGGATTCGATGACCTTGGTGAACGAGGCCACCGCCTGCTGACGGGCGCCGCTGAGCACGTTGCCCGCCCGCCGGACCTCCAGGTGCATCAGACGGGCGCGCCGCACGTCCTTGGTGACGAAGCGGATGTATTCGGCGATGCCGGCGACGATCCGGTCGTCGAGCGTGGGCGGGGCCGTGTCGATGGCCTCGGTGACCGACGCCAGGGTCTCCTCGATGCACCGCTCGTAAACCGCGCGCATCAGGTCCTCGCGACTGGAGAAGCATTCGTAGAAGGCGCGATTGGAGATGCGCGCCGTCGCGCACAGCCTCTCGATGGTGGTGGCGTGGAAGCCGGGTTGGGCGAACAGGGTGTATGCGGCCGATATGAGCCTTTCCCTCCTGTCTGCAAGCCTTTCGGCAGCCGACATCCCCCGATAGTCCCGTCCCGCCACTTTTCACCTCACCCTGTCATGGTCCCCCCAGAAGTCCCCATTATGAACGCAAGATCCTTTTTGCGGAAGTGCTGGGAAATAAGCACTTCGGGGCTATGCCAAAGACGCTCATTAGCTTGACAAGGCCGTCAAGAGGTCAGCACGCTTACCAATTGGGATACACAGACCGCGCTGCAATTGCATCGGCAATTACAGCAGCCCGCGCGCCAGGGCTGTCGTCACCGCGGCGGTGCGGTCGGAGACGTCGAGTTTCGCGAAGACCCGCAGCAGATGCGTCTTCACCGTGGTCTCGCTGATGAACAACGCCTTGCCGATCTCGGCGTTGGTCAGCCCCCGCGCGACCAGGGCCAGCACCTCCGTCTCGCGCCGGGACAGCGCGGTCGCGGCGGGGGCGCGCAGGCGGGTGACGAGCTTGGTGGCCACCGAGGGCGACAGCACGGTCTCCCCACGCGTCGCGGCGGTGATCGCGGCGAGCAGGTCGGCCCGGGAGGTGTCCTTCAGCAGGTAGCCGGCGGCGCCCGCCTCGACGGCCCGCACGATGTCCTGGTCGGTCTCGTAGGTCGTGAGCACGATCACCCGGATCTCGGGCCGGGCCGCCAGGATGCGCGTCGTCGCGCTCACGCCGTCTCCGCCGGGCATCCGCAGGTCCATCAGGACGACGTCGGGCGTGAGCGCCGCGGCGCGGGCCACGGCCTCCTCGCCGGATCCCGCCTCCCCGGCCACCGTGATCGCCGGATCGGACTCCAGCATCCCGCGCAACCCCTCCCGTACGACGGGATGGTCGTCGACGATCAGCACGCGGACCACGGGGTCACCGGGCGCGGACGGGACGGACGGTGCGGGCGTGGCGGGCATGGCGTGCTCCGTGCGGCTCAAGGGAGTGTCGTGTCGGGTTCGGCGGGGGCACCGGGATCGGCGGCGGGGGAGGGCAGGGTGACCGTGAGGGTGGTGCCCCGGCCGGGGAGGCTCTCGACGCCGAAGGCGCCGCCCTCCTGCTCGACCCTCGACCGCATCGCCCGCAGACCGTATCCGTGCTCGGCGCCCGTGCGGAACCCGGCGCCGTCGTCGCCGACCCGCAGCGTGACGTGGCAGGGGCCGTAGTCCAGGGTCACCGCGACCGACGAGGCTTCGGCGTGCCTGCGCACGTTGGCCAGGCCCTCCTGGGCGGCCCGCAGGAGCACCACCTCGACGCCGGCGGGCAGCGGCCGCGACTCGCCCTCCACCGTGAACGTCGCGTCGATGCCCGCCTCCTCCCCGAGCCTGCCGGTGACCCGCCGCAGCGCCTCCTCCAGCGTGGAGCCGTCGAGCGGCGCCGGGGTGAGCGCCTCGATCAGTCCGCGGGCCTCGGTCAGGTTCTCCCGCGCGGTCCGTACGGCGAGGGCGAGATGGCGCGAGGGGTCAGGCTGGGCCTGGGCCGCCTGGACGAGCATGATGATGCTCGACAGCCCCTGGGCGAGGGTGTCATGGATCTCCCCGGCCAGCCGCTCCCGCTCGGCGAGCGCGCCTCGCTCGGCCGACAGGCGCGCGATCTCGGCGCGGCTCGACTCCAGCTCGACGATGAGCTGGGCGCGCTCCGCGCTCTGCTCGATGATCCGGGTGATCCACGGCCCGAAGACCAGCGTGAACGTGAGGATCAGCGCCATCGAGCCGATGAACATCACCACCTCGTCCCGGTCCCACCGGGCGTTCACCAGGAACCGGCAGACCGGGGCGATGTTGAGGATCAGCACGACCGCGACGGCGCGCCGCACCCGCAGCATCATGAACGCCTGCGGACACAGGGCGAACAGCACGAACGACACCGACGACACCAGGAGCGTCGCCGGGATGAAGACCGCGACGACCAGGGCCCAGTAGAGCAGGGCCCGGCGGTCCTCCTCGCCGTCCAGCATCATCGACCGGCGCCCCAGCAGCACGTACGCCACGGTGAGCACCGCGAGCCCGCCGACGGCCGTGGCCCTGGCCGCCACCGGCGCGTCGGTCATGGCGGCGAACACGGCGGTGACGGCCAGGGTCAGGCCGAAGAGGAGCTCCCCTCCGGCGAAGGTCTTCCAGGCGTGCGCGTCCGTGGCGGTCCCTCCGGGCCGCTGGCAGGCGGCGCCCGGCGCGGGGCCCCGCCAGCTGGAGGACCGTCCGGCGCCGCGCTGCGCGATCGGGCTCATCCGTCGCGCCGCCCCTTCCAGCGGAACGTCGTCACGCACAGCACGAGACCGCCGACCAGCCAGGCGGCCAGGACCAGGGCGACCTTGCCCAGCTCGTACGACCCGGTCAGCTCCAGGGCGGCCCCCGCGTCGCCCAGGAAGACGGACCGGAACCCCTGGCACATCCACTTCAGCGGGAAGATCGAGGCGGCGTTGACCAGCCAGTCGGGCAACTCCGTGATGGGGATGAAGACCCCGGAGACGAACTGCAGCACCACGAACGGCAGGCTGATCACCGCGGTCGCGCTCTTGCCCGAGCGGGGCAGGCCGCTGACCGCGATGCCGAGCACGGACGCGGCCGACACGCCGAGCACGAACACCCAGGCGAACGTGGCCCAGGTCGACATCTCGGCCGGCAGTTCCAGGCCGTAGAACAGCACGGCGATGGCGAGCAGGATGGCCACCTGGAGCACCGTCATGACGAGCACGCTGGCGATCTTGCCGATGAAGTACGCCGCGCGCGGCATCGGGAGTCCGACGAGCCGCTTCAGCGTGCCGTCCTCCCGGTCGCCGGCGATGCCGATGCCGAGGTTCTGGAACCCCGTGCCCATCACGCCCGAGCCGATCAGGCCGGCGGTGTAGAGCTGGGCGACGGTGACGCCGGTCCCCTTGGCGCTGTCGGAGAAGATCGAGGCGAACAGCACCAGGAACACGATCGGCAAGGCGAAGGTGAAGACGACGGCGTCCCTCTCCCGGAACAGCACCTTCGTCTCGACGGCCGCGCGGGCCAGCGCGATCCTGAGCGGGGACGGCAGGGGTGCGGCCGCACGCGGGACGACGGCCGCGGGGGTGGCGGTCATGACGCACTTCCAATCGTGACGGCGGTCTCCGCGACGCCCCCGGCGAGCGGATCCGCGGAGTCGATGAGGCGGAGGTAGACGTCCTCCAGGGTTGGGCGGGTGACGGAGAGCCCGGGGATCTCCCCGTCGTACCTGCGCGACAGCTCCAGGACGGCCGCGGTGGGGTTGTCGGTCTCGAGCTCGCCGTCCGCCCAGCTCACCCTGGCCTTCGCGGTGGCCCGGCCGCCCAGCGTGGCGGGGTCGCCCTCGGCCACCACGCGCCCCTGCGCCACGACCGCCACCCGGTCGGCCAGCGTCTCGGCCTCCTCCAGGTAGTGGGTGGTCAGCACGATCGTCGTGCCGTCGTGCGCCAGCCCCTCGATGAGCTCCCAGAACCGCCGCCGCGCCTCGGGGTCGAAGCCCGTCGTCGGCTCGTCGAGGAACAGCAGCTCGGGACGGCCGATGACGCCGAGGGCGACGTCCACCCGCCGCCGCTGGCCGCCGGAGAGCTGGCGGATGCGTTTGCCCGCGCTCTCGGTGAGCCCGACCTGTTCCATGAGCTCGTCCGGATCGCGGGGGTCGGCGTAGTAGGTGGCGAAGTGGCGCAGGGTCTCCCGTACGGTCAGCTCTGCCCGGTCGTCGGCGGTCTGCAGCACGATGCCGATGCGGGACCGCCACTCGCGGGTCGGCCGGGCCGGGTCCTGCCCCAGCACGGTGACCTCCCCCGCGTCGCGTTTGCGGTAGCCCTCCAGGATCTCGACCGTGGTCGACTTGCCGGCGCCGTTCGGGCCGAGGACGGCGAAGACCTCGCCGTGCTTGACGTCGAGGTCCAGGCCCGCGACGGCCTGGACTTCGCCGTATCGTTTCGTCAGGCCCCGTACGCGTATGGCGTGTTCCATGCCCCAAGAATCCACCGCGGAAGGATCACGGAACACCCTCGATCGGACGATGATCCCTGTCCTCCGTACGGTGGACACGGGCCGGGGTCAAAACAGCGTCGGATTCTCCGGCTCGATGCCGCGCAGGGCGTCGTAGTCGAGCGTCACGCACTCGATGCCGCGGTCGGCCGCGAGCACGCGGGCCTGCGGCTTGATCTCCTGGGCCGCGAAGATCCCCTTGACCGGGGCCAGCCGCGGATCGCGGTTGAGCAGCTCGAGGTAGCGGGTGAGCTGCTCCACGCCGTCGATGTCCCCGCGCCGCTTGATCTCCACCGCGACCGCGCCGCCGAGGTGGTCGCGGCACAGGATGTCCACGGGGCCGATGGCGGTCATGTACTCCCTGCGCACCAGCGTCCAGCCGTCCCCGAGCGTGGTGATGTGCTCGGCGAGCAGTTCCTGCAGGTGCGCCTCGACGCCGTCCTTGCGCAGGCCCGGATCGACGCCCAGCTCGTGGCTGGAGTCGTGCAGGATCTCGTCGATCGTCAGCACCAGCTTCTCGCCGGTCTTGCCGTGCACCACCGACCAGGTGAGCACGCCGTCGATCGTCTCCTCGCGGACCTTGCAGGGAGGGTTCATCCAGTTCAGGGGTTTGAACGCCCGGTCGTCCGCATGAATGGAGACCGAGCCGTCCGCCTTCATCAGGATGAGCCGGGGGGCCATGGGGAGATGGGCGGTGAGCCGTCCCACGTAATCCACGCTGCACCGCGCGATGACCAGCCGCATGTGCGCCAACCCTACCGGGGTTACGGAGGTCCCGAGGCGTTCTGGGACACTGTCGGCCATGGCGTGGACGTCGCGGGCGCTCGCAGTCGCGGGGCCCGGCGGCTCGGCACGGCCGGCCTCCGGGGCATCCGCGCGTACGCCGGCTGAGCCGGTGCTGGAAGAATGGGCCGTCATCTCCCGTTCTGCCTGACATGAACCACCCGGCCTGAACCGCCTGGCTTGACCCCCGGAAGGATGCCCGCCGTGAGTCCCCGCCGTGCCCGCCGCCGCGGCCCGTTCGAACGCCCGGACGGCCGTGCCGTACGGCCGGTGGGCCCCCAGGTGGCCGGGGTGGACCGCGTGGAGAGCGCACACGACGGTGAGTGGGTCGTCCGCAACGTCTCCGGCGCCGCCCAGGGCAAGGCGTACCGGTGCCCGGGGTGCGAGCAGGAGATCAGGCCCGGGCTGCCGCACGTGGTGAGTTGGCCGGCCTGGACCGGGGGAGAGGACGAGCGGCGGCACTGGCACACCGCGTGCTGGCGCAACCGGGCCAACCGGGGTCCGGGCCGCAGCCGTTACTGACACGAGCTTTCGGAGTGGGAATGGACATCAGGGCGTCCACGGTGCTGCCTGCCCGGCGCGAGGACATCGAGCTGCAGACGGCCGACGGGCTGACCCTCGTCGGCGAGGTGGCGGTGCCGGAGAGCCGGCCGCCGGTGGCGACGCTGGTCTGCCTGCATCCTCTGCCCACCCACGGCGGGATGATGGACAGCCACGTGCTGCGCAAGGCGTCCTACCGGCTGCCCGCGCTCGCCGACATCGCGGTGCTGCGCTTCAACACCCGGGGCACGACCTCCGACCGGGGCACCTCCCAGGGCGCCTTCGACGGCGGCGAGGCAGAGCGGTGGGACGTCGCCGCCGCCCTGGAGTACGCCGACTTCCACGACCTGCCGAACCCCTGGCTGCTCGGCTGGTCGTTCGGCACGGAGCTGGCGCTGAAGTGGGGCCGCGACCCGATCGTGCGGGGCGCGATCCTGCTGTCGCCGCCGCTGAAGCGGGCCGGTGACAAAGACCTGGTCGCCTGGGGCGAGTTCGGCCGTCCTCTGGTGGCCCTGGTGCCGGAGCACGACGACTACCTGCGGCCGGAGGAGGCCGTACGCCGGTTCGCGACGGCGCCGCAGGCGGAGGTCGTCGGCGTGGAGGGGGCCAAGCACCTGTGGGTCGGCGAGCCGTACGTGCGGATCGTGCTGAACGAGATCGTCAAGCGCGTGAACCCGGCCGCCGCGCCGCTGCCGACCACGGTCTGAGCGTGACCGGCGGGCCGCCTGGGGTCGCGAATCGGTGACGAACGGCGGCGGCGGGCGCGCGGCGCGTTACCGTGACCTGATGCAGCTCTACTCGCGATCCGCCGGGAGCGGCCTGCCAGTCGTCCTGCTCCACGCGTTCCCCCTGTCATCCGCGATGTGGCTCGCCCAGCGCGAGGGCCTCGCGCCGGTCTGCCGGGTCATCACGCCGGACCTGCGCGGCTTCGGTGGCACGATGCTCGGCGACGACGAGCCCTCGGTCGACCTCATGGCCGACGACGTGGCGCACCTGCTCGACCAGGAGGGCGTCGACCGTGCCGTGGTCGGCGGCCTGTCCATGGGCGGCTATGTGGCGATGGCGCTGTGCCGCCGCCACCCGGACCGCGTACGCGGCCTCATCCTCGCCGACACCAAGGCCCAGGCCGACCCCGAGCCGGCCCGGGCGAACAGGGAGCGGATCGCCGCGGCGGTCCTGGAGAGCGGCACGGGCATCCTCGTGACCGAGTCGCTGCCCCCGATGCTCGGCGCGACCACCAGGGAGCGCAGGGGGATGGTCCTCGGGCGCGTCCGCGGGCTCGTCCAGGCGGCGCCGCCCGCGGCCGTCGCGTGGGCCCAGCGGGCGATGGCCGCAAGGCCGGACGCGTTCGGCACGTTGCGGTCCCTGACCGTTCCGGCGCTGGTGGTGGTGGGCGAGGAGGACGAGCTGTCGCCGCTCGCGGACGCCCAGGCGATGGCGGAGGCCATCCCGCAGGCGCGGCTCGCCGTCATCGAGAAGGCGGGCCACCTGTCCGCCATCGAGCAGCCCGAGGCGTTCAACCGCGTCGTCGCGGAGTTCGTCAAGTCTCTCGACTGAGCCGGGAGGCGGAGACGCTGACACGAGAACCGAGACGCGGCCACGAGAACCGAGACGCGGACACGAGAACGGGGCCCGGCGATGCCGGGCCCCGTTCGTTCAGCCGTCAGACTCCCCGATTGTGCCAGTGGCTACTCCTGCCACCATTCCGCGTCGTCGTCGCTCTTGGTGGAGCTGATCGGCTCGACGGCCGGAGCGGCGGGCACGGCCGGCTTGTCCACGACCGGCGGAGCCGACAGGGCCGGCTTCGCGGGGGCCGCGGCGACGGGCGCGGGCTCGGCGTCCATGCCCGGCAGCGGGGCGCCGCCGAGCAGCTGCCGGAGCTGGGCGAGGTGGCTGGTGATGCTGTCGCGCTGGCGGGTGAGCTCGTCCACCTGGCGCTGCATCGCCGTACGGGTGCGCTCGGCCTCGTTCTTGGCGTCGGTCACGATCGTGTCGGCGCTGGCCTTGGCGTCGGCCACGAGCTGGTCGGCGTTCTTGCGGGCGTTGGCCAGCAGCTGCTTGGCGTGGGTGTCGGCCTCGCGGCGGGTCTGCTCGGCCTGCTGCGTGGCCTTGGCGGCCCGCTGCTCGGCGGTGGCGGCGCGCTGCTCGGCCTCGGCGACCAGCTTCTGGGTGTTGGCCTGGGCGGTGGCGTGCCGCTCGGCCTCCTGGCGCTCGGCCTCCTCGCGGCGGGCGGCGAGCTGGATCTCGAACTCCGCCTCGTCCTGGGCGCGCTTGGCCTCCGACTCCTCCAGGATCCGCTGCGCCTGGGCCCGCATCTCGTCCGCCTGACGCTTGGCCGTGGTGAGCACCTCGTCGCGCTCGCGCTTGGTCGAGGCCCGCAGCTGGGCCACCTCGCGCTCGGTCGTGGTGCGCAGCTTGGCGATCTCGCGCTCGGCGTCCGCCCGCTTCTCCGCGACCTCGTGGTCGGCGGTGGCGCGGATCTTGGCGACCTCGCGCTCGGTCGTGGCGGTCAGCTCGTCGGCCTCACGCCGGGCCGTCGACCGGATCTCCTCCGCGTCGCGCTCGGCGGTGCTGCGCATCTCCTCGGCCTCGCGCGCCGCCAGCGCCCGCTTCTCCGCCGCCTCGTTCTCCGCGGCCGCCCGCAGGTCGGCGGCGTCCACCTTGGCGGCGGCGCGGATCTCGTTCGCCTCCGACCTTGCCGCCTGGACGAGCTCGGTGGCCTGCTCCTCCGCGAGCCTGAGCAACTGCTCGATGCGGGCGCCGAGACCGGAGTACGTCGGCCGCTCCTGCTCCTGCAACTGGCGCTGCGAGTCGGACAGCTCCCGCTGGAGGGCGCCGATCTGTTCCTTGGCCTGACGCAGTTCGGTGTCGAGGGTCTTCAGGTGGTCGTGGACCTGGTGCCGGTCATAACCCCGGAGCACCACGTCGAATTCGCGAGATGGGGCGTCCTCGAAGAAGTTGTTGAGCTGGGCGTCGATGTCGGACTGCATGAGGCTCGATCCTGGTTGTCGAGACGGCTACAGGGGCCGGACGGGGGGTCGGTTCCGAGGCGGGGAAGCCGGTCTGGCGTCCACGTCCGGTGGTACGCCAGCGTACTCCGGTACTGCCGCGTTGGAGGCCCCCTCCGACTTTCTGCGCGACTTGTTACGTATGAACGTTTCTTGCGTTTGTCTAGCGCCTGGACGTCTCGACGAGCTCGGTGAGAACCCCTCCCACATCCTTGGGATGCAGGAACGCGATCGAGGCTCCCATCGACCCGTGCCTGGGCCGCTCGTCGATCAGGCGCACGCCCTTCGCCCCGATCTCCTCCAGGGCCTTGGTGACGTCCGCCACGCCGTACCCGATATGATGCACGCCCTCGCCCCGCTTGGCGAGGAACCTGCCCACGGCGGTGTCGGGGTGCAGCGGTTCGAGGAGCTGGACGTACGACGCGCCCTGGTCGCCGTCGGCCACGTGCAGCATGGCCTCGCGGACGCCCTGTTCCTCGTTCACCTCCCGGCTGACGACGGTCAGGCCGAAGACGGACTCGTAGAACTCGATCTTCTCTTCCAGGTTGTGGCAGGCCACGCCCACGTGGTCGATGCGCAGCAGCATCGGGTCTCCCCTCGCCGTTCCCGTCCCGCCGCCCGATTCCGGGCGGCCGTACTACTCATGGGTATGGTGACACCGTCGCCCCGATCTCATAGTGGAGGGTCTCAATGTCTGGTTCCGTCATCGTCGCCGGAGCACGTACACCGATCGGACGGCTCCTCGGCTCGCTCTCCGACCTGTCCGCCGTCGAGCTGGGCGGGATCGCGATCAAGGCGGCGCTGGAACGGGCGGGCGTCTCCCCTGACCAGGTCCAGTACGTGATCATGGGACAGGTGCTCCAGGCCGGGGCCGGTCAGATCCCCTCGCGCCAGGCGGCGGTGAAGGCCGGCATCCCCATGACCGTGCCCTCCCTCACCATCAACAAGGTGTGCCTGTCGGGCCTCGACGCGATCGCGCTGGCCGACCAGCTCATCCGCGCGGGCGAGTTCGACATCGTCGTCGCGGGCGGCATGGAGTCGATGACCAACGCGCCGCACCTGCTGCCGGGCCTGCGCAAGGGCGTGAAGTACGGCAGCGCCGGGATCCTGGACGCGATGGCCTATGACGGGCTCACCGACGCGTTCGACCAGATCGCCATGGGGGAGTCGACCGAGCGCCACAACGCCAGGCTCGGCCTGACGAGGGAGGAGCAGGACGAGTTCTCCGCGCGGTCGCACCAGCGCGCCGCCGAGGCCACGGAGAAGGGCCTGTTCGACGACGAGATCGTCCCGGTGCCGCTGCCACAGCGAAAGGGCGGTGATCCGGTGCTGTTCTCCGCCGACGAGGGCATCCGCAAGGACACCACGGCAGAGGGCCTGGCGAAGCTGCGCCCGGCGTTCACCAAGGACGGCACCATCACGGCAGGATCTGCCTCGCAGATCTCCGACGGCGCCGTGGCCGTGGTCGTGATGTCGAAGGCCAAGGCCGAGGAGCTGGGCCTCGAATGGCTGGCCGAGATCGGCGCGCACGGCAACGTGGCCGGGCCGGACAACTCGCTGCAGTCCCAGCCCGCCAACGCCATCACACAGGCGCTGGCCAAGCAGGGGCTGACCGTCGGCGACCTCGACCTGCTCGAGATCAACGAGGCGTTCGCCCAGGTCGTGCTGCAGTCGGCGAAGGAGCTCGGCGTCCCGCTCGACAAGGTCAACGTCAACGGCGGCGGCATCGCGCTCGGCCACCCGATCGGCGCGTCCGGCGCGCGGATCGTGCTGACCCTGGCCCACGAGCTGAAGAGGCGCGGCGGCGGCCTCGGCGCGGCCGGCCTGTGCGGCGGCGGCGGCCAGGGCGACGCGCTCATCATCCGGGTTCCCGCGCCCGGCGCCTGATCGGAGCCGCAGGTGGACGTCCGTGAGCTTGTCGGCCAGGCGAGACAGGGACGGCCGCGCGCGGTGGCGCGGCTGATCTCGCTGGTGGAGAACGCCGTCGAGAACGCCGCGAACCCTGGCCACCCTGGGCACTTTGGGAACGCCGGGAACGCCGCGCAGGGCGCGGGCACCGCCGGGGAAGACCGGGCGGCGTCCGCGGCGGCGAGCCGTGCGCTGCGCGAGGCGATGGCCGAGCTCGCCACCGGCGCCGCCCGGCCGCACCCCGCCAGGGTCATCGGCCTGACCGGCTCTCCCGGCGTCGGCAAGTCGACCTCGACCGGCATGCTCATCCGCGCGTTCCGCAGGCGCGGCAGCACGGTGGGGGTGCTGGCGGTCGACCCGTCCAGCCCGTTCACCGGCGGCGCCCTGCTCGGCGACCGCGTACGCATGCAGGACCACGCGACCGACCCGGGCGTCTTCATCCGCAGCATGTCGAGCCGGGGGCACCTGGGCGGGCTCGCGTGGGCCACGCCGCAGGCGCTGCGCGTGCTGGAGGCCGCCGGGTGCGACGTGATCCTCGTCGAGACGGTCGGCGTCGGGCAGGCCGAGGTGGAGATCGCCCGCCTGGCCGACACGACCGTCGTCATCCTCGCGCCGGGCATGGGCGACGGCGTTCAGGCCGCCAAGGCGGGCATCCTCGAGGTCGCCGACGTCCTGGTGGTGAACAAGGCCGACCGCGATGGCGTCCAGACGACCGTGCGGGAGCTGCGGAACATGACGGGCCTCGTCGAGACGCCGTGGCGGCCCCCGATCGTCACGACCGTCGCCTCCAAGGGGGAGGGCGCCGACGACCTGCTCGCCGCGCTGGACAAGCACCAGGCATACCTGGAGGAGTCCGGCGAGGCGCGCAGGCGGCGGCTGGCCAGGGCCCGCGACGAGATCGAGGCCATCGCGCTGGCCCAGCTCCGGTCGCGCTTCGCCGTGCTCCACGGTGACCGTCTCGACGCGCTCGCCGAGCGGCTGCTGGGCGGGGAGACCGACCCCTACGCCGCCGCCGACGACCTCATCGCCGCGCTGCGCTGAGGTATCGGGCCGCGCTGAGCTGTCGGGCTGCGCTGAGCTGTCGGGCTGCGCTGAGCTGTCGGGCTGCGCTGAGCTGTCGGGCCGCGCTGCGGCACCGGGCCACGCCCCGGCCCGTACGGCTCTCGCATCGCGGCGGCCGACGGGTCAGGGCTCGCCGGCGTACTTGACCGTGATCTTCGTGAAGCCGAGGGACTTCAGCATGCCCTCCAGCATGGCCTTGGCGTTCTGGTCGGCCCGGGAGCGCAGGTCGCCGGCGGCGGCCGCGTCGCCGATCTTGCGTTCGGCCAGGACGTAGAGCTCCTGCTGGTTCTGCGGCGACGACGACAGGAAGTCGGAGATCCGGTCGAAGATGCCCCGCTCCTGCGCGAAGACGTACGACCGCTTGTTGTCGAGGTTCGGCTTCTCCAGCTCGGCGTGCGGCAGCCGCACCGTCACGGTCGTGCGGTCCGCAGAGACCGTGAAGGCGTCTTTGGGCAGCGACGAGAAGTCCACGTAGGCGTCCACGGTGCCGGCGCCCACGAAGAGCGTGCGGGAGCCCTTGATCGCGTCGGGGAGGAACTTCGCGTCCTTCTCCAGGTCGACGATGACCTGGAAGTCACCGGTCGCGGCCTCGAAGCGGCTCAGGTTCTGCACCGACCGGAGCAGCGCGGGGCCGCTGCGGTCGATGGTCTGCTCGCCCAGCGGGTTGAGCCAGGACAAGGTCAGCCGGGCGCCGACCACGAGCAGCAGGACCACGAACAGCAGGCCGGCGAGCACCCGCCAGCCGCGCCGGGAGCGGGGTGCGGGGGCCCCGGCGCGCGCCGTGGCGTCGGTGGCGGCGCCGGAGTCGGCCGGCGCGAACGAGGGACGGGTCTGACGGTCCACGGGAGGAATCTTCCCGGTATTCCCGCGATCTCACGCTCGGCAAGATCATTTCTGCCCCCAGGCCGTTCTTCGGCCATCCCAAAACCCGTCTTCCGCCCGGTCCACCGGCCGGACGGGCCCGCGCCGCAGCGCTCACGCCCTGCTTGGTTGCGGGGCGGGCTTCCATCGCCACGCTCCCGTTCCCGGCCCGGTGGCCGGGTGCGGCCTCGCCTGCAGTCCGGCGGCCTACCGCGCGTCGCGCCCGGGTCCGCCCGGTGCGGGGCGCGGACTGTGCGGCGGGGCGGGGCGCTGCCCGGTCTCGCTCACCGCCTGCGGGCACTATGTGGCGGGCGCCAGGAGCGTGCCGGGCACGCCCGCCACGCCGGGGTCGTCCTGGGGGCCGGCGTCGCCGGGGTCGGCGTCGCCCTTGGCAGGCTGGGCGCGGTCCGTGGGACCGCCGTCAGAACCGCCGTCACGTCCGCCGTCACGAACGTCGTCGCGTCCCCCGGGGCGTGCGACGTGTCCGGGACGCCCGTCGCCGCCGGGTTGCGAAACCCCGGACCGCGGACGGCCGGACCGGTGGCCCTTGACCGGTGAGGGTCTCGTGCCACCGGGCCGTGCCTGCGTGCCGGGCTGCGGGCGGCCGGGCCGGTTCTGGACCTGTGACGGGCTCGCGCCGACGCCGCCGGGCCGTGCCTGCGCTCCGGGCCTTTCCTGCGCACCGGACGCGCCGGGCCTTTCCTGCTGCGCTCCGGGACGGTCAGGGGAGGCGGCGTCACCGGGCCTGCCGGTCCTTCCGGGCCGCCAGGGGCGCGACGGCGCCTGGCCCGGGACCCACGGGCCGCCTCTCCGGGCGCCTTCGCCGTTCGGCGCGTCCCACCGGCCCGGATAACCCGGGCGGCCCATCGGACCCTGTCCCATCGGACCCTGTCCCATCGGACCTTGTCCCATCGGGCCCTGACCCGCCGGATCCTGGCCCGCCGGGCTCGCGGCGGGAGACGGCCACACCGGGGCGGCCGGACTCGGGCCGATCCACCCCGGACCGGTCTCGCCGCCACGCGGGTCCGCGTCCCGTTCCCAGTCGGCGGCGGGGCCGGTCGGCATGCCGGTGGCGACGGCCGTACCCGTAGGAGTCGGCTCGACCGGATAGTCCGGCGCGTACGCCGGGGTGGGGTTCACCGGATACCCCGACGCGACGGGGTCGGCGGGCCGGGTGCCGCCGCCGAAGTGCTTGGCCTGCAGGCCGCAGGAGACGAAGTCGGAGTAGAACATGCGCAGCCAGTCGTGCCGCTGGGCCTCGCTCAGTTCGGAGAACCAGATGGCCGCCTCGTGGTGCTCGCGCAACGGTCCGTTGGGCAGCGCGGCACCCCGCAGCCAGGCGACGACGATACCTCGGTAGCCCGCGGCCACGGTGCCCGTGCAGGGGCGGGCCAGGCGGTCGAGGAACTCGGTGGCCGCCCGCTGGGCGTACCCGGACCCGAGGTCGTCGATGTGGACGACGACCAGTCCCGGCCCCGCGGGGTCCTCCTCGCCGTACGCCCGCTGCTCGACCCTCTTGAAGGCGGCCGGCGTGCCGTTCAGGCGCATCGCGAGCGCGGTGAACACGGTGGCGAGCTCGGCCAGGCCCCCGCGCAGCGCCGGATGCACGCAGACGCTGATCGGCCATTCCTGGCAGACGAGGCGTTCGCTCACCGTTATCGTCCGCGGCCCGGTGACGAGCCGCGCCGCGCCGGTCCCGGCGGCCAGCACGGCGATCACCGCGGCGGCCAGCGCCAGTGTCCGCCGGGTCACCAGGGCCACCCACCCGAGCAGCAGCGCGGTGCTGAGCCCCAGCAGCCACAGCGTCTGGTCCGCGTAGGCGGTCTCGCTGACGCCGGAGAGCAGGTCGTACGGCTCCCCGGTGCCGGGCGCGAGCCGGTCGGCCCAGTTGGGCCCGGCGGCCAGCCAGGTGAACAGCCCGAATGTGCCGGCTCCCGCGATCAGCGGGACGACGACGACCGGCACGAGCCAGCCGAGGATCCAGCCGACCACGACGTACAGCCCCAGCCCGGCGACGGACATCGCGAGGCCGCCGGGCAGCAGCGGCCCGCCCTGCCCGGTCAGCGCGGCGCGCAGCCCGAGCAGCAGTACGGTGGCCCCGAAGGAACCGGTGACGACCGCGGTGATCGACAACGGCGCCCTGGCGGCCCGCCACGGCGTCAGGACACGGCCCTTTTCCGCGCGGCGCCTGCGGAACGCGACCCAGGCCGCGAACGCGGCGCCGAGCGGCCCCGTCAGGCGCAGCGAGCCGATGACGGCCGCCACTATGTCGTCCCAGTCCATGAAACCGGGAATGAGGACGCTCCACGCGGCGACGAGCGCGAGCACGAACAGCACGGTCGCCGCGACCAGCGCGCCGTGTCTCAGCTCACCGCGTGAACCGCCCCTATGCTCACCCACAGCAGGGCGCGGCCCCTGGCCACGCCGCCGAAGTCCGGCGCGCATGCGGCGCCGGGACAGCGATGCTGTCCATTGAGAATCTCCCCCGTGTCTGTGTGAGCGGTGCGCGAACCCACGCCGTTCCCCGTGGCGCTGGTTCGCCGGCCGGCCTCGCCTCGTCCGCCGTCGGACGCGTCCCCCGCGGACCCCCGTCCGCGAGACGTCCTCTAGCAGACGGGGTTCCCCGTGCCGCCGGGTTTGCCGCCGCCTCACCTTTCGACGTGGCAACCATAACGGAGCGTGACCCGCACGGGGGGAGTTCTGGGGTCAAGGAATGAATCCGGTTACGCTCGGTGCGCCGGTCGATCTTGGCCGGCGTCGCGCTACCGTATATCGCTGTGTCCGTTCCGCCCAGCTCAGAGCCGCCGCCCACGGGTGGCCCCCGGCCGCTCAAGCTCCCGTTCGACCCGATCGAGCGGGCGGCGCAGACCTGGCGTTCGACGTTCGGGCCGTCGTCCGCCATGGCCGCCGTCACTTCGATCATGAGAGCCCATCAGATCCTGCTGGCGCAACTGGACACGCTGCTCAAGCCGTACGACCTGACCTTCGCCCGGTATGAGGCGCTGGTGCTGCTCACGTTCAGCCGGGCCGGGTCGCTGCCGCTGTCGAAGATCGGCGAGCGGCTGATGGTGCACCCCACGAGCGTCACCAACACCGTGGACCGTCTCGAACGGGCCGGCCTGGTCCGCCGCATGCGCAACCCGCGGGACGGCCGCGGCGTGCTCGCCGAGATCACCGACGAGGGCCGGGACATCGTGCGACGGGCCACGGCCGACCTGATGAACGCGGGCTTCTGCATGGGCATGTACGACGACGCCGAGCTGGACGAGATGTTCGGCCTGCTCAGGACCCTGCGCGTCGCCGCGGGCGACTTCAGCTCCTGACGCGGGCCGGGGAATCAGACGCGGGCCAGCATCGCGAACGAGCCCCGGGCGAGGGCCTGCAACTCGGCCTCCGCCGAGGTCTCGTCCAGTGCGGCGCGGGGGTCGCCGGCGAGCGCGGTCACCACGTACGTCCTGCCCCCGGCGTCACGGGCGAGGAAGCCCATGGCGAGCACACCCGGCTCCGACCCGCCCTTGTACCAGACGGTGGGCCACGCCTTCGGGTCGAGCCCCAGCCCGGCGCCGCCGGCCGACAGGGCCTCGTCGAGGGGCGGCGTGTTCAGCGCCGACAGGCCCGCGTACGCGCGGCAGACGTCCTCCGGCGAGGCGAACCACTCCAGCCTGTCGATGTCCCTGGGCTTGTTCCACGGCTTCACCTCGGTCAGGGGCGTACGGGCGACGGTGGTGGCCAGGTAGCGGTACCGCCGGGAACGGTCGAGCGACAGGTACGTCTTCGCGAGGCGGGGATAGCCGGCGCCCTTGAGGAGGAAGAGCTCCCTGGTCGTGAGGAACGGCCGGTTCAGCGCCGCGTGGCCGGACCACCGCACTGCCTGGGCCTCCACACGGGCGCGGCCGACCTTGTCGATCAGCAGGTCGGCGCCCGTGTTGTCGCTGATCGAGATCATCAGCTTCGCTGCCTCGCGTACGGAGACCGTGCTGTTGTCCGGACGGTCCTGGAGCGTGCCGCTGGGCAGGCTCTTCAGCTCGGGCCGGATGGTCAGGGGCGTGTCCCAGGAGAGCCTGCCCTTCTTGACCTGCTCGGCCGTCGCGCCCAGCACGTACAGCTTGAACATCGAACCGAGCGGCCGGGGGGTGCGCGGCGCGACGGCGTGCACGGGACGGCATCCGCCGTCCGCGCGAACCTCGGCCGCCAGGAACCCCACCCGGGGCGCGAGCGCGTGCAGGCGCTTGTCCAGTTCGGCCCAGCTCCGCGGCGCCTCGCGCTGCTCCAGGCCGAACAGGAGCCCGGCGATCCGCCCGTCGCCGTCGACGGACATGGAGATCTGGAGACGTCCCTGGCCGGTCGTGACCACCCCGGTCAGGGAGGTGGGCGTGACGTCGGCCAGCGAGTCGAGCCGCAGGCCGCCCAGGCCCTGCAGGACCTCGTTGACCTGGGCCGGGGGAACCTGCGCGAGGAAGCCGGCGCTGAAGTGCGCCCTGATCTGGTCCTCGGGGATCGGCAGGGCGGCGGCCGCCGCCAGGAGCCAGCGAAGCTGCTCGCCCACCGGTGAGTGCGGAATGTCCGCTGTGCCGGTAGGGCTCGGCGTCGCGAGCGCCGCACCGGCGCTGACCGTGGCGGGAGCCGCACTGGCGCTGACGGCGGCGGGTGCGGCGGTGGTCGCCGCGGCGAGCGCGAGCGCCGCGCTCATGAGGGGAACGGTCCTGCTGCGCATCGATCTCGGCGCGATCGGCACGAGAAAGCTCCTTCGCGGTAGGGGGAATCCGGCGCCCGGGTGCGGGGCCGTCGGCGGTTCGCCGCGGCGGTGGGCGTCCACGTGATCCGACGCTAACGATCGCCGCGCCGTCCCGGTATCCGGCGGGCCCCCCGCCTGCGCGCTGCGGGAATCCGCACCGAATGTGAGGACAACCTCATGGACGGTGGACGCGCGCGCCCGTCAGGATGCCTGCCATGAAGTCCACGGCAGCGGCCCGGCCGCTCGCGGCGGGCATGGCCGCCGTCGCCGCCGCCGGGATCGTCGCCGGCGCGCTGCTCGAGACGGGGCTGCCGGTCCCCGCGTCGCAGTGGGCGTTCATGGTGATCGCCCTGCTCCTGCCCGCCCTCGGCTGGTTGATCGCGGCCCGGCGGCCGGACAACGCCTACGGCTGGCTGCTGCTGGCGGCCGCGGACTGTCTCGGGCTGGGCGGACTCGGCATCGGCCTGCTCATCCGGCTCGGCCCGGATCCGCACTGGCCGGTCGTCGTCGGCGCCGTGCTGAGCTCGGCGTTCCCGGTCTTCTACGGCCTGTCGTGGGTGTTCGTGCCGCTCCTGTTCCCCGACGGAAGGCTGCCGTCCCGGCGCTGGCGCGTCGTCGCGGTCGCGGCGGCCGCGGCGATCGCCGCGCACTGGCTGGGCGTGCTGTTCCTGCCCGCCGGATATCCGGAAGGGATCGAGCACGCCAACCCCCTCGGGCTGCGGGGACCGCTCGGCCTCGCCCCTGTGCTGCTGGTGACGGCCGGCCAGCTGGCCGCCTTCCTGCTGGCGCTGGTCGTGCTGGGCGGCCTTCTCACCCGTCTGCGGCGCAGCCGCCCGCCCGAGCGGGGCCGGCTCGGCTGGATGGTGGCGGGCCTGCTGGCCAATCTCGGTGCCTTCGTCGTGATCATGGTCGGGGGAGTGTCGGAAACGTACGACGCCGCCGACGTCGTCGGGGTGCTGGGCCTGGTCGGGGCGTTGCCGGCCGCCATAGGCGCCGCCGTGCTGCGGCACGACCTGCTCGACATCCGGGTCGGCGTCAAGGGCTCGCGTCTGTACCTCGTGTTCGACGTCCGTCCGACGGTCGACGAACTGCTGTCCCGCCTGGGCCCGGACCTGGAGGAGGCCGAGCCGGTCGAGCAGCTCGGCAGGCTGGCGCAGGCGGTGCGGGCGGGACTGGACGCCCGGTGGGCCGCCGTCGAGCTCGCGGACGGCACCCGCGTCGTGGCGGGGGAGGAGCGGGGCGAGGCCGTACTCACGGTCCCGGCCGGGCTGGGGCGCATCGGTTGCGGGCCCAAGACGGCGGGGCGGCTGACCCGCGACGACCGGCGGCTGCTCGCGGCCCTGGCCGTGCCGGTCGGGCTCGCGATCCGCAGCGCGGCGCTCGCCGCCCGGCTGGTGAACGCCCAGGAGGCCGAGCGGCGGCGGATCGAGCGCAACATCCACGACGGCGTGCAGCAGCAGCTCGTGGCGCTGATCGCCGGGCTGGAGCTGGCCCGCGCGACGGGGGGTGGAGCCGAGGCCCTGGCCCTGCTGCGGGAACAGGCCCGCCAGGCGCTGGCGGACCTGCGGGAGCTCGCGGCCGGCATCCATCCCTCCGTGCTGAGCCAGGGCGGGCTGGTGGAGGCCGTCGAGGGGCGGTGCTCGGGCCTGCCGGTCGCGACCACGGTGACGGCCGACCCGGCCCTGCGCGCCCGCAGGTTTCCCGACGAGATCGAGGGAGCGATGTATTTCGCGGTCAGCGAGGCGATCGCCAACGCGCTCAAGCACGCGGGGGCGTCGCGGATCGAGGTGCGGCTCTGGCACGACGGCGGCAGGCTCCAGGCGTCCGTGACCGACGACGGGACGGGGTTCGACCCCCGCGCCGTGGCCCGCCGCGGACTGGCCACGCTGGCCGACCGCATGGCGGCGCTCGGCGGCGGGCTGGAGACGGCGGCCGGGCCGGGAGAGGGGACGCGGGTGCGCGCCTGGGTGACCGCCGATGCCTGAAGGCGCCGCCGCGCCCGGCGCGGCGAGGCACCCGCGCAGGCTGCGCGCCCTGGTCGCCGACGATCACTACCTCGTGCGGGAGGGCACCCGGCAGTTGCTGGAGAGCTCGGGGGAGGTCGCGGTCGTCGGGGCGCTGGGAAGCGCGGAGGAACTCGTCGACGCGGCCAGGCGGCTCGATCCCGACGTGGTCGTCACCGACATCCGGATGCCGGGCGAGGGCTGGCGGCCGGGATTCGAGGGGATCGACGCCGCCCACCGGATCCGCGCGGCCGCTCCCCGCGTCGGCGTCGTCGTGCTGTCGCAGTTCGCCGACTCGATCTACGCCTTCGAACTGTTCAAGGGCGGCACCGAGGGCTTCGCGTACCTGCTGAAGGACCGGGTGGGGGACCTCGACGAGCTGCTCGGCGCGATCCGCTCGGTCGCCGAGGGCGGCTCGGTCATCGATCCCAAGGTGGTGGAGGGGCTGCTGGCGCGCCGCGCCGTACGGGGAGAGCGGGAGGCGTTCACGCCCCGGGAGCGTGACGTGCTGCGCGAGATGGCGCGCGGCAGGTCGAACGGCGGCATCGCGCGGGCGCTGTCCCTGTCGATCTCCGCGGTGGAGAAGAACGTGAACTCGATCTTCCTGAAGCTGGGGCTGGAGGCCAGCCCGGACATCCACCGCCGGGTCGCCGCCGTCCTCGCCTACCTCGGCGGTTCGTGATCCGCTCCGCCCTGGTGGGCCGGTGGCGCACCACCGCATGGGGTGCGCCACCGGCCCGGAATCAGCGGCCGGGAAATCAGCGGCCGACGGCGCGCAGGGCGTCGACGATGCCCCTGCCGTAGAAGCCGTTGGCGTCGGCGGTGCCCTCACAGGTGTGCGTGGCGGTCGCCGTGGTGCCGTCCGGCAGGTGACGGGTGTAGGTGTAGGCGGGCGGGTTCGGGCAGGCCGTCCTGGTGGCCGTGCCCTTGAGGATCGCCTCCACCTTGTCGGGGTCCATCGTCAGGCCGCCGTGGGCGCGGTCGTGCTTGCCGTACCGGCTGACGATCAGCGCCGCGACGCCCGCCGCGCGCGGTGAGGCCATCGAGGTGCCCTGCAGGTACTGGTAGTAGGCGCAGACCGAGCCCTTGCAGTCCTTCACCACGTACGGCACCGTCGGGTCGCCGTTCTCGTCGATCTCGCCGTTGGCGACGGCGAGCGCCTTGGGATAGGCCGAGAGCGTGGCCTTGGTGATGTCCCTCGTGTTGCCGGGGGTGTCGTAGACGTCGCCACCGGGCGAGGCCACGTCGACGTAGCCGTTGCCGTAGCTGGAGTAGTACGCCTTCCGCTTGCTGATGCCGGTCGAGGAGACCGCGATCACGTGCTCGGACTCGTTCGGCAGCGAGACGCACGACGGGGGGATGGTCCTGGTCCGCTCCGTCTGCTGGCCGGGGAAGGTGGCGTAGTCGGGGCTGCCGCCGTCGACGTTCGTCTTGGTGTAGTCGATCGCCTCGTTGCCCGCCGCGCTGACGAGCGTCACGCCGCGCGCGTGGGCGTAGTCGAGCGCCCGCTGGGTGGCGGCGATGTACAGCCGCTGCTGGGCCTGCTCCTCGGGGCTGTCGGCCGGGTTGTCGGCGCAGTTGAACAGCCACGGGTCGATGTAGTAGCTCATGTTGACCACGTCGACGCCGATGTCGCCCGCGTAGGTGAGGGCGTCGACGGTGGGCTGGAGGAAGAAGTAGCCCGAGTCCTGGCCGGCCCGCAGGTTCACGATCGTCACCTTCGGCGCGACGCCCGAGATGCCCAGCTTGTTGATGGGCGCGGCGATCGACGAGGCGACGTGGGTGCCGTGGCCGTCCTCGTCCACGTCGTTCGGGTCGGTGCAGGAGCCGTCGGGGTCCTCCTCGCACGGCCCGTCGATCGGGGCGCCGTTGGCGTCGGCGGGCAGGTCGACGGTGAAGTTCCGGCTCAGCCCGCGGTCGAAGTTGGGCGCGATGTCGGGGTGCGAGCCGTCGACGCCGGTGTCGAGGATGCCGACGAGGACGCGCTTGTCGCCCTGCTCGAACCTGTGGGCCTGATCCGCGTGGATCTGCTTCATGTCCCACTGCAGGTCGGCGAGCGGCTCGTCCTTGACGTTGCGGCCCCACTTGGGGCCCGTGGCGCCGCCGCGGCCCTCCTTCTCCACGGCCTTGCTCCTGGCCGCCTTCGCCACGGCCTTCCTCGCGGCGGCGGACGCCTTCGCGTCGTCCGGCGCGGTGCCGATCACGCGGTTGCGGGCGACCCCTTCGATGGCCGCCGCGCCCTGCAGGGCGTTGACGAAGTCGGCGTTGGCGGAGCTGACCGTGGCCAGCCCGACCTCCGCGTTCACCTTGATCACACTGCCGCCCGCCGCTTCGATCGCCTTCTGGGCGTCCGCCGCGGCCGCGCCTTCCTTGTACAAGACCACGTATTCGGTCTGGGTCGCCGACCCGGCGGCCGCCGGTACGGCCTGCGCGGGTGTGGCGAGGGTTGCCGCCACCATCGCCGCGGTCGCGGCGACGACTGTCAAGCGCTTCACATCCACCTCCGTGTGGACTTCGAGGGCGCTGACCATGGTTGAAGATTTCCTGGCTCTGTCAAAGGTCCGTGACAATTCGCGACCAAGGTGTGACATGACCGCCGGGGAGGCGGCCGGCTGGCCGGCCGGGGGAGCGGTGTGGCCGAATTTACTAGGACGTCCTAGTATTTTCTCGGAGAGTGAGACCCGGGGAGGGGTAGATGAAGCCGGATGCGACGAGCGCCGAGGCGACAGAGGCGGGGCGGGCCCGCTGGCAGGCGCGGTACGACGCCGCCTTCAAGCGGGACCGTGAGTTCCGGACCCTGTCGGGGCTGGAGGTGGACCCCGTCTACGGGCCGCCCGGGGACGATCCCCGACTGGAGCGCATCGGCTGGCCGGGGGAGTTCCCCTTCACCCGCGGCCTGTACGCCACCGGCTACCGCGGCCGCCCCTGGACCATCCGGCAGTTCGCCGGGTTCGGCAACGCCAGGCAGACCAACGAGCGCTACAAGATGATCCTCGGCGCCGGGGGCGGCGGCCTGTCGGTGGCGTTCGACATGCCGACGCTGATGGGCCGCGACTCCGACGACCCCCGCTCGCTCGGCGAGGTGGGCCACTGCGGCGTGGCGATCGACTCGGCCCTCGACATGGACCTGCTGTTCGACGGCATCCCGCTCGGCGAGGTCACCACGTCGATGACGATCAGCGGGCCCGCCGTACCGATCTTCTGCATGTACGTGGTCGCGGCCGAGCGGCAGGGCGTGCCGGTGGGCAGGCTGAACGGCACGCTCCAGACGGACATCTTCAAGGAGTACATCGCGCAGAAGGAGTGGCTGTTCGCCCCCGAGCCGCACCTGCGGCTGATCGGCGACCTGATGGAGTTCTGCGCCGCCGAGATCCCCGCGTACAAGCCGCTGTCGGTGTCGGGCTACCACATCCGCGAGGCGGGGGCCACGGCCGCGCAGGAGCTGGCCTTCACGCTCGCCGACGGCTTCGGCTACGTCGAGCTCGGCCTGTCGCGCGGCCTCGACGTGGACGTGTTCGCGCCGGGCCTGTCGTTCTTCTTCGACGCGCACATCGACTTCTTCGAGGAGATCGCGAAGTTCCGCGCCGCGCGGCGCGTATGGGCCCGCTGGATGCGCGACGTGTACGGCGCCCGCACCGAGAAGGCGCAGTGGCTGCGCTTCCACACCCAGACGGCGGGAGTGTCCCTGACCGCGCAGCAGCCGGACAACAACATCGTCCGCACCGCGATCGAGGCGCTGGCGGCCGTGCTCGGCGGCACCAACTCGCTGCACACCAACGCGCTGGACGAGGTGCTCGCGCTGCCGTCGGAGAAGGCCGCCGAGATCGCGCTGCGCACCCAGCAGGTGATCATGGAGGAGACGGAGGTCGTCAACGTCGTCGACCCGCTCGGCGGCTCCTGGTACGTCGAGGCGCTGACCGACCGGCTGGAGGCCGAGGCGGAGAAGATCTTCGCGAGGATCCGGGAGATGGGCGGCGACGGCACGATGACCGCCGGCATCCTGCGGGGCATCGAGGACGGCTGGTTCATGTCGGAGATCGCCGAGTCGGCCTTCGACTACCAGCGCAAGCTGGAGAAGGGCGACAAGCGGATCGTCGGCGTGAACTGCCACACCGCGACCGTGGAGCAGCCGCTGGAGATCCTGCGGATCAGCCACGAGGTCGAGGTCGAGCAGCGCAGGGTGCTGGCCGAGCGGCGCGCCGCGCGGGACCAGGCGGCCGTGGACGCGGCGCTGGCGGCCCTGCGCGCCGCGTCCAAGGGCGACGACAACATGATCCCGCCCATGCTGGAGGCCGTGCGGGCCGAGGCCACGCTGGGCGAGATCTGCGACGTCCTGCGTGAGGAGTGGGGCACCTACTCCGAGCCCGCCGCCTTCTGAAGTCCGGCCAGGCTTCTAGAGTCCGGCCAGGGCGGCGACGCGGTCGAGGAGGGCTTCGAGGGTCTTGTCGCCGGTGGCCGGGGCCATGACCGTCACCCGCAGGTGGCGGACGCCCCCGAGCTCGGTCGAGGTCAGGTGGAAGGAGCCCTCCTCCAGCAGGGTCTCGCGGATGGCGGCCTGGTCCCCGTCGCCGTAGCGGAAGCAGACGATGTTGCTCTCCGGCTCGTACGGGCAGTGGAAGCCGGGCCGCTCGCGGGCCAGTTCCCAGAAGCGGCGGGCCGTGGCGTACCGCCGCGCCACGTGCTCGCCGAGGCCGCGCTCACCCCGCCAGGCCAGGTTGAGGAAGACCTTCAGCCCGAGCGCGGCCTTGGTGCACTCCACGGTCCTGCCGATCAGGTCGAACCCCTGGTCGCCGTAGAACAGGTAGCTGGCCCGCTGCCGGAACGCGGCGTCCAGGTCGCCCTCCCGCCGGACGAGCACGGCCGCCGCGAGGGCGGAGGTGCGCAGCATCTTGTGCGCGTCCCAGATGACCGAGTCGGCCAGCTCGACGCCGTCGAGCAGGTGGCGGTGCTCCTCGCTGAGCAGCGCCGACGCTCCGTGCGCGCCGTCCACGTGGAACCACAGGCCGTGCTCGGCGCAGAACTCGCCGATGGGCCGCAGATCGTCGTACAGGCCGGTGCCGGTGGCGCACGCGGCCGCGACCAGGGCCATCGGCCGGCGTCCGGCCCGCCGCGCCCGGTCGAGGCCCTCGGGCAGCCGGGCCACGTCGATCCTGCCCAGGTCGTCCACGTCGAGCGGCACGACGGCGCGCTCGCCGAGGCCGAGGATCGCCGCCGCCCGGGTGACCGAGTAGTGCGCCGACGGCGGCGCGAGCACGGCGAGATCGCCGGGCACGCCCTCGGTCCACGCGTCCGGGGCGGCGGCGGCCCGCGCGGCGAGCAGCGCGGTCAGGTTGGCCAGCGACCCGCCGTGGGTGAGCACCCCGCCGCCCTCGGGGAAGCCGACCTTGCCGAGCATCCAGCGCAGCACCTCGAACTCGACCGTCGCCGCCGCGGCCCCCATCTCGTAGATCGCCATGGGGTTGTTGATCGCGCCGTGGACGAAGTCGGCCAGCGCGGCGGGGAAGTCGGGCGCGGCCGTCTGGTGGGCGAGGTAGGCCGGATGATGCAGCCGCGTGCCCTCCGCGAGATAGGCGTCGAGCCACTCCCGGTAGCTCTCCGGGGTCATGCCGCCCTCCCGGATCCAGCGGGTGAGCCCGAGCCGTCCGGCCAGCTCCCCGGGCGGCCTGCGGCGGATCACCGGCGCCGCCCCGTCCTGGCTCTCCCGCACGTACGCGGCGAGGCTCTGCACGGTCACCTCGGCGGCGTGGACGAAGTCGTCGATGTCCCAGGTGTGATTCGGGGTCATGCCGGGATGATGGCTGTAACAGACAGCCATTCGCCACACATGCCGAATCGACGAAGGAAACACACCGTGAGCGCCGAACTGGATTCGACCGACAAGAAGATCCTGGAGCTGCTGCAGAAGGACGCGCGGCTGCCCAACAAGGATCTCGCCGAGCGGGTCGGCGTCGCCCCCTCCACCGCTCTCGAACGCGTGCGGTCGCTGCGCCGGCGCGGCCTGATCACGGCCTTCCGCGCGGAGGTCGACACCCAGGCGCTCGGACGGCCGCTGGAGGCGCTGCTGGCGCTGCGCGTGCGGCCCCACACGAGCCAGCTGGTGGATCCGCTGCGGGCGTTCGTGCTCGGGCTCCCGGAGACGATCGCCCTGTTCCACGTGGCCGGCCCGCAGGACTTCCTGGTGCATGTCGCGGTGCCCGACGCCGATCACCTGCACCGCCTGATCCTCGAGCGCATCCTGGTCCGCCCGGAGATCGTCCATCTGGAGACCACACTGATCTTCCGCACCGAGCGCAGGACCGTCCAGGGCCCGGTGAGCTGAAGAGCCGGAGCGAGCCCCGTCTCAGACGCCCACGGTGCCGTCGACGCCCTCGCGCAGGAAGTCGGCGTGCCCGTTGTGCCGGGCGTACTCGTGGATCATGTGCAGCATGACCAGCCGCAGCGAGACCTCCTCGCCCCACCGGGGCTGGTAGGCCGTGACGTCGAGTGACTCCGCCGCCCGCTCGATCCTGCGGGAGTGCTCCACCTCCTCCTGCCAGACGGCGAACGCCTCCGCGCCGGTGGACCCGCTCGGGTCGTACGCCGCCTGGTAGTCGCCCTCCTCCGACCAGACGAGCGGCACGTCCTCCTTGGCGATCACACGGCGGAACCACGCGCGCTCGACCTCGGCCATGTGCCTGACCAGGCCGAGCAGCGTGAGCGTCGACGGCGGCATCGACCTGCGGCGCAGCTCCTCGTCCGACAGGCCTTCGCACTTCAGCGCGAGCGTGGCCCGGTGGTAGTCGAGGAACGCCCGCAGCATGTCGCGCTCACCGGCGACGGTCGGCGGGCCGATGCGTTCCACTGCCATGTCCTGCTCCCTCCACGCGGCAATCGTGCGCCGTTCACCCTACGGCGGGCGCCGGGCCGCCCGGATCGCCGGAGGAAGGCGGCGGGGATGGCACGGATCACGCGGGCGGGTACGGCAGGATTGGGGGTATGGCAGCGGAGTTCTCTCGACCTGGATCGCTCTACGGCGCCGTGGACCTCGGCGCGCGTAAGCAGGCACTCGAGGCGCAGGCGCGGCGTGAGGCCGCAGGGCCGTCCGGAGCCGCCTCGGCGGACGTCATCGAGGTGACCTCGGCCACCTTCAACACCGAGGTGGTGGAGCGCTCACTGAGCGTTCCCGTCATCGTCGAGGCGACGGTGAGCAGGGCCGAGCAGGTCCGGCAGTTCAGCGGCGTGATGGAGAAGCTGGCCGCGGAGGCGGCGGGCGCGTGGGTGCTGGCCAGGGTCGACGTGGAGGCCGACCCGCAGCTCGCCCAGGCGCTGCGGATGCGCGCGGTGCCCACCGTCTATCTGGCCTTCCAGGGGCAGCTCATGCCCCTGTTCGAGGGCCCGTTGCCGGAGTCGCAGCTCCGGCAGGCGCTGGCGCAGGTGTTCGAGCAGCTCGGCGTGGAGCTGGCCGCTCAGGGCGAGGACCAGCTCGCCGAGCCGCCGGTCGACCCCGAGCTCCTGGCGGCCGAGCAGGCCGTGGAGAAGGGCGACCTTGACGCCGCGGCCGCGGCGTACGAGCGCCTGCTGGCGAGGTCGCCGTCCGACGAGGGCGCGAAGATCGGCCTCGCGGGGGTCGGGCTGCTGCGGCGCACGCAGGACCTCGACCCGGCCGACGTGCTGCGCCGGGCCGCCGAGAACGCCGACGACGTGGACGCGCAGACCCGGGCCGCCGACCTTGAGATGGTTAACGGCCAGGTGGACGAGGCCTTCGATCGGCTCGTCGCGCTCGTGCGGCGCGTCAGGGGCGCCGACAGGGACAAGGCGCGGGTCCACCTGCTGGGGCTGTTCGACGCGCTGCCCGCCGACGATCCGTCGGTGTCGCGGGCGCGCAGGGCGCTGGCCAGCGCGCTCTTCTGACCGGTTCCCGCCCGCGCCCGCCCGGCCCCCGGGCACGGCGGTGCGCGGGCCGGGCGCGGCGCGTGGCGCAAACAGCACGGGCACGGGCTGAAACACCCCGCCGGTGGTGGCACGATGGATAGCACCCATGAGCCGTCCAGCCGGATGCGCGAGCGTGGCCGCCACGCGGAGGCCGCGCCCCACTGGAGCAGCCGGGAGAGCACGGCCAGGCATCACCCGCAAAGGAGCGGATAGACGTGGCCACCGTGCCCAGCGTGTCCTACTCGATCACCGTGCGCCTCGAGGTGCCCGCAGGGGGCAAGGCGGTCAGCCTGCTCACCCACGCGGTGGAGAACGCGGGCGGTGTGGTCACCGCCCTCGACGTGACCAACGCCGGTCACGAGAAGCTCCGCATCGACGTGACGTGCGCGGCCAAGGACGCCGACCACGTGCAGGCGATCGTGGACAGCCTCGGCGCGGTCGAGGACGTCGCGATCCACAAGGTCTCCGACCGGACCTTCCTCATGCACCTCGGCGGCAAGATCGAGATGCAGTCGAAGGTGCCCCTGCGCAACCGCGACGAGCTCTCGATGGCCTACACCCCGGGCGTGGCGCGGGTCAGCCTGGCGATCGCGCGCAACCCCGAGGACGCCCGCCGCCTCACGATCAAGCGGAACTCGGTCGCCGTCGTCACCGACGGCTCGGCCGTCCTCGGCCTCGGCAACATCGGCCCCGCCGCCGCACTGCCCGTGATGGAGGGCAAGGCCGCCCTGTTCAAGCGGTTCGCCGGCATCGACGCCTGGCCCATCTGCCTCGACACCCAGGACGTGGACGAGATCGTCGCGACCGTGCGGGCCATCGCGCCGGGCTTCGGCGGCATCAACCTGGAGGACATCTCGGCCCCGCGCTGCTTCGAGGTGGAGCGGCGGCTGCGCGAGCTGCTCGACATCCCGGTCTTCCACGACGACCAGCACGGCACCGCCATCTGCGTGCTCGCCGCGCTGACCAACGCGCTGAAGGTCGTCCGCAAGGAGCTCTCCGAGGTGCGGATCGCGATGGCCGGCGCCGGCGCGGCCGGCACCGCCGTCCTGCGCCTGCTGCTGGCGGCCGGGGCGAGGAACGTCGTCGTCTGCGACTACCGCGGAGCGGTGCACCTCGGCCGCGACGACCTCGACGACTCGCTGCGGTGGATCGCCGAGCACACCAACAGCGAGGGGTACGGCGGCGACCTGCGCGGCGCGGTCAAGGGCGCCGACGTCTTCATCGGCGTCTCCGCGCCGGGGATCCTCACCGGGGACGACGTCGCCGCCATGGCGCAGGACGCGGTGGTGTTCGCGCTGGCCAACCCCGAGCCGGAGGTGTCCCCCGACGACGCCCGCGAGCACGCGGCGGTCGTGGCCACGGGCCGGTCGGACTACCCCAACCAGATCAACAACGTGCTGGCGTTCCCGGGCGTGTTCCGCGGCCTGCTCGACGCCCAGGCGGACGGGGTCACACAGGAGATGCTCCTCGCGGCGGCCCGCGCGCTGGCCGCGGTCGTGACCAGCGAGGAGCTCGGCCCCAACTACATCATTCCCAGCGTCTTCCACCCCGACGTGGCCAACGCGGTGGCGGCGGCCGTACGAGAGTCGGCCGGCGGCAGGGCGCGCGGCTTCACCGAGGCCTAGGAGGATTCGCGAACGGTGGCGTCGCCGTCACGGTAAGTAATATGACGCGGCAAACCGGGGTCGGCGTACACGAATCCGCAATCCTCCCTCATGATGGGATGTATGGCGGAGGCGATCTACGTCGGCGGGTTGCTTGTAGCGACGCCACTGCTCGACGACCCCAACTTCCGGCGTAGCGTGGTGCTCGTCCTGGAGCACGACGAGGACGGCGGCACCTTGGGTGTGGTCCTCAACCGGCCCAGTGAGATCGCCGTGACCCAGGTCTTACCGTCCTGGGACGCCCTGGTCACGGGTCCTCCGGTGCTGTTCGAGGGGGGCCCGGTGCAGACGGACAGCGCGCTCGCGCTCGCCGTCGTGCTCAGCGGCGAGGAGCCGCTGGGCTGGCGCCGGCTGCAGGGCAGGGCGGCGGTCTCGCGCCTCGGCACGGTGGACCTCGACGCGCCCCCGGAGATCCTGGCGGGGGAGATCTCCCAGATGCGGATCTTCGCGGGCTACGCGGGCTGGACCGGCGGACAGCTCGAGAACGAGCTCCAGGAAGGCGCCTGGTACGTCGTGGACTCCGAGCCGGGGGACACCTTCCACCCGAACCCGGCCACGCTGTGGCGCACCGTGCTGCGCAGGCAGAAGGGGGACCTGGCGCTGGTCGCCACCTTCCCCGACGACCCCCTGCTCAACTGACCCCCGGCACGCCCCGCCCCGGGCCGCGCGGAGACACGCGGAGGCCGGACGCGGGGAACGCGCCCGGCCGTGGGTGACACGCCGCGTCTCAGCTCGCGGTGCAGCTCACCGCCGGCACCGCGTTGGTGCCGTTCGAGGAGCCGAGGAACCCGAACGAGGTGGACGCTCCGGCGCCGAGGCCGCCGTTGTAGCTCACGTTCTTGGCCGTGATCGTGGATCCGCTCGACGTCACCGTGGCGTTCCACACCTGGGTGATCGTCTGACCGTTGGCGTACGTCCAGGTCACGGTCCAGCCGGAGATGGCGCTGGCGCCGGCCTTGACGGTCACCTCGCCCTGGAAGCCGCCGCTCCACTGGTTGGCGACCTTGTACGTCGCCGAGCAGCCCTTGGCGCCGCCGCTCGGGGACGGGCTGGGGCTCGGGGACGCGCTCGGCGAGGCGCTGGGGGACGCGGACGGGCTGGGGGAGGCGGACGGGCTGGCCGACGGGCTCACCGGCGGCTGGCCGCTGTAGATCGTCGCCTCCGTGGCGGTCGGCTTGATGCCGTTGGCGCCGTTGAAGAGCCGCTGGCCCCACGAGGTGAGCTGGCCGACGTCGAAGTTCGTCACCTGGTCCAGGTATTCGACGCCGCCGCCGTTGCCGCTCCACGACCAGCCGAGGTAGCCGACGCCCCGCGACTGGGCCTGCGCCATGATCGTGTCCTCGTCGGGGTCGCCGTCCGAGTGCATGTTGCCGAACTCGCCGATCACCAGCGGCAGGCCGGCGGTCTGGAACGCCTGGAGGTAGCCGGTGACCTCGGCCGCCGTGTCGAAGACGCCGTACATGTGGATCGAGAAGACGGTGTTCTTCAGGGTGTCGGCGGCGAAGACCGAGGCGGCGTTGTCGCGCATGACGAACTGCCAGTCCTGGCCCCAGTTCGGCGCGTCGACCATCAGCAGGTGCTGGAATCCGGCCGCCCGCATCCTGCTGATCGCGGTCTTGGTCGCGCTGGTCCAGGCGGAGGGGTTGTTGTTGCCGTACGGCTCGTTGCCGATGTTGATGACGACGTAGTTCTCCTGGCCGGTCAGCACGCTCTTGAGGCCGACCCAGTAGTCGACCGCCTGGTCGAGCGTGTACGCGCCGCTCTGCTCGCCGTAGCCGGTGGTGTCGTGGTTCTCGAGCACGCAGATTAACCGGTTCTGCTTGCACAACGCGATGACGTTGGCGACGTCGCTCGCCGAGTTGGCCGTCCAGCGGCCGCCGCTCAGCACGACGCGCACGGTGTTCGCGCCCAGGGACTTGATGTTCGCGAACGAGCTCGTCTGGCTCGGATACCAGGTGTGGGCGTGGCTGGTGCCCCGCATGATGAACTGGTTTCCGTTGGCTTCGAGGATCTTCGTGCCGCTGACGTGGAGTCCGGTCGCGGCCTGCGCACTCTGGGTCATGGCGAGCACTGACATCAGGAGGGCGAGGAGGGCCGCGCCCGCGGCGATGAAACGTGTTCTCATTCTGTACCTCGGGTGGGGGTCTCGGCGCCGGTGGAAGCGCCGCACGCACCATAGGCAGGGGGAGCCGGGGCCGTACAGGAGACGGCTCTCGCGGGGTCGTCGACGGGCCCGGCCCCTACTGAACCGGTTCGGCGGGCGTGCCGCCGGACCAGCGCGGTCTCCCACCGCGGGCTCTCACCTGGGCCGCGTCATCCCGATGAAACGTTCACCGATCGGCCGGTGCCCGGGAGCGTGGAGGTCGCCGGTAGAGTCGGCTGCCATGCCCGATCTCGGCGTGCCCGGACCGCCCGATCTCGGCGTGCCCGAACCCCGCTGGGCGCCCCCGGGCGCCGTACGGTTCGTCGGCGGCGCGCCCGTCGCCCTGGTGGCGCCCGGAGCGGGGCTGCCGTCGCTGCCCGCGGCCGTGGCCGACATGGCGACGCTGCGCCACATCGACCTCGACGGGAACGCGCTCACGGCGTTGCCCGGCTGGATCGGGCGCCTGGAGCGGCTGCGGGTCCTGCTGCTCTACGGCAACCGGATCGCGACTCTCCCGCCCGAACTGGGCCGTCTCGCCTCGCTCGAACACCTCAGCGCGGGGCGCAACGCGCTGACCGCGGTGCCGGACGCGCTGTGGCGGCTGAGCCGGCTGCGGTCGCTCAACCTGGCGGAGAACGAGATCGCCGGCCTTCCTCCCGGCCTCGGCCGCCTCCGCGAGCTACGCATGCTCGACCTGGGGCACAACCGGCTGCGCGAGGTGCCCGCGGAGATCGGCGACCTGCCCCGCCTCACGGACTACCTCTACCTGAGCGACAACGGCTTCACCTCGGTGCCCGCCTCGCTGGGACGGCTCGACCGGCTCGGCTACCTCAACCTCGCGGAGAACCGGCTGACCGCGCTACCCGAGACCATCGGCGGCATGACCGGCCTGCACGAGCTGCGTGTCCACGACAACCGGCTGGCCGCGCTGCCCGAGGCGATCGGCCGCCTGGCCGGGCTGCGCGAGCTGCACCTCAGGAACAACCGTCTCACCGCGCTGCCCGAGGCGATCGGAGGGCTGCGCGCGCTGCGTCACCTGGACCTGCGCGGCAACCCCCTGGAACGGCTGCCCGGCTCGGTCGTACGCCTGACGGAGCTGACCCACCTCGACCTGCGGTCGACCCCTCTCGCCACGCTGCCCGACGGGCTCGCGGAGCTGCCGCGGCTGGAGAAGCTCGACCTGCGGTGGATCAAGTTCGACGAGGTCCCCTCTTGCGTCCGTCCGCTGCGCGAGCGCGGGTGCGTCGTCCTCCTGTGAGGACGTGCCGAGACGTCAGCCCGGGGCCGGGGCCGGGGCTGAGACGCGCTCGCCCGCCCCGGAGCGTACGGGCTGGTCCCAGCCGGGACACAGGGAACGCTCGGCCAGCGCGAGCAGGTCCTCCAGCCGCCGCGCCAGTACGGCGGGGTCCTGCGTGCGCTCGTCGAAGCAGGCGAGGGCCACGCTGACGAAGACGGCCACGATGAACTGCGGCTGCAGGTCGCACGGGTCCGCTCCCAGCCTGCGGGCCACCTCGGCGACCAGCTTGCGCTCGTTCTCCTTCACCAGCCGCATGGTCCCGGCGAGCAGGGCGGGCGTGGAGTGCACGACCTTCTGGCAACGCAGGTACCTGCCTGCCTCCGTGTCGTCCGCCTCTCGTAGCATCTTCAGCAACGACCGCATCGCCTGGCACAGGGCGGTGAACGGCGACTCCGACTCGGGACGTGAGGCCAGTTCGGCGAGGAGCATCCGCTGCTCGTCGGCGGTCAGCGAGAGCGCCACGTCCTCCTTGGAGGCGAAGTACCGGAAGAACGTCCTGGGCGAGACCTCCACCTCGGCGGCGATCTGGTCGATCGTCGTCGCCTCGTAGCCCCTGGTGAGGAAGAGGTCGAGGGCCGCGTCGATCAGCGCGTCCCGCGTCCGCTGCTTCTTGCGTTCGCGTAGACCCACGGCGGTCACCTCCTCGAAACTGCCGGTTCACAAACTCTCAGATGTCACCGTATGTCGGATAAAAGGATTTGTCATCTGTCATCGACTGACATAAATTACTGCCGGTCGACACAGTGGTGCTAAGGGGGAATCTCCATGACTCAAGCCGTATCGGTGGATGCCGACGCGCCTCCAGGACGAGGCCAGGGGCATCCATGGCTCACGCTGCTCGCCGTCTCGCTCGGCGTCATCATGGTCATGCTCGACGGCACGGTCGTGGCGATCGCGAACCCGGTCATCCAGGTCGAACTCAAGGCGACGCTGGCGGACCTGCAGTGGGTGACCAGCGGTTACCTGCTCGCGCTGGCGGTCTTCCTGATCACCGCCGGCAAGCTCGGCGACCTGTTCGGGCACAAGCGCGTCTTCTTGATCGGCGTCGCGGGTTTCGCGCTGACCTCGCTCGCCATCGGCCTGTCGTCCTCGATCGGCGTGCTGATCGCGCTGCGGGTGCTGCAGGGACTGTTCGGCGCGCTGCTCCAGCCCGCCGCGCTCGCGTTGCTCCGGTCGGCGTTCCCCGGTGAGAAGCTGAACATGGCCATGGGCGCGTGGGGTGCGATCATCGGCCTGTCGAGCGCGGCGGGCCCGATCATCGGCGGGCTCCTGGTGGAGAACGTGAGCTGGCAGTCGGTGTTCTTCATCAACGTGCCGGTGGGCGCGGCGGCTCTCGCCTTCGGGCTGTGGGCGCTGAAGGAGAGCAAGGCGCAGACCCTGTCCCGGGTCGACTGGCTCGGCGTCCTGCTGCTGACGTGGGTGATGTTCGATCTGGTGTGGGCCATCATCAAGGCTCCCGAGTGGGGCTGGGGCGACGCCAAGACGATCCTCTTCCTCGCCGGCGCCGTGGTGTTCGGGGCCGTGTTCGTGTTCTGGCAGTCGAGGGCGAGCGAGCCGCTGCTGCCGCTGAGCCTGTTCCGCAACGCCTCGGTCTCGATCGGGACCGTCCTCATGATCCTCATGTCGTTCGCGATGTTCGGCGCGATGTTCTTCCTCACGTTCTTCTTCCAGGGAGTGCACGGGCTCACGCCGCTCGACTCCGGCCTGCGGATGCTGCCCATGAGCGCCGGCATGATCGTCGCCTCGCCCATCGCGGGCGTCCTGATCGGCAAGCTCGGTCCGAAGATCACCATCGCGGGCGGCATGGTGATCAGCGCCTTCGCGATGTTCCTCATGTCGCGGCTGAGCGTCGAGGCCGCCTTCGCCGACAGCGCGATCCCGTTCGTGCTGCTCGCGTTCGGCCTGTCGCCGGTCTTCGTCGGTGCCACGGAGATCATCGTGGGCAACGCGCCGGAGGAGCTGAGCGGCGTCGCGGGCGGCGTGCAGAACTCCGCGATGCAGGTCGGCGGCGCGCTCGGCACCGCCATCCTGGGCGCGGTCGTGTCCGCCAAGGTGGCCGACGTGCTGCCCGGGTACCTCGGTCCGGCGGCGGCCGCCGTCCCGCCCGCCCAGATGGAGGGCCTGAAGGCTCTGGCCTCGGTGGGGCAGGCCCCGCCCGGGCTGACCGGGCCCGTGGCCAAGACGCTGGCCGACGCGGCGCACCTGTCCTTCATGGACGGCCTGCACCTCGGCTTCGTCGTGAGCACGGCGGTCGCCCTCGCCGCGGCGGTCCTGGCCCTGTTCGTCAAGGCCGGCCGCAAGACCGAGGGCGCCCCGGTCCACATGGGCTGACGTCCGGTCCCCTCCGTACGGCCCCCGCCACCCCGGCGGGGGCCGTACGCGCGTCAGGGCCGGGGCCGCCCGCTCGCTCAGTAGACTTGGTATCCGTGAGCGGCACGAAGATTCTTCCCGAGAGCGACGTAACACCCCGGCTCTCGCACGGCGACGGTGACCACGAGCGCTTCTCGCACTTCGCCGACAAGAACAAGATCACTGAGAGCTACGTGACCGGCGCGCCGGTGCGGGCCCTGTGCGGCAAGGTCTGGGTGCCCAGCCGCGACCCGAAGAAGTATCCGGTCTGCCCGGAGTGCAAGGAGATCTACGAGGGGTTGCCCAAGGGCGAACCGTCCGGCGAGTGAGTGTCGATACGGGATCATCGCCTCCCCGGCGGCTAGGGTCAGCCTTCTGACCAGCCGTATCGGGGGAACGAATGGTTCGGCGACCCATCGCCGTCTTCCTTGCATGCCTTTACGCGCTGGGCGGCGCCTGCGCCGCCCCGGCGTCCGCCGCCTCCCGGGCGGCCGGTGGTCTCACCGGCGCCGGACTGCGCGGATCGCCCGCCTCCCGGCCGGACGCCTGTCTCGTCCGTCACGCCGTCGCGCAGCGCCGGCACGGCGTAGGGGCGCTCACGCACGCCCTGGAGCCGCGTGAGCCGGGCCCGGACGAGGTCGCCCGGATGGCGGCCGACCTGGCCCGCAGGCTCGGCACCCCGCAGCCGAGAAGCACCGCGCAGCCCGGAGTCATCCCGCAGCAGGGAGCCACGGCGCGGCCGGGGAGCGTTGCGAGTGACCGGCGGAGCGTTGCCGGAGCCGTCGAGCGGATCACCGTCCCGGTGTGGGTGCACATCATCAGGGACCACGTGCTCGGCCTGCCCGACGCCGCCGTCTCCCGGCAGATCGCCGTGCTGAACACCGCCTACTCCGGCGGGTACGGCGGGGCCGACACCGGCGTGCGCTTCGAGCTCAAGGGCATCACGCACACCGACAACCGGAACTGGTTCCGCGACCCCCTCGGCTACGAGGAGCCGATGAAGAAGAAGCTGCGGGCCGGGGGTCCGGAGACGCTCAACCTGTACATCGCCCAGCTGAGCCGGCTCGTGCTCGGCTACTCCACCTACCCGTACTGGTACGACGACGAGCCCGTGCTGGACGGCGTGGTGATCGACTGGCGGAGCGTCCCCGGCGGCCCGCTGCGCGACTTCGCCAGAGGCTTCACCGCCGTGCACGAGATCGGCCACTGGCTGGGCCTGCTGCACACCTTCGAGAACGGCTGCAAGGCCCCGGGCGACTCGGTGGACGACACCCCCGCCGAGGCGTACCCGACGAACGGCTGCCCCGCCAAGAAGGACACCTGCCCCGCATCGGGCGGCGATCCGATCCACAACTTCATGGACTACGCGCAGGACCGCTGCATGCGCGAGTTCACGGCGGGCCAGGGCGTACGCGTCCACCAGATGTGGGACGCCTATCGCCGCCCCGCCCCGCAGGGAACCGACGCGGGGCTGAAGAAGGCCGCCGCGGGGCTTCAGGAGGTCGCCGCGGACGGCGCGGACGGCCCCACCGACCCTGTGCCGAGCCTCGCCGCCGCACAGGGCCCTGAGGACCCGGCCGACGACGCTCAAGGCGATGCGGAGTCGCCGCGAGGAACAGGGCGATGACGAATCGGCCGGAGCCGTTGACGTCGCGGCGCGGGTGTGAGTAACTCCACAGCAGCGTTCATGGTCACGAAGTCTCGCGCCCGGCCCTGAGCGCCGAGTCGCTCGCCGGTTCCGTCCCACGCGCCCGGCCAGGCCGCCCGGGGAGGCTTTGTGGATGACCAGTGGATGCGCCGGGTCTGGCCCCCCGCCGAGGAGGGGTCCCGGCCGTCCAAACAGGGCCCCACTCGCCCGTACGGCGTCCCGGACGGGTCGCCGCGGTCGTCCACGCCGCCCGCGTCCCCCCAGTGGCCCTCACGGCCGTATGGCGGCCGTGAGCCGGACCGGGACTCCGCGGAGGAGAGCCTCACCGGCCTGTACGGCGCGCCGGTCGCCGAGCGCGAGGTCGACCGCCCCGTCTGGCCCTCACTGGGCCTGGAGTCCCCGGAGCCCGAGGACGACCTGCCCCCCTCGGCCCGCCGCTACCGCGCGCCCGAGACGCCGCCCCGCCCGATGCCGCGGTGGCTGCGGCGCCTTCTCGTCGGCGGCCTCGCGCTGGTCTGCTCGGCCGCCGTCATCGGCGCGGTGGTGGTCACGGTCCTGCACCGCGCCGAGAGCGCGCCCCCCACGGTGATCCACGATCAGATCGCCGGGGTCGCCTACACGTTGCCGCCGCAGTGGCGGGAGGGGGTGGTCGCGCCCGTGACGGGTTTCACCTCCGTCGCCGCGCGCGGGGACAGCGCCACGGTCATGGCCCGGCCCGGCGACCGGGTGGACCCGCCCAACCTGCGGTCGGCCGTCATCGACCTGAGCGATCTCTACGCGCAGCTGCTGCTGCACGGGGACAAGGTCGAGGTGCTGGACGACCGCGCGGTGACCGTCGGCGGGCGGCCAGGTCACACGCGGGCCGTACGGGCGGAGTACACCGACGTGGTGAACGAACCCGCCTTCATGCGGGTGACCCTGCTGACCCGGCCGGACGGCGGCAGCACGGTCCTGCTCGGACTGGCCCATCCCGACCGTCCCCAGTCACGCGCCGAGATCGAGGGCCTGATGTGGGGAGCCCGCTGATGCCCCGCGGGCGGCTCGGGCGGCGGTGGATCGGATGATCCGGGACGACGCGGGGCGACGGCATGCCACGGCCTCCCGGAGGTCATCGCTCGTCGAAGGGGCTGTCTCCGGGAGGCCGTGGGTTCACACCGGCATAACGGCCGACGCGGTTCCCCGCCGTAGACGCGGCTCAGCGCATGACGACCCGCACGACGAGATCACGACGTCGCCCGATCGGCCGACCGCTTCTCAGGCGGCGCGCGACCGCGAGTCTCGGTGGCCTTGGATGGTGTCGTTCAGCGAGTGGGCTGATTCGCGAAGCCGGCGGCTCCGGACGATCCACTGCCGCCCAGTCCGATGGGAACGTCGGCGGGTCCGAACGACCGGCTGCCGGATGTGGCGGGTCCGAGCCCTCCGGCTCCGGGCGCTGTGGTGGGAACGTCGGCGGGTCCGAACGATCCGGGGTTGGCCAGCAGTGTGGTCGGTTCCGGTTCTCCGACGACGCTGATCCGCTCGCCGTCTCGGCGATCGTGCGCCTGCTGCGCCGCGACGGCGGGCAGGGCGGCCAGGGGCACCAGGCCGGCCGCCACGACCGCCGCTGCCAGGACTGACCGGCTGTGCGTCTCCCTTCGCGGGTTCTCTGTCATGTCTGCGATCCAACGCGTGATCAGCATGTGGGCCTCCTATCGAGATGGCGATCCCGTTCTATGTCGCGTGGCCGCGATGACGTTCACTCGCCACGCCGGGATGGCCGCTCCTGACCGAGAGCTTGATTTGTTCGTGGCGCGTGTCACGGTTCCACCGGCCAAGCCGGGGCGTATCGGATCGGCTCCGAAATTCCATAGGAAGCGTCGTGAATCGTCGCAAAAAGACGACGAGACGGGCGGGCGTGGAAAGATTTATAGAAAGTGGTCGGCTTTGAACTAGCCGTAACTTATGTTTGCCGTGCACCGAAAGGTGTCTCAGTGCCTTCGTTCCCATTGAGGGGTAGCTTCGGGGCTGCATCGCTCGAGAACGCGGTGACCCGGAAAGTCCAATTCTCGTCATTGGGAGGGAAATCAATTGATTTCTCGTAGGAGCACTTCGGTTTCAGGCCCGCACACCGTCGGTCGCCTCCTTACCTGGGCCGCCGCGACGACGGTGGCCGGTGCGCTTGTGGGACTGTCGGCTCCGCTGGCCGCCAGTGCCGACACCGCGACGACGAGGCCTGCCACGGAGCGCCAGCTCAGCGCGCCGGCGTCGGTGCCGCTTCACGTCAACGGGAACGACCCGAAGCGCGGGCGGGAGCCGGTCCGGTGGCTCGACTCCACCATCGTCTCGCGGGGCATGCCCAATGGTCCGGTCAACTTCGCCGTGTCCGCCAACAACGGGGCCCCGTTCGTCTTCGACCCGCGTAGCGAGCCGCTGGGCTGGCAGAGCCTGCGGCGCGTGCCGGGTAGCCGGGGAGCTTTCGTGACCAACATCACCGCGACCGAGGACGCAGGTTCGGAGACCGGCGGGACCCTCGCGATCGTCGCGCGGACGTCCGACAGCAACATCTTCTTCACGATCTGCAACGTGAGGAACGCTCTTCCGCAGGCGCCCGCGCCCTTGCCGTGCAGCCCCTGGCAGCGTCTGCGCGACTGACGGCGGACAGGACGAACTCACGACCACGGACCGACGGCCCGCAGGAGTCCAAATCTCCTGCGGGCCGCTCGCGGTTATTGACCGGTGACGGCCGGCAGGTCGGGCCGCATCCTCGTTTCCCGCGTCCGGTGACTGCCGGGGCAAATGCGCGAACCTTCGCTTGGGCGGCCGATATGACGGTAGGCGACTGTTTTCCCCGAAACGGCTTTGAGATAGGCATGACATCTGTTTGCCGGTATTCGATAGGTGGCTCGCTGTCCGCGTTTCTCTGGACAGGTATCTTCGAGGTCGCATCGCACGAAAACGCGGTGAACCCGAAAAGACCAATTCTCACCTTGGGGGGAAATGAAATTGGTTTCTCATAGGAGCGGCTCGGCCTCTGGTTCGCGTGGCGCCGGTCGCCTGCTGATGTGGTCCGCCGCGGTGGCGGTGACCTGTGCGACCGTGAGCCTGTCGGGCTCCTTCGCGGCGAGCGCCGCCCCGGCGAAGACCGCCCCCGCCGCGCCCTCGGCGACGAACCCTCAGGGCGGGGAGAAGAAGACCATTCCCTACCCGCGTCTCGACTCGGCGAACATCATCACCACTTTCACCGTGCCGGCAACGACCGGGACCGCCGTGACCCCGCTCACCTCGAACACCTTTACCGGGTCGGCGCGCAGGGGCCGCGTGTTCGTCAACGACGGCACGGGCTGGGCCGACATCACCTCGGTGTTCAGCCCGGGATACCTGTACGACATCACGCTGGCCCCCTCGCCAAGCACAGGTTTCACGCCCAACGGCACCACCGCTCTTTCCAACCTCGGAGCGAGCGGCATTCCGGCGGGGCGGCTGCGGGTCACCGTGCGGAAGGCCGACGGGGGCATCTACTACTCGGACTGCAGCGTCGCGAGCACAAGCGGTGCCTCGACCCTTCCGCTGACCGCCACCGACTGCACCAGGGCGACGCGCCTGTGACGACGAGCGCGGTCGGCTAGCCGATGTCGGGGCGGGGGACGCGGATACCGGACGGCTTCGCGGGCCCCCGCCCCGATCGTTCTTAAGGCGCCGATGTGCGGTCTCGGGTAGGGCTCGCCGGTGCGCGGCCGGAGGGCCTACCTCGGCGCCCGATCCTGACGCTGTGGGGATTGCCACACCGGGCTATTTCGGACCACCCTGCGCGTGGGCGGCACGTCTTGTCGGTCGGGCGGGCTAGTCTGAATCCACTGTGAGGGAGCGAACCGATAGAGACACCAGTGTTCCGATGAGTTCGGGGAGGCGTCGTTGAGCGTTTCGGCCGCGTCCCACCTCTCCCCGTCCTACCCCGACAGAGCCGCCTGGGGCACCGCCCCGAAGCTGCGCGCATGGCAGCAGCAGGCCTACGACCTCTACTTCAGCCGCGAGCCGCGCGACTTCCTGACCGTCGCCACCCCTGGCGCCGGCAAGACGACGTACGCACTGCGGATCGCCAGCGAACTGCTCAGCCGCGGGGTCGTGCGCGCCATCACGATCGTCACCCCCACCGAGCACCTCAAGCGGCAGTGGGCCGACGCCGCGGCCCGGGTCGGGATCAGCATCGACCCCGAGTTCAAGAACAGCCAGGGCGCCACCTCGCGCGACTACGTCGGCGTCGCGGTCACCTACGCGCAGATCGCCATGCACCCGGCGCTGCACCGGGCCCGCACCGAGGCGCGCAAGACCCTGGTGATCTTCGACGAGATCCACCACGCCGGCGACGCGAAGTCGTGGGGCGACGGCGTCCGCGAGGCGTTCGAGCCCGCGACCAGGCGCCTGGCGCTGACCGGCACGCCGTTCCGGTCCGACGACAGCCCGATCCCGTTCGTCACCTACGTGGAGGACGGCGAGGGGGCGATGCGAAGCGTCTCCGACTACTCCTACGGGTACGGCCCGGCCCTGGCCGACGGCGTCGTCCGGCCGGTCATCTTCCTGGCGTACTCGGGGGAGATGAAGTGGCGCACGCGCGCGGGCGACGAGATCGCCGCCACGCTCGGCACGCCGCTGACCAAGGACCAGCTCTCGCAGGCGTGGCGGGCCGCCCTCGACCCGAAGGGCGACTGGATCCGCCAGGTCATCCACGCGGCAGATCGCCGCCTCACCGAGGTGCGGCGGGGCGTGCCCGACGCGGGTGGCCTGGTCATCGCCTCCGACCACGAGGCGGCCCGGGCTTACGCGCGCCACATCCGCGCGGTTACCGGCGAGGGCGCCGAGGTCGTGCTCTCCGACGACCCGGGAGCGTCCAAGAAGATCAAGGACTTCGGCGCCTCCGACCGGCGCTGGCTGGTCGCGGTCCGGATGGTCTCCGAGGGCGTCGACATCCCCCGGCTGTGCGTCGGGGTCTACGCCACGAGCACCTCGACCCCGCTGTTCTTCGCCCAGGCCGTCGGGCGTTTCGTCCGCGCCCGCAAGCGGGGGGAGACCGCGTCGGTCTTCCTGCCCTCGGTGCCCGTCCTCATGGGCCTGGCGGGCGAGATGGAGGAGGAGCGCGACCACGTGCTGGGCCGTCGTCGCGACGAGGACGGCCTCGACGACCTGCTGCTGGAGCAGGCCCAGCAGGAGAAGAAGCAGCCCGACGCGCTCGGCGACGAGCTGCCTTTCCAGACGTTGGAGGCCTCGGCGACCTTCGACCGGGTGCTGTTCGACGGCGGTGAGTTCGGCACCGCCGCCGCGCCCGGCTCGCCGGAGGAGGAGGACTTCATCGGCCTGCCCGGCCTGCTGGAGCCCGACCAGGTGGCCTCGCTGCTGCGCAAGCGCCAGGCCGACCAGCAGGCGGCCAAGCGCAAGACCAAAAAGAGCGAGGAGCGTGCTCCGGCTCTCGCGCCGCACGAGCAGCTCGCCGAGCTCCGCAAGGAGCTGAACGGCCTCGTCGGCGCGTGGAACCACCGCACCGGCCAGCCGCACGGCGTCATCCACGCCGAGCTGCGCCGCGCCTGCGGCGGCCCCGCCATCGCGCAGGCCACCGCCGAGCAGGTCCGCGAGCGCATCGCGATGATCCGCAAGTGGGCGACCCAGCGCAGGTGACCGCGCGGCACGCCGGGCCCGCCCGCCCCACAGGCTGAGGCGGCGCGCCCGGCCCGCGGCCTGAAGCGTCCGCGCCCCGGCCTGCCCGGCCCGCGGTCCGAGCCGCACCCGATCGGCGGGCCGGTGCCTTCCGTGATTCCGTCTGTCATCCGAACGCGCCTCCCGGGCGGTAGTCATCGCCGGAGACGACGAGACGGAGATGATCGATGGACGACGGGTTCGCCGAATATGTGGCACAGCGGCATCTACGGCTGTGCCGGATGGCGTATCTCCTCGCCCGGGACTGGGGCACGGCCGAGGACCTGGTGCAGACGGCGCTGGCGAAGGCATGGGTCGCCTGGAGGCGGATCGAGGGCAACCCCGACCCCTACGTCTATCGCATCATCGTGAACACCCACGCCTCCTGGTGGCGCAGGCGCTGGCGCGGGGAGATCCCGGCCGAGACGATCCCCGAGGCGGCCGATCCTCGTGACGCGGCGACGGAGGTGGCCGATCAGGCCGCGCTGTGGAGCGCGATCGGCGCGCTGTCCCCGCGGCAGCGCGCGGTGATCGTCCTGCACTACTATGAGGGCCGGACGCTCACCCAGGTCGCCGACATCGTCGGCTGCTCGCTGGGAGCGGTGAAGACCCAGCTCAGCCGGGCCCTCGGCCGTCTTCGCGTCGATCCGGACATCCAGACCATGACGATGGGGAGGGCCCAGCGATGAGGCACACCGAAAGCGACCTGCGCACACTGCTGGATGAGCGCGGCCGGGAACGCGCCGGCCGGGAACCGGCCGCCCCTGTCGACGCGATCGTCCGGCGAGGCCGCCGCATCCGCCGCACGCGGCGGGCGGTGACGGCCGGAGCCGCCGTCGCCTTCACCATCGTGGCCGTCGCGCTGGGAAACGGCCTGCTGACCGGCCGACCCGGGGCCGACCGGACGACGGTCGCCGCTCAGCCCACCGGCTCCGCACAGCCCGCGCGCTGGCCGAAGCTTCCCGACAGGTTCTCTGTGGTGCTGGGAGCCGAGAAGTTCGACCTGCGTCCCATCAAGGCCTGGCGGTTCGAGACGATGGGCACCGGGCAGACCCTGACCTTCACTCCGACCAGTTACTACACGGGATACAAGGTGGTCTGCGACGACCCGCGGGCCTGGGTCGTCGTGGCGCTGCCGCTCAAGGGCGGAGAGACGGGCGGCTCCGCCGGACGGTGCGGGGACTCGCCGGGCGGGCACCACGACCGGCTGTCGGCGCCGTCCGGCTGGCTGCAGCCTGGACGGTCCTTGCGGATCTGGGTCTTTCCTTCGAACGCTCCGGTCCCCAAGGCGGCGTGCCCGGCCTCGGTGAAGTGCGACGAGACCGCTCAGGGCCGGGCGTTGCTGCGCCCTGAGGTGCGCGACCAGTTGTCGGCCGTGGTCGGCGAGCGACCGGGCAGGTGGACCGCCGCGGTCTACGACCGGGCAGACAAGCCCTCGCCCCTGCCGGACGGTGAACCGCTGCCCGACGGCGAATCTCTGACCGACGGCGACAGCCCGTTCGCGAGCGTATCGACGCCGGCAGGATGACCAGGGCGGCGGCCGCCGTCAGGAGGTGCGGGAGCGCAACGGGATCTTGTCGCCGGTGTGGCCGTTGATCGCCACGTAACGCCGGTGGTGCCGGGTGACCGGGCTGAGCCGGAGGCTGAGGGAGGCCACGCCCTGCTCCACGCGTACGGGAACGTTGTGCGCTCCCTCGTGCCGCCTCGCCTCGGTGCCCTCGCGCAGCCAGATGCGCAGCCGGTGCCCGGCCTGGTGGACGGCCACCGTCGCCGTGTCGCACTGTGCGGGCGACGCGGGCCAGTACACCGTGAGGCCGTGCAGGGCCCTGCCGTGGAACGACAGCCGTACGGCCTCGGGATCGGGGACGCGGGAATCGCAGGCGGGAGGGCCGCTCGGTGCCGGTGCCGGGGACGGAGACGGTGTCGCTTGGGGGGACTGCGCAGGCGGCACGCCTGGCGGCCGCCCGGCGCCGGCGCGCGGGTCGCGTACGGCGACCGTCTGGGCGGGGATCCGGGCGGGCTCCTGCGTGAATCCCACGACCATCGTGACCGCCTGCAGGGCCGCCAGCGTCAGCGCGCCCGTGGCGCGGAGCACGCCCCGGTGGCCGCGCCCGAAGAGCAGCCAGATGCAGACCGGGGTCAGGACGAGCCAGCTGAGGCCGAGCAGGAACGCGAACATCGGGGCCGCCAATCCACGAAGGGTCGTCGCTCTAGGTAATACACCCGTGACGCTTCGTGGTGAAGACATTGACGTCCCGATCGCGTGCGTGTCCCGGCTGGGCCGCCCGGGTCGCCGGATTCGCCGATCAGGAGCGGAGGACGGGCTCCCCGGTGAGCTCGACTCCGGCCTCGGCGAGGCGGGCGAGCGCCGACTCGGTCGTCTCCCGGGCCACGCCGGCCGTCAGGTCCAGCAGGACCCGTACGGCGAAGCCGCCTGCCGCCGCGTCCAGGGCGGTGGCCCGGACGCAGTGATCGGTGGCGATGCCGACGACGTCGACGGCCTCCACGCCGCGCTCGCGCAGCCACGCGGCCAGGTCCACGCCGTCGGCGGTGGCGCCCTCGAACCCGCTGTAGGCCGCCTGCCGCGCGCCCTTGCTGAAGACCTCCTCGACCTTCGCGGTGTCGAAGGCCGGGTGGAAGTCGGCGCCGGAGGTGCCGACCACGCAGTGCGGCGGCCAGGAGTCCACGAAATCGGGCTCGTCCGCGAAGTGGGCCCCGGGATCGACGTGGTAGTCGCGGGTCGCGACCACGTGGTCATAGGCGTGCTCGTGGACGTGGCGGCTGATCGCGGCGGCCACCTCGGCGCCGCCGCCGACCGGCAGGCTGCCGCCCTCGCAGAAGTCGTTCTGCACGTCCACGACGACGAGCGCGGTCTTCATGGGGTCACCTCACAGTGGCGATCACGGAGGACCGGCGTCGTCCTCATGCGCCGGTCCCCCGCGATCACTTGAAGATAGTAGGGACTGCGGGGTCTCCAGGGGAGAGGCTGCACGCCTCCAGTGGCAACTCGGCCAAAGTCGCCCGGTGACGGTCGCGGGCGGCCTCCAGGCTCTCGCGGCCGACGACCTTGCCGTCCCGCACGAGTTCGGCCAGCAGCGGGCGGTCGCCGGTCTCCAAGGGCTCGCGGGTGACCACCTCGGCGGTCGCGGTGCCGCCGCTGGTCCTGCGGTAGGCCCACTTGCGCCCGCCGACGCTCGGCTTGCCGACCGACGCCTTGGCGACGGGCTGGAGCTGTCCCGCGCGGTCCTCCCGGGCGACGAGCTTGTAGACGAGGCTGGCCGTCGGATGGCCGGAACCCGTGGACAGGGCGGTGCCGACGCCGTAGGCGTCCACCGGCGCGGCGGCCAGCGCCGCGATCGCGAACTCGTCCAGGTCGCTGGTGACGACGATCCGGGTGTGGCTCGCGCCCAGTTCGTCGAGCAGGCGGCGTGCCTCCACCGCCACCACCGCGAGGTCGCCGGAGTCGATGCGCACAGCGCCGAGGTCGGGCCCGGCCAGTTCCACCGCGGTGCGTACGGCCTTCGCCACGTCGTAGGTGTCCACGAGCAGGGTGGTGCCGAGCCCGAGGGAGTCGATCTGGGCCCGGAAGGCGTCCTCCTCCGAGTCGTGGAGCAGGGTGAACGCGTGGGCGGCGGTGCCGGCGGTCGGCACGCCGTGGAGGCGGCCGGCCATGAGGTTGGAGGTGAAGGCGAAGCCGCACAGGTAGGCGGCCCTGGCGGCGGCCACCGCGGCGTACTCGTGGGTGCGGCGCGAGCCCATCTCGATGAGCGGACGCTCGCCGGCCGCCTGGGCCATCCGGGAGGCGGCCGCCGCGATCGCGCAGTCGTGGTTGAGTATCGACAGGGCCACGGTCTCCAGCAGCACGGCCTCGGCGAACGTCCCCTCCACCACCAAGATCGGCGAGCCGGGGAAGAACGCCTCGCCCTCGCGGTAGCCGTACACGTTGCCGGAGAAGCGGTAGCCGGCGAGGAACTCGCCGGTCGGCTCGTCCACGATCCCTGAGGAGCACAGGAACTCGATGTCCTGCTCCTCGAAGCGGAAGTCCTCGAGCGCGTCGAGGAACCGCCCGGTGCCGGCCACCACTCCGTAGCGCCGTCCTCCGGGCAGCCGCCGGGCGAACACCTCGAAGACCGCCCGCCGATCGGCCGCGCCACTGGCGAGCGCGGCCTGGAGCATCGTCAGTTCGTACTGGTCGGTCAGCAGGGCCGTGCCCGTGGTCATGCGCACGTGTCGAAGACTACGACGGTCGTGGTGCAGGATGGGTACGTGGGTAGCACAGCTCCAACCGAGGTCGAGCGTCCGTCGTCGGACGTGCGGCCCGATCTGCCGTGGCTCACGATCGTGTGGAACGACCCGGTCAACCTGATGTCGTACGTCACGTACGTCTTCCAGACCGTGTTCGGCTATCCCCGGCAGAAGGCGGAGAAGCTGATGATGGACGTCCACCACAAGGGCAAGGCCGTCGTCGCCAGCGGCACCCGGGAGGAGATGGAGCGGGACGTGCAGATCCTCCATTCCTACGGCCTGTGGGCGACCGTCCAGCAGGACACGTGATGAGCACGGGATTCAAGGCGACGCGCGACGGGGTGACCGTCCAGCTCGACGCGGGCGAGGTGTCGATCCTGCGATCGCTGGTGTCGCAGGTGCTCGGCCTGGTCGAGCCGGGGACGACCGGCGACGATCCGCTGGAGCGCGCCCTGGGCATCGGCTCCGCGGCCCCACCGGCCGACCCAGTGCTCGCGCGGCTGTTCCCCTCGGCGTACGCCGACGACGAGGACGCGGCGCAGGAGTTCCGGCGCTACACGGAGGCGACGCTGCGCGACGGCAAGCGGGCCGACGCCACGACGCTGCTGGAGACGGCGGCGCCGGGCCGGCTGACGCTGACCGCCGAGCAGGGGCAGGCGTGGCTGCGGGCGATCAACGACGTCCGCCTCGCGCTCGGCGTGCGGCTGGAGGTCACCGAGGAGGTCCACGAGGAGATCGCCTCGATGTCCGAGGAGGACCCCCGCTATCCGGCGTTCGTGACCTACGACTGGCTGACCTACCTGCAGGACACCCTTGTCAGGGCGCTTTGGTAGGTTTCCCAGCATGCTGACGATCTCACGCGAGCTGGTCGACAAGATCGTGGCCCATGCCCGGGCCGACCACCCCGACGAGGCGTGCGGCGTCGTGGCCGGGCCCGCCGGGTCCGACCGTCCCGAGCGGTTCGTCCCCATGGAGAACGCCGAGCGCTCCCCGACGTTCTACCGGTTCGACTCGATGGAGCAGTTCCGCGTGTGGCGGGAGATGGACGACCGCGACGAGGTACCGGTCGTGATCTACCACTCCCACACCGCCACCGAGGCGTACCCGTCCCGCACGGACATCAGCTACGCCTCCGAGCCCGACGCCCACTATGTGCTGGTGTCGACCGCCTCCGAGGAGGAGACGCCCTTCCGGTCCTACCGGATCGTGGACGGGGTCGTGACCGAGGAGGAAGTCAAGATCGTAGAGTCGTACGGTTAAACTTGAACCATGGCTAACGATGACGCTCGTCCCGTGTCGTCACCGGCTGTCCTGTCGCGCCGGGTACGCCCGGAATCTCCTGTTCAGGCGTTCCTCTTCGCGCACACGCCGTCTGTCGTCGTCTACGACTGTCGCTGAACCCGGCCGCCCGCTCGGCGCCGGGGAAGAAGACCGCTGGAATCGCCGCCCGCCCGCCCCTGTTCAGAGCAGGTGGACGCCCACCATAACGACGACCACTGATCAAGGAGATTGAGCCGACATGGCCATCGAGGTCCGCATTCCTACCATCCTCCGCAGCTACACCGATGGCGCCAAGGCGGTCAACGCCAAGGGATCGACCCTCGAAGAGCTGATCGGCGACCTGGAGTCGCGCCACCCCGGCCTGAAGGACCGGCTGGTGGACGAGTCCGGGCTGCGCCGCTTCGTCAACGTCTACCTCAACGACGAGGACGTACGTTTCCTCGGCGGGCTCGGCACGCCCGTCGCCGACGGCGACACCGTGACCGTGCTCCCGGCCGTCGCGGGCGGAGCGCGCTAGATGCGCTTCGACTCGTTGATCGACTCGGTCGGGCGCACTCCGCTGGTGGGTCTGCCCCGGCTCTCGCCGTCTCCGGACGTACGGATATGGGCGAAGCTGGAGGACCGCAACCCGACCGGGTCGATCAAGGACCGGCCGGCGCTGTGGATGATCGAGCAGGCCGAGAAGGACGGGCTGCTCACGCCGGGCTGCACGATCCTGGAGCCGACCTCCGGCAACACCGGCATCTCGCTGGCGATGTCGGCCCGGCTCAAGGGCTACAAGCTGATCTGCGTCATGCCGGAGAACACCTCCGAGGAGCGCCGTCAGCTGCTGCGCATGTGGGGCGCCGAGATCATCTCCTCGCCGGCGGCGGGGGGCTCCAACGAGGCCGTACGGGTGGCCAAGGGCCTCGCGGCCGAGCATCCCGACTGGGTCATGCTCTACCAGTACGGCAACCCCGCCAACTGGCGCTCCCACTATGAGTCGACCGGGCCCGAGATCCTCGCCGACCTGCCGACCGTGACCCACTTCGTCGCCGGGCTCGGCACGACCGGCACGCTCATGGGCGTCGGCCGCTACCTGCGCGAGCAGGTCCCGGACGTGAAGATCGTGGCCGCCGAGCCGCGGTACGGCGAACTGGTCTACGGCCTGCGCAACGTGGACGAGGGGTTCGTGCCCGAGCTGTACGACGCGTCCGTGCTGACCACCCGCTACTCGGTGACCTCGGCCGACGCGCTGCGCCGGACCCGGGAGCTGCTGGCCGCTGAGGGCATCTTCGCGGGCATCTCGACGGGCTGTGCCCTGCACGCGGCCCTCGGCATGGCCCGCAAGGCCGTCCAGGCGGGGGAGCGGGCCGACATCGTGTTCATCGTGGCCGACGGCGGCTGGAAGTACCTGTCCACCGGGGCCTACGAGGGCACCCTCGACGAGGCGGAGGACCGCCTCGAAGGCCAGCTCTGGGCCTGACGCCCCACCGGCGGAAGACCGACCGGCTCACCCCGCCCGCTCCGGCATGGGTGGGCCGGAGTTCCGGTTCGGACGGGGTGAGCCGGAGTATGGCGATCAGTTGAACACGACCCGGAGGGTGAAGGTCGAGCCGTCCTCGCCGTGGGTGCCGCTCAGGCCGACCGCCCGCAGCTTCTCGACGTCGGCGCGCTCCTGGCCGTTCAGGCCGTTCAGGTACAGCTTCTCCAGCCGGTCGAGGTCGGCGTACACGGCGTAGGCGGCGTTCGCGGCGTCCGGGACGGCCAGGCGGAAGGTTTCGTTCTCGCCGAGCGTGCCGCCGCCGTTGAGCGTGTCGGCGTACTCCTGGGTGCTCGCGATCACGAACCGTCCGTCGCCCTCGGCGGTGGAGATGTCGGCCGGCCTCTCCATGCCGTTCAGGTGGCTCTTGACCCGGTCCACCACGTCGCGCGCCTTGGCGGTGTCCGTCGTGAGCACGGCGCCGACCCGGGGCTGTGCGCCGTCCAGGTCCTGCTCGTCCAGGGCGAGCGTGAGGGTGCGGCCGAGCAGCGTGACGAGGTCGTCCGGCAGGGACAGGCCGTACTGCGCCCGCGCCTGGTCGAGGGCCTGCCTGACCGTCTCGCCGCCCGGGCCGCTCGCCGTCCGTTCGAGGGACGGCCACTGCTCGCGCAGCAGGTCGCCCAGGCCGGAGATCGAGGCCGCCGCGACCGTGGAGGCGGGCAGCTCGCCGATCTTCACCGGCTCGGGCCGGCCCGGCGTGGCCGTCCCGCCGCGGGTGATGCCGGCCAGCTCGGCGTAGTCCCCGGAGAACCGGAGGGCGCCGGCGAACCGCATGCCCCTGATCTGCTGCAGCACGGGCGTCGCGGCGACCTCGCTCCAGCCGGCGTCGGCGACCTTCTCCACGTCCATCCAGAACGACAGCACGCCCTGCTCGCCCAGCGCGCCGAGGTCGGCGGCGAAACGGGGCTCGCCGGACAGCGGCGCCGCCTTGACGTACTCGTCGGCCAGCTTCTGGCTCGTGGCGATGACCGCGTACCCGTCGCGGAACGCCAGGCCGCCCCTCCCGCCGCCGAGGCCCATCTTGGCGATGCCGGTCCGGGCCGCCGCCTCGTCCTTCACCTGTACGGCGAGCGCACCGACGGGGTCGCCGCCGCCGTCCGCGGGCAGCACGGCGAGACCGACGCGGTCGCCGAGCCAGGGTTCGACGTCCCTGGCGTAGTCGACCTTCGAGAGGTCGGGCTCGTCCTTTTGCAGCGCGGTGACGACAGCCTTGCGCGGGTCGTCGCCGCCGAAGGAGTCGCGGGTGGCCGAGAACTTGCGGGCGATGCCGAACAACGCGAGCTTCTGCCCGGCCGACGGGTCGAGGTCGAGCCGGACGTAGGCCATCGCGTTCGCGGGCAGCACGTCCTGGGGTTGCGTGCCGCCGCCGCTGAGCTTCGAGGCGGCCCACACGCCGCCGCCCCCGACCACGCCGACGAGCACGGCGGCCACCAGCGCGAGGATCCAGCCGCGCCCCCGCCGGCCCCGGTCCTGAGGCGGCGCCGGAGGGGCGGGCACGGTGGCGAAGCCGATCTCCTCCGGCTCCGTCCAGGACGGCAGCCGCACGGTGTGCGCCTCGTTCGCCGGCGGGCGGGGAACGCGATAGGCGACGGTGCGGTCGAGGTCGGGTTCGTCGCCCGGCCGCCAGGGGCTCGGGTCGTGCGGGGAGGTGTCGGGGGACATGGGGCTCACTCACAGGCGTCGTCGTCGGGGTACGCCGCGAAGCTAGGCCCGGCCGGTAGCGGCGCGCTTGCAGCCCGCTTGACCGCGAGCGCGGGGCCGGCCCTCCCGGGAGCGTGGTGCCAGACTCCGCGAGCTCGGTGCCGGCCCCTGCGAGCGCGGCGCCGGCCCCCCGGGCGAGCCCACCGCGCCCTCCAGTGGAGCGCCACGCTAGAGTAATGAGCAGAACAATATTCGGTAGAGCGGCGAGGGACGCATGACCAAGTTCGACGAGGCGACGCAGGCCATCCGGGTCGACGACACCACCTATGACGTGTGTCTCGACGACGGATACTCCCTCGGAGGGCCGCTGAACGGCGGCTATCTCATGGCCACGATGCTGCGCGCCGTGGTGGACGCCTCGCCCCACGCGCACCCGGTCTCCACGAGTGCCCAGTTTCTCCGGGTGGCCCGCCCCGGCCCGGCCCGGGTGGTGCTCGAGCCGCTCAAGACGGGCCGTACGGCGGCGATGGCCCGGGCGCGGCTGGTCCAGGACGGCGAGTCGTTCATCGAGATGCTCGTCACGACCGCGACGCTGGACGGGGAGGCGGCCCCCGAATGGACGGACGGCCCGTCGGCCGTCATGCCGGACCTGGCCGACTGCGTGCGCCTGCCGCAGCCCAAGCCCGAGTCGAACATGAACTTCAGCGCCCAGATAGAGCTCGCGTTCGACCCGCCCACGATCGGCTGGCTCACCGGCGCGCCGACCGGGCGGCCCGAGTCGCGGGCGTACTTCCGGCTGGCCGAGCCGCAGGACCCCGACCCGTACGTGCTGGCGCTCGCGGTGGACGCGCTGCCGCCGGTCGTGTTCTCCGCGGGGGCGCGGGGATGGGCGCCGACCGTGGAGCTCACCTGGCACCTGCGGGCCCTGCCCGCGCCGGGGTGGCTGACCCTGATCGGCGGCGGACGGCTGATCAGCGACGGCTGGTTCGACGAGGAGGTCGAGGTGTGGGACTCGGCGGGCCGGCTGGTCGCCCAGTCTCGCCAGATCGCGCGGCTCGGCCGCGGCTGAGCCGCGTTCGCCCGCCGCGCCTGCGGCCCGGCGGCTCCGGGCGCTGCTCGGCCCAGGGCGCAGCCGCGCCCCTCGCGGCCCGGCGCGCGATGTGAGCATTCTTACCGTCGGCGGCGGGGATCAGTCCCCTAACCTTGGGAAGCGTGCCGGAGGACAACACCAGGGCGATCGGGATCTTTGACAGCGGCGTGGGCGGCCTGACGGTCGCCCGGGCGATCATCGACCAGCTGCCCCACGAATCGATCTTCTACGTGGCCGACACGGCCCACCAGCCGTACGGGCCAAAGAGCATCGCCGAGCTCCGCGCGTACGCGCTGGAGGTCATGGACCACCTGGTCGAGCACGACGTGAAGATGCTGGTCATCGCGTGCAACAGCGCGAGCTCGGCCGTGCTCAGGGACGCCAGGGAGCGCTACGACGTCCCGGTCGTCGAGGTGATCCAGCCGGCCACCCGGCGGGCCGTGCGGGCCACGAGGAACGGCAGGGTCGGCGTGATCGCCACGCGGGCCACCATCGAGTCGATGGCCTACCACGACGCCTTCGCCGCCGCCCCCGACGTCGAGCTGGTCGCGGTGGCCGCCCCCCTGCTCGTGGAGTTCGTCGAACGGGGCGAGACGATGAGCGAGGAGCTCATCGAGGTGGTCAGGGGCTATCTCAAGCCGATCCAGGACGCGGGCTGCGACACGTTGATCCTCGGCTGCACGCACTATCCGCTGCTCACCGGCGCCCTGTCGTACGTCGCCGGGGACGGGGTCACGCTGGTGTCCAGCGCCGAGGAGACGGCCAAGGACGTCTACCGCATCCTGCACGACCGCGGGCTGTCCAACGGCGCGGGCGAGCCGGGGCACCGCTTCCGGGCGACCGGCGACACCGAGCTGTTCGAACGGCTCGGGCAGCGCTTCCTCGGTCCCGAGCTCCAGTCGGTGGAGCGGACCGCCTCCGGCATCGGCGACGTCAGCGGCGTAGGGAGTTCGCGATGAAGTTGACGATCATCGGGTGCTCGGGCAGCTTCCCCGGCCCCGACAGCCCGTCCTCCTGCTACCTGCTGGAGGCCGAGGGCTTCCGGCTGCTGCTCGACTTCGGCAACGGCTCGCTGGGCGCGCTGCAGCGGCACGCCGGGCTCTACGACGTCGACGCCATCCTCCTGTCCCACCTGCACGCCGACCACTGCCTCGACCTGTGCGCCTACCACGTCGTGCGCACCTACACCCCTGACGGCCCGCTCCCGAAGGTGCCCGTCCACGCCCCCGCCGGCGCCTCCAAGCGGCTCAACGCGGCGTACGCGATGCCGGACGAGCCCGTGCTGGAGAACTCCTTCGACTTCGTACGGCTGTCGCCCGGCACCCGGCACGTCGGCCCGTTCGAGGTGACGGCCGCCCCGATGAACCACCCGGTGGAGACCTACGGCTTCCGCGTCGCCCACCAGGGGCGTTCCGTCGCGTACTCGGCGGACACCGGCGAGTCGGCCGAGCTGGTCAAGCTGGCCCACGAGGCCGACGTGCTGCTGTGCGAGGCGTCCTTCCTCGACCAGCCGGGCCTGACCCCCGGCCTGCACCTGAGCGGCAGGCAGGCGGCCGAGCACGCCGCCCGTGCCGAGGCCGGCGCGCTCGTCCTCACCCATCTCGTCCCGTGGTACGACAAGTCCCGCATCCTGGAGGACGCCTCGCGCGGCGGCTTCGCCGGCCCGATGGAGTTGGCGCGGAGCGGGGCCGTGTATGACCTAGGGTGACCCGTATGGCTCGTTCACACGGTCGTCGTTCCGACCAGCTTCGCCCCGTGACCATCACCCGGAACTGGCTCGCCCACGCGGAGGGTTCCGTCCTGGTGGAGTTCGGGGGCACCAGGGTGTTGTGCGCCGCGACGGTGGAGAGCGGCGTGCCCCGCTGGCGCAAGGGCAGCGGCCTTGGCTGGGTGACGGCCGAGTACGCCATGCTGCCCCGGTCGACCAACACCCGCAACGATCGCGAGTCGGTCCGCGGCAAGATCGGCGGGCGCACCCACGAGATCTCCCGGCTGATCGGCAGGTCCCTGCGGGCCTGCGTCGACTACAAGGCCCTGGGGGAGAACTCCGTCCTGCTCGACTGCGACGTGCTGCAGGCCGACGGCGGCACCCGCACCGCCGCCATCACCGGCGCGTACGTCGCCCTCGCCGACGCGATCGCCTGGATGCGGCAGCGCCGGATGTGCCCCGGCGACCCGCTGGTGAACTCGGTCGCCGCCGTCTCGGTCGGCGTCGTCGGCACCGAGCCGATGCTCGACCTCGACTACAGCGAGGACGTCAAGGCCGAGACCGACATGAACGTGGTGATGACCGGCAGGGGCGACTACGTCGAGGTGCAGGGCACCGCCGAGGGCACGCCGTTCGACCGGACGACGCTCAACGGCCTGCTCGACCTCGCCGCGGCCGGCTGCGCGGAGCTCACCCGCCTGCAGGCCGAGGCCCTCGCCTGATCCACGGGAGAACGACAGCATGAACAAGGTGGTCCTGGCCACCCGGAACACCGGGAAGATCGTAGAGCTGCGCCGGATCCTCGCCGACGCCGGTGTGCCGGTCGAACTCGTCGGCCTGGAGGCGTTCCCGCACATCGGCGACGTGGCCGAGACCGGCCTCACGTTCGCCGAGAACGCGCTGCTCAAGGCGCACGCGGTCGCCTCGCAGAGCGGCCTGCCCGCCATCGCCGACGACTCCGGCCTGTGTGTCGAGGCGCTGAACGGCATGCCGGGCATCTTCTCCGCCCGCTGGTCGGGCCGCCACGGCGACGACGACGCCAACCTCGACCTGCTGCTCGCGCAGATCGCCGACGTGCCGGACGGCCGCCGCCAGGCCCACTTCGCCTGCACGGCCGCGCTCGCGCTGCCGACGGGGGAGGAGCACGTGGTGGAGGGGGCCGTGCACGGCCACCTCATCCGCGAACGGCGCGGCACGGGCGGCTTCGGCTACGACCCGATCTTCGTGCCGGACGGCGACACCCGCACGACGTCCGAGATGTCGGCCGAGGAGAAGGACGCCATCAGCCACCGGGGCAAGGCGTTCCGGGCGATCGCCCCGGTGATCGCCGAGGTCGTCTCGTAATACCGCCGTAAGACCCCGGCGGGCGGGCGGGCGTAGCGTTCGGAACGTGAACGCAGCAGGCACCCGCATGCCCGCCTGGGCGGCCGCGCTGACCGGCCTCGTCGCCGGCGCGGTGGCGCTCGGGGCGGCCCAGATCGTCGCCGGTCTGATCGATCCCGGCGCCGCGCCGGTCGTCGCCGTGGGCGGTGCGACGGTCGACGCCACGCCCGCCGGCCTCAAGGAATGGGCGATCCGCACCTTCGGCTCCAACGACAAGCCGGTCCTGCTCGGCGGCATCGTCGTCGTGCTCGCGCTCGTCGCCGCCGGTCTCGGCCTGCTCGCCCGGCGCCGGACGGCGTACGGCACGCTGGGACTGGCCCTGTTCGGACTCGTCGGCGCCGCCGCGGCGCTGTCCCGGCCGGACGCGGGGGCGGCGCACGTCCTGCCCTCTCTCGCGGGCGCCGCGGCCGGCGCCTGGACGCTGTCGCGCCTGACGCGCCGCGCCATGGGCAGCGGCGAGGAGGAGTACGTGGCCGCCAGCCGGGCCGCCGACCGGGGCACGGGTGACTCGGTCTTGGTGGTGCCCGCGCCGGCCGAGAGCGCGGAGGAGAGCGGGCCCGGGAATCGGCGCGCGGGGGAGAGCCGCGCGGCGGATCCCGGCCCCGCCGTGCCGGCTGTCATGCGGGCGGGAGCGGGGCCGGGCGCGGGATCGGACTCCGCGCCGTACGCCTTCGACCGGCGCAGGCTCCTGACCGGGGCGGCCGCGGGGGTCGCGGTGGCGGGCGTCGCAGGCTTCGGCGGATGGCTGCTGTCGGGCTCCAAGGACGCCGAACTGGCCCGGCGCGGCGTGGCCAGGATGCTGCCGCGCGCCGCGCGCCCGGCCGCGCCGATCCCCGCCGGGGCGGACCTGCGGATTCCCGGCCTCACGCCGTTCGTCACGCCCAACGCGGAGTTCTACCGCGTGGACACCGCACTCGTCGTGCCGTCGGTGGACCCGGCCCGCTGGACCTTGAAGATCCATGGGCTGGTCGACAGGCCGGTCGAGCTGACCTTCGCCGACCTGCTCAAACGCCCCCTGACGGAGGCGGACGTCACGCTGACCTGCGTGTCCAACGACGTCGGCGGGCCGTACGCGGGCAACGCCCGCTGGCTCGGCGCCCGGCTCGCCGACGTGCTGCGCGAGGCCGGGATCCGCCGCGAGGCCGACATGCTGCTCAGCGTCTCCGACGACGGCTGGACCTGCGGGACACCGGTCGACGTGGTCATGGACGGCCGCGACGCGCTGCTCGCCGTGGCCATGAACGGCGAGGTGCTCCCGGAGGCCCACGGCTTCCCGGTCCGCCAGGTCGTGCCCGGACTGTACGGATACGTGTCGGCGACGAAGTGGGTCACCGAGATCAGGGTCACCCGGTTCGACCGCGACGAGGCCTACTGGACGCCGCGCGGCTGGGCACCCCGGGGCCCGATCAAGACCCAGTCCAGGATCGACCTGCCCCGTGACGGGGACAAGGTCACGGCGGGCCGTACGACCGCGGCGGGGGTCGCCTGGGCCCAGCACCGCGGCGTCGACGCGGTCGAGGTGCGGGTGGACGGCGGCGCGTGGCGGCAGGCGAGGCTCGCCGACGCCCCCGGCCCGGACACCTGGCGGCAGTGGTCGCTCGACCTGGACCTGACGCCGGGCCGGCACACGATCTCCGTACGGGCCACCGACGCGACGGGCTACACCCAGACCGCGGACGAGGCCCCGCCCGCCCCCGACGGCGCCACGGGCTTCCACACGGTCACCGTCACGGCCGGCTGACCATCCCCCGCACGGGCTCCGGCGGAGAGCCGGGTCTGGAGTTGGGAAAACCCGCCGTGCCTCGGACTGCCCGCCTCTACCATCGGCACCCTGATGTGCGCGAGGAGGGGGGCCAAGCGCGTGAACCAGGAGAGGGCGCGCCGGCATGCGAGGTGGCGGTTGCCGTCCGGTGTGTACAACCCGGTCGTGTCGGCCGACGGCCGGCGATGGCGGGACTACGAGCAGGCCGCCGAGGCGCCTGCTCCCTCGCTGGAGGACCGCCGCCTGGAAGTGCGGCTCGCGGCGCTGCCGCTGGGCGTGGACACCGTGACCATGCCCGTGGTGCCGGCCGCCAGGAACGGCGAGAAGGGGGGACGCGGGGGCCACGGCATGGGGGCGCCGGCCGGGCGGCGCGCCGGGTCGCCAGACCCCAGGGAAGCAGAGCCGCCAGACCCCAGGGAAGCCGTCCCCGACGTGACGCCCGCCGACGCCGGGAACACCGGGGATAGAGGGGACATCGCGGACCCGGGGGATCGGGAAGACGCCGAGGGCTGCGAAGACTTCGGGGACTTCGAAGACGCCGGGGACGCCGGGGACGCCCAGGAGACGGCGGAAGAGGCGGCGGCCGGGGAGATCGCCGAGGAAGCCACCGCGGGGACCGCCACCGACGCCGCACCCGGCGGCACGCCGCCGCCCCTGGAGGAGTCCGTTGCGGAAGAGCCCGGCACGGAAGAGCCCGATGCGGAGGAGCCGGGCTCGGGGGAGCCGGGCGCACATGACTCGGGCTCGCCTGACTCGGGCCCGTATGACTCAGACCTGGGGGAGTACGGCTCGCCTGACTCCGGTGACCTCGCGCACGGGGAGGAGCGGCCTGCCGCCGGGATCGAGGCGGCCGATGACGAGGCCGGCGCCGAGGCCGGTGACGAGACCGGCACCGGGGCCGGCGACGCCGAGCACGCGGACGACGTCGACGACCCGGCCGAGCCCGAGGATCAACCGGAGATCGCCGCCGGGACGCCGGACGGTTCGGCGGCGGACCAGACCATGGCGGCCGTGGCGTCCGCCGAAGGCGATCGGCCGGGCGAGCCGTTGTCCAGGGCGGGACACGACGTCGTCGGGGAGACCGGGCAGAGCGAGTGGCTCGCCGAGACGGCGCCGGCGCCGCGACTGTCCGCGCAGCCGGGCAGGGCCGCGGCCGAGGTGGAGCGTTCCGGACACCTGAACGGTGCCGTCGGCGGAGCCGGACAGGGGCAACCGCCCAGTGCGACGGCGCCTGCGACGGCGCCTGCGACGGCGCCTGCGGCCGCACCTGAGGCCGTGTCCGGGGCGGCGGGGACGAGCCGGGGTGAGTGGCACGAGGAGACGCCCGGCGGGATCGTGGACGACGGTCCTGAGGCGGACGACCTCGCGGACGCCGACGACTTCTGGTCGGCCGTGCTGCACGACGAGACCGAGCGCGACTGGCTGGACGGCCCGGGCCGCCCGCGACGGCTGGAGGACACCCGCCCGTACGGCAGGCCCGGCGGCCTGGCCGAGGCGGATCCGGACGGCCAGGTGAGCCTCGCGCAGGCGGTGAGCGGGCGCTTCCCGGACCCGCGCGGCACCTGGATCCGCCTGATCAACGCCGAAGGCCCGACGGAGGACGCGTTCAGGTCCAACAACGCCGTCGACTGCGCGCTGTCGGTGATGTCCACCTGGCACGGCGAGCCCGTCGTGGCGGCACGCAGGCAGCCGGAGTACGACGGGTCGGGACGCCCGCTGCTGACCGGGGAGACCGGAGGCGTCGCCCGCGCCGAGGAGTGGCTCGGGCACCGCTTCGAATACGTGGGCCACGGCCGCCGGGCGTACGTGGCCATCGCGCAGCGGCTGATCTTCGGCGGCCACGGCGCCGCCGCCGTCCTCATCACCCGCTGGGCCGGGGGAGGCAGCCACGCCTGGAACGCCGTCAACTGCCGGGGCGAGGTCCTGTGGATCGACGCCCAGCGGGGTCACATGGCGGTGGAACCGCCGTACGAGGACGTCACGGGGGTCTTCGCGGTGGTGATCGACCGCCAGGGCCGCCGCCTCTGACCGCCCGTGTGTGAGGGGCGCCGCCGCCCGCCCGGGGCATAGGCGCCGACTGCAATCCGCGTCGCCTGGGCATCCGCGTCTGCCCTAGGCATCTGTGTCGCTTGGGGCCTCCGCGCCGCCCGGGGCGCCCGCTCGCGCGGGCGGCCCGGGCGGCCGCAGTCCCGGCCCATCCCGGTGGGGCGGGCGGCGTCAGGAGGCGGCCAGCGCTCCGACGACCGAGGCCCGGGCGGCACGGCGGGCGGGCAGCAGCGCGGCGAGCACTCCGGCCAGGCCCGAAGCGGCGATGAAGATCAGGATCTGCCCGATCGGAAGCTGGAAGGAGACGTTCTCCGTGAGCGTCGTCGTCGCCGCCCAGCCGTAGGCGACGCCGAGCGCGACGCCGACGATCGCGCCCACCAGGCCGAGGACCAGCGCCTCGATCGAGAGCATGCCCCGCAGTTGCGGCCGGGTCAGGCCCAGGGCGCGCAGCAGCGCGGACTCGCGGGTGCGCTCGTGCACCGACAGCGACAGCGTGTTCGCGATGCCGAGCAGCGAGATCACGATCGCGAGGGCCAGCAGCCCGGTGACCACCATGAGTATCGAGTCGATCGCCTCGTCGAACTGGCCGCGGATCTCGGTGGTGCTGCCGACCTTGACCGCCGGGTAGGCCGCCGTGGCGTCGTCCACCACCTTGCGCGCCCGCTCGGGGGCCACGCCGTCCGCGGCGTCCACCAGGATCTGCGCGTCGCCCACCGTGCCGAAGTGCCGCTCGAACGCCTGCTCGGCCATGGTGAAGGGCGGCAGCAGGGACACATCGGCCTTCAGCACCGCGACGACCGTGAGCGGTGTCTTCCGGCCGCCCGACGCTACGGTCACGGTGTCGCCCACCTTGACCCCGAGGTCCTGGGCCACGGAGTCGGCCACCGCGACCTCGCCCGCGCCGAAGCCGTCCATGGTGCCCGACGACGCCTCCGGCTTGATGGCGGTGCCGATGGCCGACTGGGTGACCGTGCCCACCTCGAACTCGCGGCCGTTCACCTTGGCCTTCTTCCCGCGGAACTCGGTCACCGCGGCCAGGTCGCGGCTCGCGCGCAGCGTGTCGGCGACCGAGCGGGGAATCGTGCCCGTCTGCGCCGACAGGATGTAGTCGGCCGGGAACTGCTGGTCGAGCTGGCCGTTCACGGTGGTCCGCACCGTGGAGGTCAGGACCGCCATGAACGTCATCAGCGTCACGCCGACCGTCAGGGCCACCGTCGTGGTCGCCGCCCGCTTCGGATTGCGCCGCGAGTTGTCCACGGCCAGCCGCCCCGGCACGCCGAACAGCCGCGCCGGCACCCAGCCGGCCAGCCCGCTCAGCGGCCGTACGATCACCGGGCCGAGGATGAGCACCGCGAAGAACACGAGCACGCCGCCCGCCATGACCGTCAGCAGCGCCGCCTGGCCCGGCTTCTGCAGCACGCCCGCCGCGGTGAGGCCGGCCCCCGCGAGCACGAACAGGGCGGCGGCGACCACCCGTACGACCCCGGTGCGGAACGCGTGCTCCTCGACCTGGGTGCGCAGCGCCGCGACGGGCGGCACGCGGGTGGCCTGCCGCGCCGGGAGCAGGGCGGCCGCCATCGTCACGACGACGCCGGTGCACATGCCGACGGCGATCGTCTGGGGAGACAGGCTCACGGTGCCCGTGGGGATGTCCGTCCCGACCGATCGCAGCACGGCGACCGCGGCGGCCCCGAGACCGAGACCCGTCAGCAGGCCGAGCACCGACGACAGCAGGCCGACCACGGCGGACTCCAGCACGATCGAGCCGAAGACCTGCCGCCTGGTGGCGCCGATGCAGCGCAGCAGCGCCATCTCGCGCATCCGCTGCGCGACCAGGATGTTGAAGGTGTTGTAGATCACGAGCGCGGCGACGAGCAGCGCGACCGCGCCGAACAGCAGCAGGCCCAGCCGGATGAAGGACGTGTCCATGTGGTTGCGCTTGGCCACTTCGTCGGCGCGTTCCCGCCCGGTCACGACCTTCGCGTCACCGGCGGCCGCCGCGACGGCCGTACGCAGGCTCTCCGGCGAGGGCCCCGAGGAGACGACGTCGATCTCGGTGAAGCCCTTGGCGCCGGTGACGCGCCGCGCCGTGTCGGGAGTGAAGGCGACCGCTCCCCGGTAGGCGAGGTTCTGGTCGAGGCCCACGTCGAAGATCCCGACGAGCTGGAACTCCTGTCGCTTGCCGGCCTGGTCGAGCACCGTGACGGTGGCTCCGGGCGCGAACCCCTGCGTCTTGGCGGTGTTCTTGTCGAGCACCGCCTCGCCGGCGGCCGAGGGGGCCCTCCCGGAGGTGATCTTGATGCGGCCGGCCGGGATGGACACCCCGGCGGTGGGGGAGTCCCCCACGACCTTGCCGTCCTTGCCGATCAGCGGCGCGTCCCCGGACACCATCGGCTGGGCGTCCTTGACGCCCTGCACCGCCTTGACCGCGGCGAGCGCGCTCTCCGGCAGGGTCTCGTCGGGCTCGGCGCCGTCCTTGGGAGTCACCACCACGTCCACCTTGTCGGCGTCCGCGGCGAACGACTGGGTGAACCCGGCGTCGATGGTGTCGGTCAGCACGAACGTGCCCGCGATGAAGCCGACCCCGAGCACGATCGCCAGGGAGGTGAGCACCAGGCGCAGGCGGTGCGCCAGGAGCCCGGTGAGAGTGGTCCTGAACACGGCTCAGGCCTCCAGCGCCATCAGCGTGTCGAGCACGGTCTGCGGCGTCGGCCGTTCGACCTCGCTGACCAGCAGCCCGTCCCTGAGGAAGACCACCCGGTCGGCGTACGACGCCGCCACGGGGTCGTGCGTCACCATCACGATCGTCTGCCCGAGCTCGCGCACGGACCTGCGCAGGAACGCCAGCACCTCGGCGCCGCTGCGCGAGTCGAGGTTGCCGGTCGGCTCGTCGGCGAAGATCACCTCGGGCTTGCTGATGAGCGCCCGCGCCACGGCGACGCGCTGCTGCTGGCCGCCCGACAGCTCGCTCGGCTTGTGCCTGAGCCGGTCCCGCAGGCCGACCGTCTCGATCACGCGGTCGAACAACGCCGGGTCGGCCTGGCGGCTCGCGATCTCCAGGGGGAGCCTGATGTTCTGCTCGGCCGTCAGCGTCGGCAGCAGGTTGAACGCCTGGAAGATGAAACCGACGCGCTCGCGCCGCAGGAGCGTGAGCTGCTTGTCGTTCAGACCGGTGATCTCGACGTCGCCGATGACCACCTGGCCGTCCGTCACGGTGTCCAATCCGGCCAGACAATGCATCAGCGTGGACTTGCCGGAGCCGGACGGCCCCATGATCGCGGTGAACTCCTCGGCGGCGAAGCCGACGTCGATGCCGCGCAGCGCGTGCACCGCCGCGTCGCCCTCGCCGTACACCTTCGTCAGTCCCCGCGCGACGACCGCGGTGCGAACCTGGGTTGTTGTGGTCATGACGCCACGCTATGGCCGTGATCAGGGCGTTTCCTCGGCCTCGCGGACGTTCTCGGCGTGCGGCCCGGGGACGGGCCGGCCGGGACGTGTGCGACTTGTGAGGTAGTCCGGACTCAGCCCCGCGGATGATCGGGGGAGACCACGCCCGTCTCGTACGCGTAGACGACCACCTGGGCCCGGTCGCGCAGCCCCAGCTTGGCCAGGATGCGGCCGAGGTGGGTCTTCACGGTCGCCTCCGCGAGATGCAGCCGCGCCGCGATCTCGGAGTTGGACAGGCCACGGGCCACGTGGACCATCACCTCCCGTTCCCGCGCCGTCAGCACGCCCGCGTCCTGCCGCCGCGCGTCCCCCTCCGGCAGGAGCACGGCGAAGCGGTCGAGCAGGCGGCGGGTCGTGCTCGGCGCGACCACCGCGTCCCCGGAGTGGACCGACCGGATCGCGTTGATCAGCTCGGCCGGCGGCACGTCCTTCAGCAGGAACCCCGCCGCGCCCGCCTTGATCGCGGCGAACGCGTACTCGTCGAGGTCGAACGTCGTCAGGATCAGCACCTTGGGGCCGTCCGGCGCCGCGCAGATGACCCGGGCCGCCTCCACGCCGTCCATCCGCGGCATGCGGACGTCCATGAGGACCACGTCCGCCTCGAGCGTCCGCAGCACCTCGACGGCGGCCAGCCCGTCCGCCGCCTCGCCCACGACCTCGATGTCCGGCTGCGCCCCGAGGACCATCCGGAACCCGGTCCGCACCAGTTCCTGGTCGTCGACCAGCATGACGCGTATCACTGCCGCTCCGCTCCGCTCGTCATCGCCGCGATCCCCGTAACCGTACGCGGTGGGGGACCAGCCGGGTCACCGCGGTCCGGGGACGACCGGTCGCCGGGGTCCTGGGACGGCCGGTCTCGGCGGCCGGGGAACGGCCGGTCGCCACGGCCGGGGGACGGCCGGGTCATGCGGCCAGCCCGACGGGAATCCGGACGACCACCCGGAACCCGCCGCCCGGCCGGGGGGCCGCCTCGACGCTTCCGCCGTACATCGCGGCCCTCTCCCGCATGCCGATCAGCCCGTGCCCGCCGGCCAGGCGCGGGGCCGCGGCGCCCCTGCCGTCGTCGCTGATCTTCAGCTCGATCTCGCCCCTGCCGTACGTCATCTCCACCCAGGCCCGCGCGCCCGGGCCGCCGTGCTTGAGCGCGTTCGTCAGCGCCTCCTGCACGATCCGGTAGACGGCGAGTTGCTCGCCTTCGGGCAGCGTCCGCGCGGTGCCGGACACGGTGAACTCGGTCGGCAGCCCCGAGTCCCTGACCTGCCTGATCAGGTCGCCGAGCTGGGCGACGCCGGGTTGCGGCGCGTACTCCTCCGCCGGGCTGCCGGCGTCCTGCCGCAGCACGCCCACCAGCCTGCGCATCTCGGCCAGCGCCTGCCGCCCGGTGGCCGAGATCGCCTGCATCGCGCGCCGCGCCTGCTCGGGGTCGCCGTCGATGGCGTATCCCGCGCCGTCGGCCTGGACGACCATCACGCTGACGTTGTGCGCGACCACGTCGTGCAGCTCGCGGGCGATGCGGGCGCGCTCGGCCGCGGCGGCGATCCGCGCCTGCTGGTCGCGTTCCCGCTCGGCCCGTTCGGCCCGTTCGACCAGGCCCTCCACGTAGCGGCGGCGGGTGTTGGCGTAGATCCCGGCGATCCAGACGGCGACGATGAAGGCCGAAGACGACGGCCACGCCTGCCCGGCGTCGGGCGACCAGCGCAGCATCGCCAGCAGCAGCCCGAACTCGGCGACCGCCCCGGCGGCCAGCGCCCACCGGAGCGTGCAGCGGGAGGCGACGCCGTACAGCGCGACGAGCACCGCGATGTTGGCGGGCAGGACGACGACGTCGAGCAGCCACTGGACGAAGCTGACGGCGGCGACCACCGCGAACACCTCACGGGGGTGGTCGCGGCGCCAGGTCAGCGGAACGATGAGCGCGGCCGACAACAGCAGCAGCCCGGGCACGTCGACCTGCCGCGCACCGAACGAGCCGGTCCGGCTGAACGTCTCGACGGTGATCAGGCTCAACAGCGCCAGCGGGGAGACCGTGAGCGCGTCCACGAGCTTGCTGTGGCGCCGGGTCCAGGCGCGCAGTCTGCCGAACACGTACCCAACCCTATGTATCGGCTGCTCAGGAAGGTCTCACCCTTGCGGCGGATACGGCGGTACGACTCAGGTCGCAGCCGGCCCGCCCGCTTACGCCGTTCTTACGGATCACGACGCATCCTTGTCCACGGGAACGCTTCTGTGAAGCGGGTAAAGGGAGATCGGGATGGCGGATCAGGACGCGGGGTCGCGCGGCGCAGGGGACGAGCCGCGCGGCCCGCGCCCGGAGCCGGAAACCGGGCCGGCCGGGTCGAGTGAGCCGACGGCGACCAGCGGATCGGCCGAGCCCGCTGCGCCGGGCGCGCCGATCGGGCCGGCCGGCACCGGGGTGGCCGCGTCACCAGCGGCGAGCGGGTCCACTTCGTCGACCGGGCCGACCGGGCCCAACGATCCGAACGGGCCGACCGCGCCGCCGCCGCCTCGGCCGAGTTTTGCACCACCCTGGACCAGCCCGGCGAACACGCCCGGGGCGGCAGGGCCCGGTTCGCACTGGATCGGCCCGGGAAACACGCCCGGGGCCGCAGGGCCGGGTTCCCCGTGGGCCGGCCCCGGGAACATGCCTGGCGGGGCAGGGCCGGGTTCGCCTTGGTCCGGTTCGGGCAGCACGCCCGGGGTGGCAGGGCCGTATTCGACCTGGGCAGGCTCCGCGAGGCCGGGCCGGCCAGGACCGGGACCCGCGGGCGCGCCCGGCAGCGGGTATGCCTTCGGCCCCGGCGGCGCGGGATGGAACGCCCCGGGCTGGCAGGATCCGCGGCCACGGGTCGCGTCCGCCCCGCGGCCCGGCTTCCCGCCGCGCCTGGCGGGCCGGCTTCCCCGCGGACACGCGGGGCAACTCGTCGCCGTCGGCGTCGCGTCCGCGATCGTCGGAGCGCTCCTCGGCGGTGGCATCGTGGCCGTCACCAGCATGGTCTGGGACCGGGCGGGCGCGGGGACGAGCTGGGACGGCGGAGGCGACCGGCAGCGCTTCTTCCCTCGCGGCTACGGGCAGGACGCGCCGCAGGCCCAGGACGGCCTGCCCCCCTGGTGCAGGCAGACCGACGCCGGGGTGCGCTGCCAGGCGCCCGGCTGAGGCGTGGCTTCCCGGTAGGCGCGCGCCGGCGGAGGGGCCGGCGCGCGCCTACGGGTTTTCCGCGCATTTTCACGGCGCCTACGGGATCGCCGCGTTCACGGGATCCGGGTGGTCACCGGATGGACGACGTGCCCGGTGTTCGTCGCCCGGCCGATCACTGGAGCGCGCGTCGATCGGCGTGCAGGTGACGCGCGAGCCGTACGGTGATGAACTCGTCGTCGTCGGCCTTGCCCGCCGTGCGGCCGGACGAGAACGGGAAGTTGTTGTCGTTCAGCACCGCGAGAGTGCGGTCGTCGAGCAGGGCCACGTCCTCGATCGTCTGGAACGGGAAGCGGAACGTCCGGCCGAAGCCGCCGACGCCCTTCGGGTCGGCGAGGTTCAGCAGGTCGGCGACGAGGGTCTTGTCCATGCGGCCGTCGTGGTCCCGGTCGGCGGCGTCGGCCAGGTAGATGCGCTTGAAGGCGGCGGCGTCGCCCTGCTCGTTGTCCCGCTCGATGACCAGGAACCGGTGCTCGTCGACCGCGATCGCGTCTCCGATGGCGTTCGAGGGCGACTCCAGCCGGTAGGTCCACCAGGTCGCGCCGTACCTGCCTGTACGCAGGTCGAAGTCGTACATGCGCAGGTCGCCGGGGGTGTCGCCGTCCACAGTCCCCTCAAGCAGCGGGTGGAGGCGGCGGCCGTCGACCGAGCGGGCCATGCCCTCGAACCCCTTGCTGCTGCGGGTGTTGGGCTGCCCGCCGTTCAGGTTCGGGTTCTCCGGCGCCATCACGCCGGGCAGCGGGATCGGGGCCTGGAGAAGCCGCCCGGAGGACGAGAAGTGCAGCAGGAACGGGCCGAACTCGTCGCCGATCCAGTAGGTGCCGTCGGACGACCGCACGATCGACTCCACGTCGAAGTCGGCGCCGGTGAGCACCCGATCCGCCCGGGTCAGGGCGAACGGCACGCGTCCGTCCGGGTCGCTCAGGCCGAACCCGCCGAGCACCTCAAGCTTCCCGGTCCGGAGATCGGGCTTGACGTGGTGGACGCGCAGCAGGAAGTCGGCGCTGTTGGCCTTGTTTCCATAGCCGTTGTCGGACAGCACGTCGTAGGTGCCGTCACCTCTTTTGACGACACCGCTGAAGCCCTGGACGGGCTGCCCCGGGAAAGGCGCGGTAATGCCGTTGAACGGTCCGGCCCCGATGGCCGAACCCGAGGGCTCGCTGCCGGGAACGAAGGTCTGGGCAGGCAGGACGGCGAAACCCGTGAGCGTCGCCTGGCCGAAGTCGGCGGGCCGAGGGGCGGCCTGCACCGGGGACGGCAGCGCGGATGTGGTCAACCCCACGGCGAGGGCCGCGGCACCCAAGGTGATCGAAAAGCGTCTCATGCCGGGCACCGTAGGGACATCGAGTGACAAAAGCCCCAACACCAGGCGGCCGCGGACGAACAACTGAGCCGCTCCGCGCCTGCGAAATCTCCGCAGGACGGTCACTCCCGCTCGCTCCGAGCACGGAGCAGAGCGATCGCCGTGCGGATGACGGAGGACCGCGACGGGGCGCCCTCTGTTGCCACGAAACGCTCGAGGAAGGCGAGGTCGTCCGCCGTGACCATCACGGCCATCCTCGCGGGCGCCCTCTGCTGGCTGAAAGAATTGCCTTCTTCGACGATAATCGGTGCGCCGTTATTCTCAGTTGATTTGTTGTGGGGCCGGCGGGATTCGAACCCGCACTGTACGGCACCTAAAGCCGCGGTCTCCTGCCGTTGGACTACGACCCCCTTTCCTCTTCCCTTCCCTGCGAAATTCTCAGTCTGAGAGTGACAGTTCGGGCAGAGGAACCTCAGGTTCTCTTTTCTGTTGTCCAGCCAGTTTCCGTTGATGTGGTCGATGTGCAATGTCAACGGCCGGCCGTGCCAAGTGCCGCCTATCTTACAGTCTGCGCAGCGGTAGGGGACTCCTACTTCGCGCAGTGCCCGCCGGAGCTTGGCCGGCTTCTCGCGGGGAGCGCCCGGGGAGTTCAGGACCAGCACCTCAGCCGGAAGGCTCCGTCGCGGCGACGTCTGCCCCCGCCTGTGGGCCTGGCCGAGGAAGTGGGATGTGTCGATGCCGAAGTGCTTGAGGCGGCGGCTGATGTGCGCGTGGGCGCCACCCGACCACGGGATGCCGAGATAGCGCAGCACGTCGGCGACGCTGCTCGCGGCGGCCGCCGCGTCGGCGAGCAACTCGGGGGTGTATTTGTACTTCGCCATGCCCCGGAATTTATCGGCCGCCGCCGACAATTCCGGGAGTGTGGCGAAAGGGGTATTTCAGGAAATCCCCAGCTCTTTCGTGAGCCGGGCGACGTGACCGGTGGCCTTCACGTTGTAGAGGGCCTTCTCGACCTTTCCGTCGGGGTCGATGACGAACGTGGAGCGGATGACGCCCATCACGGTCTTGCCGTAGTTCGTCTTCTCGCCGTACGCGCCGTACGCCTTGTGCACGTCCAGGCCGGTGTCGGACAGCAGCGGGAAGGTGAGCGCGTCACGCTCGCGGAACTGGCGCAGCTTGGCGGGCTTGTCCTTGGAGACGCCCAGCACCACGAAGCCCTGCTCGGTCAGCGCGCCGAGGTTGTCGCGGAAGTCGCAGGCCTGCTTCGTGCATCCGGGGGTCATCGCCGCCGGGTAGAAGTACAGGATGACCCGCCTGCCGCGGAACGACTCCAGCGAGACCTCATTGTCGTCGGCGTCGGTCAGGGTGAAATCCGGCGCGGCGTCGCCGGGCTCGAGCTTGCTCATCACGTCCTCCGGAAAAGGTGACCCGCGGCGATCGGCGGGCAAGCGTCAACCAAACTACCGGCTCAGCCGCTGTGCGGGGCGACCGCCGGACCTGGCAGACTGATCACACACGAATACCACAGGAGGGGGATCGCATGGCGGACACCGATCCCGATGCGCTGGAACGGAAGATCGAGCGCACGCGGGCGGAGCTCGCTCGCACGGTCGACGCCATCGCGGACCGGGTGAGCCCGAAGCGGGTCGCGGAGCGCGGGGTGGAGAAGGCGAAGGCCAACGCGCGCGACTTCGTCGCGTCCGTGGAGGACATGGTCCTGGGGCCGCGCACGTATGCCCCGGCCGACGGCGAGGGCGAGCAGCCCGCGGAGTATCCGGCGCCCAACATCGCTCCGGTGCTGATCGGGATCGGCGTGGTCGTCGTCGTGGGCGCGGCCATCGTGCTGCTGCGCCGCCGCTCCCGCTGACCCGCCCCGACCCGCCGCGGGACGACGCCGCCGTGACGCGGTTCACGGCGGCGTCCGCGTTCCCGCGGAGACGACCGCAGGGCCGGGCCGGCGGTCACAGGAAGGTTTTTCCCTCGCCGCGATAGGTCGGGACCTCCTCGGCCACCCGGTCGCCCTCCACCAGGTGCAGCGTGGCGAAGCGCTCGCACAATTCCCCGGCCTTCGCGTGGCGGAACCACACGCGGTCGCCGAGGCGGAGGTCGGCCGCGGCCTCGCCCAGAAGCGGCGTCTGCACCTCGCCCGCCCCCTCGTCCGGGTGATACCTGAGCCCCGGCGGCAGGTAGGGCTGGGGCAGCCGGGTGGGCCCGGGGGACCCGGAGGCGGGGTAGCCCCCTCCGAGCACGGTCACGACGTCCGGAGTCGGCTTGCGCACGACCGGCAGGGCGAACAGCGCCGCCGGGCGGCCGGTGAAGCCCCTGTAGAAGTCGAACAGCCGGGGGTGGAAGAACCCCGAGCCCGCCGCGACCTCGGTGATCGCCCGCTCGGTGGCGGTCTTCTCGATGCTTCCCGTGCCGCCGCCGTTGACGAACTCCAGGTCGGCGACCTGACGCACGGCCTGCACGATCCGGCCGCGCCGCACGATCAGCTCGCGGCGCGACCGCTCCTGCATCCAGCGCACCGCGCGGCCGTACGGTCCGGGAACGTCGTCGCCCACCCCGGCGATCTGGGCCTCGTACGCCATGAGGCCGGTCAGCCGCAGCCCGGGACGCTTGGCGATGTACGCGGCGATCTCGGCGGCCTGCTCGGGCTCGCGGATCGGCGACCGCAGCGCGCCCGCCCGGAACGCGCCGCCGAAGGCCACGAACCCCGCGTCGATGTCCAGGCACACTCGGATCCGGTGGGGGAGCCGCAGGCTTTCGATCAGGTCGAGGTGCTCGGGCGAGTCCACCATGACGGTGATCTCCCGTGCGGCGACCTCGTCCGATCCCAGGGCGCGCAGCGCGGTCCTGTCGGCCGTGGGGTAGGCCACGAGCACGTCCCGCAGGCCGGTGGACACCAGCCACAGCGCCTCGGGCAGCGTGAAGGCCATGACGCCCGAGACGCCGTCCATGGCAAGGATCCGTTCGAGCACGGCCCGGCAGCGGATCGACTTGCTGGCCACCCGGATCGGCTTACCCCGGGCCCGGCGCACCATGGCGGCCGCGTTCGACCGGAGCGCGTCCATGTCGAGGACGGCGAAGGGCGGCTCCAGGTGGGCCGTCGCCTTATCGAGGCGCTGTCGGTCGTCCATGGGCGCAGCCTAGTACGGCACCGCCGGGAAAGACATGAGTGCCGTTCACGTTAACTGGGCCCGGGCAAAATCTCCGCCGTGGAGCCGCCATGATCGCGCAAGGCGGCGGGTGACCCGCCCGTCCCGCCACCGCTCCGTGTACCCATGGTGAGGTGACTACCGAGCGGACCCGGCGCGGTGAGCGGGAAGGGTGAGCGGCTGATGAGCGTCGTGCAGGGAATCCTGGCGGGTTCGTCGGCAAGGAGCGCCAAAGGCGCCGGAAGCGGCTCAGGCGCCGACGGCGCCGACCGTGGCTTCAGCGCCGAGGGCGCCGGAAGCGGCTCGGGCGGCGTGCGCGGTGCGGCCGGCCGGCGCAGCGCCGTGCGCGTCCTGCGGCCGGGCCGGACCCCTGCCGCCGTCGTGGTCGCCGCCGTGATCGCCCTGCTCGGCTGGGTGCTCACCGCCGTGGTCGTGGCCGTCATGCTGGGCGTGTCACCGTCCTGGCGGCTGCCGCCCCGGCTGCTGAACCTCACGACGGCCGATCCCGTCGTCCCGGTCGCCGCCGTCGGCATGATCGTCTGCGGTGCGGGACTGGTGGCCCTCGCGCTCGTTCCCGGCCGTCCCCGGCTCGTGCCCCTGGAATGCCGGGACCCGCTGCTCGCGATGGGCCTGACCCGCGCCGGTCTGCGCCGGACGCTCGCCGCCTCGGCCCGCGAGGTCGAGCACGTCCGGCGGGCCGGCGTCCACATCCTCCGCGGGCGGATCGAGGTCGCCGTGGTGGCCGACGCGGACACGACCGGCGCCCTGCTGCGCGAGGTCGGCGCGGCGATCGGCGACCGGCTGTCGGGCCTCGGCGTCCGGTCCCGCCAGGAGGTGGTCGTACGGCTGCGCAGGAGAGGGGGCTGACGTGCGTCCGCGTTGGGGAAACCGCCTCGGGCTCCTGCTGGTGGGCCTCGCGCTGGTCGCGGGAGGCTTCGGCCTGCTGGCCGCCGCCCGCCGGCGGCCCGGTACGGCTCTGATCGACGCGGGCGTGGCCGACGCGAGCGTGGTCGACGGGAAACCGTGGGCGCTGCCCCTGCTGGCCGGGGCGGCCATCGTGCTCGCCCTGGTCGCGACCCGCTGGCTCTTTCTGGCGCTCGGCTGGGGCCGGGTCGGCAGCCGCACCGGCGCCGGCATCGCCATGCTCGGCGTGGCGCTGAAGGGAATCGACGGGATCGGCCGCATCTCGGTCAGGCTCGTGCGCGACGGCAGGGTGCGGGTGTCGGTGTCGCTCCGGCGGTCGGCCGACCTGGGGCAGGTGATCAGGCGGCTGGACGAGTCGGCGATCTCACGCGTTCGCCGCGCGGTCGGCCGCGACGACGCGCTTGCGGTCGTTCGCCTGCACGTCCGCCGCCGCTGACCGCCCCTCCCGCCGCCACGGCGCGGGGGTCGCGGGCGTGCCGAGGGCGAGCCCGGCGGCCAGGCAGGCGAGCGGCACGACGGGCACCACATAGCGGTGATCGAAGGCGGCGATCAGAGGCGGCAGCAGGAGCAGGACCGCCGCCGTGGCCCAGGGCAGCAGCGCCGTCCACCGCCGGGCCACCAGCCCGGCGAGCCCGGCCAGCAGGACCGCCGCGAGCAGCGGCCCGCGCAGGAAGCCCTGCTCCTGGTAGGCGCGCAGCCACCCCGCGAACGGCTCGGCCACCTTCGTGTCCCCGGAGCTCCCCTGGTATGCGGTGGTCAGCTCGCTCGCCGTACGGCCGCCGGAGGCCACCTTCGCGGTGAACGGCTTCACCGAGGCGGGGAACACGTACGCGCTCTGCGTGCCCGGGGCGGGGTAGACCTTCCGGTCCCATCCGAACGCCCACATGGCGTCGTGCAGCCCGGTCGCGAGGAAGTCGAGGGGCTGGCTGCGGATCGCCAGCGAGGCGAACTCGCTCGCCAGCCGGTCCTTGTCCTTCTTCACCCGCTGGATGGGCGAGCCGGCGGCCCAGATGTAGGCGGGCGCGGCGAGCCGGGGCTCCGACGGGCACAGCACCGCCAGTTCCTTCGGCGGCTCCATGACCGAGCAGTCGGCGAAGGTCATCGTGCGCGACCACAGCCACGTGCTGCTGCCGCCCATCCCGTACGACCCGTGGGCGTCGTGGAACCAGACGGCGTACCCGCCGAGCACGGCGGACGCGGCGGCGAGCCCGGCGAGCGCGGCCCTCCAGCGTCCGGCGAGCAGCACCGGCAGCAGCGCCAGCGCGATCAGGGGCAGCCCGAGGGTGCGGGTGACCGTGGCGAAGGCGAGCAGCAGCAGCGCCGCGACGACGGACCACGCGCCCGGGCGAGGGCGCCACAGCAGGATCGTCACGGCGGCCACGACCAGGGCGGTGAACAGCAGGTCCGCCATGACGAGGTGTTCGAGCTGGATCTGGTGGACGTCGAGCAGCACCGGCGCGGCCGCCAGCGCCGCTCCCCAGCCCGGCAGCCGTGTCCGGCGGCGCAGCAGCGCGTACACGCAGCCGGCCATGCCGAGACCGAGCAGGTGCTGGACGATCACGACGGCGGTGATGCTCCCCAGCGGGCTCAGCGCCGCCAGGAACAGCGAGTAGCCGGACGGCCGCGAGGGCAGCGGCCGCAGGTCGAGGGCCGAGCTGAGGTAGGCGAAGGAGTCGGCCCAGAACCACAGTGCGGGCCGGTAGCCGAGCACGGCGAGCGCGCGCAGTGCGACGCCCGCCGCCAGCACGACCAGGAACGCCCGATGCGGGCGCAGCGCCTCGCGCCACCTCACGTGACGGCCCTCCTCCTCGCGGGGAAGTCACCACGATATTGGTGAGCCGCACATGCGTCACATTCGAGACACCGGTGCGCTCGCCGGCGACGCCCGGCTCAGCACTCGATGACGTTGACGGCGAGGCCGCCGCGCGAGGTCTCCTTGTACTTGTCGAGCATGTCCCTGCCGGTGTCGCGCATCGTCTTGATCGCCTTGTCCAGCGACACGAAGTGGCGGCCGTCGCCGCGCAGCGCGATGCGGGCGGCGGCGATGGCCTTGATCGAGGCGACGGCGTTGCGCTCGATGCACGGGATCTGGACGAGTCCGCCGATCGGGTCGCAGGTCAGGCCGAGGTTGTGCTCGATGCCGATCTCGGCGGCGTTCTCGACCTGCTCCGGCGTCCCGCCGAGCGCCTCGGTGAGGCCCGCCGCCGCCATCGAGCAGGCCGAGCCGACCTCGCCCTGGCAGCCCACCTCCGCGCCGGAGATGGAGGCGTTCTCCTTGAACAGCACGCCGATCGCGCCCGCGGTGAGCAGGAAGCGGACGACGCCGTCCTCGCCGGCCCCCGGGAGGAAGCGCATGTAGTAGGACAAGACGGCCGGGACGATGCCGGCGGCGCCGTTGGTCGGCGCGGTGACGATCCGGCCGCCCGCCGCGTTCTCCTCGTTGACGGCCAGCGCGAACAGCGTGACCCAGTCCATCGCCCGCAGCGGGTCGGTCCCGTCGGTCTCGCTCTGCAGCCGCCGGTACAGCTGGTGGGCCCGGCGGCGCACCTTGAGGCCGCCCGGCAGGACGCCCTCGCGGCTGGTGCCCCGCCGCACGCACTCGGCCATCACTGCCCACAGGTGCAGCAGGCCGGTACGGATCTCCTCCTCCGTGCGGCCGAAGGCCTTCTCGTTCTCCATCATCAGCCCGGAGATCGACAGGCCCGTCTCGGCGCAGTGCGCGAGCAGTTCGTGCGCGGTCGTGAAGGCGTACGGCAGCACCGTGTCGTCGGGTTTGATCCGGTCGGCGCCGGTGGCGTTCTCGTCCACCACGAAGCCGCCGCCGACCGAGTAGTACACCTTCTCGCGCAGCACGGTGTCGTCGGCGTACGCCGTGAACCGCATGCCGTTCGGGTGGTGGGGGAGCGACAGCTTGCGCTCGAAGACGAGGTGCTCGCCGACCACGAACGGGATCTCGTGCACGCCGTACAACGTGACCGTGCCGCTCGCCCGCATCGCCGCCAGCCGCTCGTCGACGGTGTCGACGTCGACCAGTTCGGGCTTGTCGCCGGACAGGCCCAGCAGGACGGCCTTGTCGCTGCCGTGGCCCTTGCCGGTCAGCCCGAGCGAGCCGTACAGGATGGCCTCGACCCGGGTGACCTTCTCCAGCAGCCCGTCCTGGTGCAGCCCGCGGACGAACTTGTGCGCCGCCGCCATCGGACCGCCCGTGTGCGAGCTGGACGGCCCGATCCCCACCTTGAACAGGTCGAAGACGCTGATCGCCATTGACCGTCGCCTCTCAGCTGCTTGTCAGGACTCGCCGGAGGTCAGCGCGGTGTACTCCGCGGCCGACAGCAGGTCCTCCGGCTCCTCCTCCACGCGCACGCGGAACAGCCAGCCCTCGCCGTAGGGGTCGGAGCTGACCAGCGAGGGGTTGTCCACGACGGCGGCGTTGATCTCGACGACCTCGCCGCCGACCGGCGCGAAGATGTCGCTCACGGACTTGGTGGACTCCACCTCGCCGACCGCGTCGCCGGCCGCGACCGTCGCGCCGACCTCGGAGTGCACCTCCACGTAAACCACGTCGCCGAGCTGCTCGGCCGCGTACGCCGTGATGCCCACCGTCACGGTGAGGCCGTCCTCGAGCCCGGCCACCCACTCGTGTTCCTTGGTGTAGCTCAGGTCGTCCGGAATGGTGCTCACTTGCTCCTCCTGTAGAAAGGCAGATCGACGACGTCGACCGGTTCTTGGCTGCCCCGGATGTCCACGGCCAGGCCACCCTTCTCCAGGGCGCCCTCGTCGACGTACGCCATGGCGATCGGGCGGCCGAGGGACTGCGACGGGGCGCCGCTGGTCACCTCGCCGACGACGGCGCCCTCCCGGGTGACGGAGTAGCCGTGGCGGGGAACGCGGCGGCCGCGCGCCACCAGCCCGACCAGGCGCCGTTTGGTGCCGTTCTCCGCTGCCCGCTCGAGGGCGGCCTTGCCCACGAAGTCGCCGGGCTTGTCGAAGCGGACGACCCGGCCGAGGCCCGCGTCGAAGGGCGTGATCGCCGCGCTCAGCTCGTTGCCGTACAGCGGCATTCCGGCTTCCAGGCGCAGCGTGTCGCGGGCCGAAAGCCCGGCGGGGACGAGCCCGGCGTCCTTGCCCGCCTCGGCGAGGGCGTTCCACAGCGGCACGGCGTGCTCGTTCAGCACGAACAGCTCGAAGCCGTCCTCGCCGGTGTATCCGGTGCGTGCGATCAGGGCGGGCGTGCCCGCGACGACGCCGGGGACGATGGCGTAGTACTTCAGCTCGTCGAGGTCGGCGTCGGTCAGCGCGGCGAGGATCTCGGCGCTGCGCGGGCCCTGCACCGCGACCAGCGCGTACTCGTCCGACCGGTCGGTCACCCGCGCGTCGTAGCCCCGGACGCGGTCGGCGAGCTCACGGGCGACGAGGGCGTAGTTGGAGGCGTTGGCGACGACCATGTACTGGTCCTCGTCGAGGCGGTAGACGATGAGGTCGTCGAGGATGCCGCCGGTCTCGTTCACGATCATCGTGTAGCGGGCGCGGCCGGGCGCGAGGACGCTGAGGTGCCCCACGAGAGCGCGGTCGAGCGCCTCGCCCGCCTGTGCGCCGACGACGAAGATCTCTCCCATGTGGGACAGGTCGAACAGCCCCGCGGCCGTGCGCACCGCGTTGTGCTCGGCCGACTCGCTGCCGTAGCGCAGGGGCATCTGCCAGCCCGCGAAGTCGGTCAGGGTCGCGCCCAGGCTTTCGTGGACCCCGCGGAGCGGGGTGGATCGGGACATGCCCACCTCGGAAGGACGGATGCTGCGTTTGACTATCGGGCATCCTCCCCCTCTGTCATCGGCGCCTGAGAGCTTCGTCCGATCTTTGCCGGACTTTCACCTTCGGCGAGGCCTTACGGCCTTCTTTCCAGAGGTCACCTGGCCCGCACGGTCCTTTGCCTTGAGAGGTTCGCGGGGAGGGCTTGCTCCTTCAGGGGCCCTGACCGGATGCCAGGACGCTCTCCCGCACGGGATCACCGGTGGTGCTGGCAAGCCTAGTGGTTCGCCGCCATCCCCGTAACCGGCGGGATCGCCCCGATTTCCTCGATCAAGGTATCCGTTCTGCGGGCCTTCGTTACGAGCGGTGATCGCACTCACGCGCCGGCCGATGCCCCGCGCGGAGACACGTCAGCGCGGACGGAAGGTCGTCGCCCGTGAGGATCCGCTGGTGGAGGGCCTGGGTGTCGGGGGACGGCTCGGTGCCGAGACGGTCGACCAGGGTCCGGCGCAGTCGCTGATAGGACGCCGAGGCGTCGTGGGTGCGGCCCGACCGGTGCAGCGCCAGCATGAGCTGCCGGTGCGGTCGTTCGCGCAACGGGTGACGCCTCGCCCACTGGGCCAGGCCGCCGACGATCTCGTGGTGGTGCCCGAGCGCCAGCCGTACGTCGAAGAGGTCCTCGGTCACCGCGCGCCGGTCCTCGTCGAGCCGTTCGGCCCACGAGGAGAGCTCGTCCACGTGCCTCATGCCGAGCAGGGCGTCGCCCCGCCACAGGCTCAGCGCGTTCTCGAACATCCTCGCCGCATTGTGGTAATCGCCATTTTCGCGGGCGATTCTGCCCTGTGCCGCGAAATGGTTGAATACTGCAGCATCCACGGATGCCGGTGGGACGGAAAGAAGGTACCCGCCCTCCACTGTGTGCAGCGGGGAAAGGGCGGGGTCGCGTGGCGAGAGCCGCCGCCGCACCTGTGCGATGTAGGTGGTAAGATTACGCGGCGCCGATTTAGTGGGACGGCGATTCCACAACAGATCGATGAGCGTGTCCCGATGGACCGCGACGTTCGGGTTGAGCAGGAACAACGCCAGGAGTTGCCGGTGCCTCGGGGCGAGCCCGGCGATCACGTCCCCCGAGGGTTTCATGGCCAGGAACGGTCCGAGCACGGCGTATAACACGGTCTATCCCTCGCACGAAAGCAGCGTGAAACGTGCCGACGACGCGGCGATCATTGGTTAATTGACCATATCTCTCCCCGCTCGCATTCGTCAAAGAATGTGTCGTTTCTATGTGCGGGTGCGCCGTTCCTTTATCGCCAATGTGGGGCTGAACGCGCAGGTGGCGCGGAAGTGAAATCGGTTGCATTGCCCGAGCCTCCGCACAGGCGCTGTGGCGGGCGTCACAAGTGGAATCGCCGTTCTCGGGGGCGTCTCCGGCAGGCGAAGGCCTACTGCGCGACGCGCTGAGGAAGCGCCGCCGAGGCGGTTCGCCTCAGGCCGGCTGGAGCGCAGCCGTGATGCCGTGTCACCGTCCTCCGGACGAAGGCGTCGACGGCTGAAGACGACTCGGCTCGGCGGACGTCCTTCAACGGAAGGACCCGTGGTCACCCCCGGCCCGATTGTGTTCGGGGGTGAGAGCGTGGACGCTTGGCCGGTGACAGACGAGATCTTCTGGGAGCTGGTCGGCACGCTCGACGGGGTGATCGACGAGGACAGCGCCGATCTGCTGGGCGAGCGCCTGTCGTCGGTGGCCGCGGAGGAGGTGAAGGTCTTCTGCGGGCACCTCGCCGCGAAGGTGCGTGCGCTCGCCGGGCTCCCTCTTGAGGGACGTCCGGTCCCCGACGTCGGCGACGAGGGCCGCCCGCCGATCCCACTCGCCGGGGACGCGTACGAGAACCTGCTGTACGCGGTGATCGCCGCCGGGCGGGAGCGGTACGAGGCCGTGCTCGCCGATCCGGCGGCGGCCGAGGACGAGGAGTGGGACGCGGGGGAGGCCGAACTGCTCGTGGACGTCGTCGCGAACGTGCTGTGGGACGTCGCGGGCCTGGACTGGTACGAGGAGTTCGATCCCCTGCTGTCCGGCCTGCCGGCGGACGGCCGGTGGTACGACACACGCCGGGGCTCTGCCTGGAAAAGCGCGCCGCGGCAGTACGAGAACGCGGCCCACGCGCTGGACCGGGCCCTCAACGACTCCGAGGAGTGGCGCGCCTGGTGGAGCCAGACGGGGCTGCGGAAGGTCGAGGTCGGCGTCACCGTCAACGGGGACAGGGACGTCCAGAACGTCGAGCGCGGCACGGCGATCGCCAGGGCCGAGTTCAGGATGGGCCGCTCCTACTTCGGGGAGCGTGACGCAGCGGGACTGAGGGCGCTCGCGGTGGAAGAGGCCGCGCGCATCACGGGCGCGATCGCCCGGGCGCTGGACATGACGCCGCCTCCACCGCTTCCGTCCTCTTCCCGCTGACGTGCCCGCCGCTCTGCGGGGGTCCGGCGCTCTGAGGGGGTCCGGCGCTCTACCGGGCCGCAGCGGCGCCTGCGGTCGCGGGAGCCCGCAGGGCCTGGTTGACGGCGTCGGTGCGCCGGGCGTCGCCCCACACCCACTCCACGCGGGCTTCGCGCCGCCGCCCGGCGAGCCAGTCGTCGAAAAGCCGCTGTTCGATCTCTCGCCGGGTCGCGTCGTCGAAGACGGCGGGCCTGACCTCCACCACCTGGGTGACCACGGGCTCGGATCCGTATGGGCCGAGGACGTCACCGGGTGCGGCGTTCGCCGCCCCCAGGCCGAGTTCGGCGCGGAACAGGCGGCGCAGGCGGGCGTCCGCGCCGTGGTCGAGCGTCTCGGCGGCGGCCGAGGCGAGGGGGTCCGCCCCGCCGCTCCGCAGCCGGCCGGCGGCGGCCCGGGCTGCTTCCGGCCGGGGATACCGGAGGGACAGCGCGCACAGCCGGTCGTAGGAGCGGGGCTGGGCGGTGAAGAGGCCGTCCGCGCGGTCGCCGACGACGCGCCGGCGCAGCCGGGCGATCCCGGCCTCCTGGGCCACGATGTCCTCCAGGCCGGCGTGGTCGAGGCCGCGTTCGGTCATCCACGCGCGGGTGGCCTCGACCGTGAGCAGTCCCCGGGCCCGCCGGAAGGCGTCGAGGGCGTCCTGCAACTCGGCGGCGGACAGGTCCACCGGGTCGTCGGACAGCTCCTGCGCCACCAGGGCGGCGTCGACCAGCCTGCTCGCCACCGAGGCGTCGCTCCACAGCTCGTCCAGCACCGCCATGGCCTGCTCCATCGCGACTTCCATGCCGTTGACCCGGACGACGACCTGCTCGCCGGAGTTGCGGCTGCCCCGCAGCGGCCAGGGCAGCGCGCGGTCGGGGGCGAAGGCGATCGAGACCGTGCCGTCCGCCACCGGGATCAGCATGTCGTAGTGACAGCCGCCGCCGGGGTGGTCGCGCTGCCACACCAGGCGCATCGGCGCGCCCTCGTGCTGCGCCCGCAGGTCGCCCAGCAGGTCCCTGGCTTCGGCGGGTTCCAGGTCGCTGATCCGGCGCAGGTACGCCAGGACGTCGGCCAGCAGGCCGGCAGACGGAAGAACGCCAGTGTGGACAACGCTGTGCGACGGCATGTCGGGCTCCTCTGGGCGGGATCTGTCGGGCTCGTTCGCGAAGGGGACGTCAGGCCGGTTCGAGCAGGAGGTCGCAGAGGGCCTCGCTGATCGGCAGGCCGGTCATGTTCTCGACCCACAGCCACTGCGCGTTGGGGTTGACCTCAAGGAAGACGTGACGGTCGTCCGGCGTGACGATCAGGTCGACGGCGCCGTACAGCAGGCCGAGCCGGTCCATCAGCTCCAGGCACCGGTCGGCGATCTCCTCCTGCAGCCGATGGGGCCGGTGCGGGGTAGTCCGGGTGTCGTAGTACCGCCAGTCGAGGCTCGATCGGTTGGACGCCTGCGAGTGGATCTCGGCGGCGAAGATCCGCCGCCCGACGATGGTGACCCGCAGCTCGACGCGCTTCGGCACCATCTCCTGCACGATCACCGGGCAGAACCGCAGGCCGTCGGCGTACGCGAGGTCGCGCGGCGACACCGGCTCGGTGAGGCGGGTCGCGGTGAGTCCGCCCGCGACGCCCTCGATGAGCGGGACGTGGAAGGCCTTCGTGATGACGCGGCCGTCGTGCCGGTCGTGGAAGTCGAGGAACGACTCGGCGTCCGTGCTGATCAGCGTCTCCGGGATCGCGAATCCGAGCTCCGCGGCCAGGGCGAGCTGGGAGGCCTTCTGGCCGGAACGGCGGAAGACCGACTCGCGCGCGGGCACCTGGCGGCACGGCAGCTGCTCCCACAGATCGCCGAGCAGGCTCTTGCACTCCTGCACGGTGTGCGCGGCCACCGCCGGATCGGCGATCTCCGGGTGCGGGCGCGGGGGAGTCGGCCGGCGCCACCACACGGCGGTCACCGTGTCGAGGTCGATCGTCTCCTTATCGCCGCGCAGGATGCGGCGGGTGCCGAGGCCGGCGCCGTAGCCGAGGTCCACCTTGGCGTGGACCGGGAAGTCGCCGGGGTCGAAGACGCTGACGCGCGCGCCGCGCCGGGCGAGCAGACCGCTGACCCGCTCGGCGTGCGGGTCGTCCTCGCCGGTGAGCACGAGAACGTGAGAAGAGCGCAACGGAGGGCCTTTCGACGTGACCAAACAGACCTGGGCGCGGATTGGACGGAGGGGACTGGACCGACGGGGCCTGATCGTGCGGGCCTGGCGGGTGGGGGCGCCGCTACCGGGGCCACTGGGGCCACCGGGGCGGCGCCCCCACCTCGGCGTCACAGCCGTGCTTCACCCGATCGGGTCACGCCGTGACGCCGTGAGCATGTGTCAGACGGCGATGTCGTCGTACTTGCACATGTTGTCGGCATAGGAGCCGGTCCTGTCGAACTCCGGGGCCTGGCCGCCGGTCACGCCGCGCAGGCGCTCCTCGTCCAGTTCCTCGCCCACGGCGTCGATGGCGGTGAGGACCGTTCGAACGGTGCGAGCCGTCATGACCGCCCCCTCAGCACAGGTAGTCGTCGTAGCCCGCGCCCGACCGCGTGCGTGCGGCCATGGGGTCGGGCATCCCGCCGGTGATGCCCTCCAGCCGGCTCTCGTCCAGCTCGGCGCCCACCTCGGAAAGGTCCCGCAGCTCGGTCTTGGGCTGTGCGCTCATGGTCTTCTCCTTTCGGTCGCGTCGGGAGCCGGGCGGCTCCCCCCGTGTCCCAGAGCCTGCCTTGATCGTCTTGGAACCGGATTGCGTGACGGAGGTAAGCGACTTGTGGCCTGCTTAATTCGCAGTTCGTGAAGGTCAGGCGCCCAGCCGCTGCGCGGCGACGAGGCGCGCGTAGTGCCCGTCCCGGCTGAGCAGCTCGTCGCGGCCGCCCGCCTCCACGACCCGGCCCCGGTCCAGCACGAGGATGAGGTCGGCGTCCCGCACGGTGCTCAGCCGGTGGGCGATGACGACGCGGGTGCCCGCGAAGCCGCGCAGGCTCTCCTCGATCGCGGTCTCGGTCGCGGTGTCGAGGTGGCTCGTGGCCTCGTCGAGCAGCAGCATCCTCGGCTCCGACAGCAGGGCGCGGGCGAGCGCGAGCCGCTGACGCTGCCCGCCCGACAGCCCGCCGCCGTCGATGAGCAGCGTGTGGTAGCCCATCGGCATGGCCGAGATCTCCTCGTGGAGGCGGGCCGCCCGGGCTGCCCGCTCCACCTGCTCCCGGGTAGCGGAGGGAACGTTGAGCGCGATGTTGTCGAAGATCGTGCCGTGGAAGAGGACGGGCTCCTGCGGCACCACGCCGAACTGGCGGCGCAGGGCGCCGGGATCGAAGGCGGCGCCGGGCACGCCGTCGTAGCGGATCTCACCCTCGCTGGGCGTGAGCAGCCCCAGGATCAGCCGGGCCAGGGTGGTCTTGCCGGATCCGGAGGCGCCGACCAGCGCGACCTTCTGCCCGGGACGGACGGTGAAGGTGACGTCCCGCAGGATCCACGGGCTGTCCGGGCCGTAGCGGAAGCCGACGCGATCCAGCTCGATCCGTCCGGCGAGCGTACGGGTGACCGGGGCGGCGGGAACCGGCTCCGGCTCGGCGTGCCAGACGTCGGCCAGGCGCTCCACGTGCGGCCGGACCGTCTGGACGGCCTGCAGCCCGGCGACCAGCGAGCTCAACGGGGCCAGCGCGGCGCCCGCCAGAGCCTGCGACGCGAGCATCCCGCCGAGCGTCAGCGCTCCGTCCGCCACCTGGCGGGCGCCCACCCACACGAGGGTGAGCGGGGCGGCGAACTGCAGGGCACCGAGCAGGGCGTCCTGGAGGGCCTGCGCCCGGCCGCTTCTTCCCGACCGCTCGGCGACGGCGGCGACGGCCGTCGCCCATCTGCCGGCGATCCGCGGCTCGGAGCCGGAGGCCTTGACCGTCTCGATGCCGCGCAGGCCCTCGATCAGTCTGCTCTGCAGGTCGTTGCGGGCCTCCGTCTCGCGGTGGGCCAGGTCGCCGACGCGGCGCCGGGTGAGGAGCAGCAGGCCCACCTGGGCGAGGGCGAACGCGACCAGGCAGCCGCCGACCAGCGGGCTTCGCGCGCTGATCGCGACCAGGTATCCCAGGGCCAGCGGAGCCTCCAGGAAGGCGAGCGTCACCTGGTTGGTGAGGACCTCCCGGATCAGGGAGGTCGCCAGCACGCGGTTGACCAGGTCGGCGGAGCCGCGCAGCGCGAAGAACCGGTAGGGCGCCGCGAGGAGTCGTTCGCCCGTCACGCGGACCAGTTCGCCGTCCGCGCTCACCCTGAGCGCGACCACGGCGTATCCGCGCAGCGCCCGGACCAGTCCGTACGCGGCGACCAGGCCCACCATCCCGAGACCCGCGACGGCCAGCAGGTCGTGGTCGCCGGCCGGTAGCACCCGGTCGACGACCAGCTCGGTCAGCGCGGGGAGGGCGAAGCCGAACGCCTGCATGACGACGCTGAGCGCCACCAGCAGTGCGAGCAGCCGCCGGCGGCCGGTGAAGGCGACGGCGGCCGGCCACCGCCACCAGCGGCCCCGCCGCGGACGTCGGGTCCGCCGGAACCCGGAGCCCGGGGTGAAGACGAGCAGCACGCCGCTGTAGTCATGGGCGAGTTCGGCGCCGGTGACGCGACGACGGCCCGTCGCGGGATCGACGACCGTGACTGCGCCGGGCCCGTGGTGCTCGACGACGACGTAGTGGTCGCCCTTCCAATGCGCGATCGCCGGGAGCGGCGCGTGCGCCAGCCCGTCGGGAGGCAGGGAGAAGGCCCGTGCCTCCAGCCCTCGCCGCCTGGCCGCCTTGAGCAGGGTGAGCGCGGAGGTGCCGTCACGGCCGACGCCCATCTCCTCGCCGAGCTCGCGCACCTCCACGTGGTGTCCGTACGCGCCGAGGACCATGGCGAGGCAGGCGGGGCCGCACTCGGTGGGGGTGCGCTGATGGACGACGGGAACTCTGCCGCCGAAAACTCTGCCGTGATTGAGCCTCATGGTCCACGGAGTGTCGGCCACGAGGCTTGCCCATCGCTTGTGACCGGCTTCAATCCTCCTGAGCTGTCAGCGGCGGGCGGCTTCGACGAGGGCGTGGAAGAGCGGGCCGTCCTCGTCGGCCTCCGGGTGCCACTGGACGGCCAGGGCGAACGCCGCGCCCGTGACCTCGACGGCCTCGATCGTGCCGTCGTCGGAGCGGGCGGTGACCTCCAGCCCGTCCGCCAGACGGTCGATCGCCTGATGGTGATAGTGGGCGGGCGTCAGGTCCTCGCCGTCGTAGATCTTGGCCAACCCGGGCGAGAGCCGTACGGGGAGGCGGCCGAACGTCCCGGGGGCGGGGGAGTGGGCGGTGTGCCCGACCACGTCGGGCAGGTGCTGGTGGAGGGTGCCGCCGAGCGCCACGTTGAGCACCTGCAGGCCCCGGCAGATGCCGAGGAACGGCAGGCCGGTGCGCAGGGCGGCCTCCATCAGCCCGAACTCCGCCTCGTCGCGGAACTCCCGGACATATCCGGTCTGCGCCGCGGGGGGCGCGCCGTAGCGGGCGGGGTCGATGTCGCCCCCGCCCGCGATGATGAGCCCGTCCAGCCGCTCCACCAGCGCGGCCGGCTCCCCGGCGGGCGGCAGGATCACCGGCTGTCCGCCGGCCCGCGCGATGTGGTCGACGTACATGTACGGCAGCAGCGCCGCCGGCATGTCCCAGACGGTGAACTTCGCCGGCTCGACGTAGCACGTCACGCCGATCACGGGACGAGCCATGGCATGCCCCCTACAGCGGAGTGACGTAGGCGCCGGAGATGCCGCCGTCCACGAGGAACTCGGAGGCGGTGATGAACGACGCGTCGTCGGAGGCGAGGAACGCGACCGCCGCGGCGATCTCCTCGGCCCGGGCGAAGCGGCCGATCGGCACGTGGACGAGACGGCGCTGGGCGCGCTCGGGGTCCTTGGCGAACAGCTCCCGCAGCAGCGGGGTGTCCACAGGGCCGGGGCACAGCGCGTTGACCCGGATGCCCTCGCGGGCGAACTGGACGCCCAGCTCGCGGCTCATCGCCAGCACGCCGCCCTTGGAGGCGGTGTAGGAGATCTGCGAGGTGGCCGAGCCCATGACCGCGACGAACGACGCGGTGTTGATGATCGAGCCCTTGCCCTGCCGCTGCATGTACGGGATCGCGTGCTTGCAGCACAGGTAGACGCTGGTGAGGTTGACCTCCTGCACCCGGCGCCAGGCGTCGATGCCGGTCTCCAGGATGGAGTCGTCGTCCGGCGGGGATATGCCCGCGTTGTTGAACGCGATGTCGACGCTGCCGAACTCCTCGAACGCGGTCCGGTACATCCGGGCCACGTCGTCCTCGTCGGCCACGTCCACCTTGACGAACAGGCCGCCGACCTCCCCGGCCGCCTTCGCGCCGGCCTCCTCGTCGAGGTCGGCCACCACGACCTTGGCGCCCTCCTGGGCGAACCGGTGGGCCGTGGCCAGCCCGATGCCGCTGCCCGCCCCGGTGATGACGGCGACGCGGTCCTGCAAACGCTGCATTGATCTACTCCGTGGAGATGAAGACGTTCTTGGTCTCGGTGAAGGCCGACAGGGCGTCCGGGCCGAGCTCCCGGCCGAGGCCCGACTGCTTGAAGCCGCCGAACGGGGTCCAGTAGCGGACGCTGGAGTGCGAGTTGACCGACAGGTTGCCCGCCTCGACCGCCCGGGCCACGCGCAGCGCCCGGCCCACGTCGCGGGTCCAGATCGACCCCGACAGCCCGTACGCCGTGTCGTTGGCGATCCGCACGGCGTCGGCCTCGTGCTCGAAGGGGACGACGGACACGACGGGGCCGAAGATCTCGTCGGTGAACGCCCGCCGGAACGACTCCGAGGACGATCCGGCCAGCACGGTGGGCGGGAACCAGTAACCGGGCCCGCTCGGGCAGGTCCCGGCCGCGTACACGTCCGACTCCGTGACGAACGACGCGACCCGCTCCCGATGTTCCGCGCTGATCAGCGGGCCCATCTGGCTCGCCGGGTCGTTCGGGTCGCCGACCTTCACCTCCCGCACGGCCTGCGCCAGCCGCACGAGGAAGTCGTCGTAGACGGAACGCTCCACCAGGATGCGCGAGCGGGCGCAGCAGTCCTGGCCGGAGTTGTCGAAGACCGCCATGGGCGCCGACTCGGCCGCCCGGGAGAGGTCGGCGTCGGCGAAGACGATGTTGGCGCTCTTGCCGCCCAGCTCCAGCGTCACCCGCTTGACCTGCCCGGCGGCCTTGGCGCCGATCAGCTTCCCGACCTCGGTCGAGCCGGTGAACACGATCTTGCGTACGTCCGGGTGCTCGACGAGCCGGGCGCCGGCGACCTCGCCCTCGCCCGGGACGACCTGGAGCACGCCCTCGGGCAGCCCGGCCTCCAGGGCGAGCTCGGCCAGCCGCAGCGCGGTCAGCGGGGTCCACTCGGCCGGCTTCACGATCACCGTGTTGCCGGCGGCGAGGGCCGGGGCGACTCCCCAGGTCATGATGACCATCGGGAAGTTCCACGGCACGATGATCCCGACCACGCCCAGCGGCTCGGCGAACGTGACGTCCACCCCGCCCGGCACCGGGATCTGCCTGCCGTGGTTGCGCTCGGGCGCGCCCGCGTAGAAGTTCAGCACGTCGCGGACGTTGCCCGCCTCCCAGCGGGCGTTGCCGACGGTGTGCCCGGCTCCTGTGATCTCCAGCCGCGCCAGCTCCTCCGCGTGGTCCTCCACGACCTGCGCGAAGCGGCGCAGCAGCCGGGCCCGCTCGCCCGGGGCGACCGCCCGCCAGGCGGGGAAGGCCCGGGCGGCCCGCTCGACCGCGCGGTCCACCTCGGCGGCGTCCGCCATCTCGACCTCGGCGATCACTTCCTCGGTCGCCGGATTGACTATCTTCACAGCCGTTCGAACCCCCGATAGAGCTCCCAGTCGGTGACCGCCGCGTCGAAGGCGGCCAGCTCGACCCTCGCGTTGTTGGCGTAGTGCTCGACCACGTCCTTGCCGAACGCCTCCTCGGCGATCGGCGACCCCTCCCACAGCGCCAGGGCGTCGCGGAGCGTGGCAGGCACCCGCTCGGCCCCGGAGTCGTACGCGTTCCCGCCGAACGGCTCCTCCAGCTCCAGCCCGGCGTCGATGCCGCGCAGCCCCGCCGCGATCATGGCCGCGACCGCGAGGTACGGATTGACGTCGCCGCCCGGCACCCGGTTCTCGATCCGCAGGGAGGGGCCGTGGCCGACCAGCCGCAGCGAGCACGTCCGGTTGTCCACGCCCCACTTCACCGCAGTGGGGGCGAAGCTGCCGGGCACGAACCGCTTGTAGGAGTTGATGTTGGGGGCGTAGAGCAGGGTCAGCTCCCGCATCGCCGCGAGCTGCCCGGCCACGAAGCCGCGTCCGATCCGCGACAGCCCGTGCGGCTCGCCGCCCGCCATCACGGGGGTGCCGTCGGCGTCGCGCAGCGAGATGTGGATGTGGCAGGAGTTGCCCTCGCGCTGGTTGGGCTTGGCCATGAACGTGATCGACCTGCCCTCCTGGGCGGCGATCTCCTTGGCGCCGTTCTTGTAGAACACGTGGTTGTCGCAGGTGGTCAGCGCGTCGGCGTACCGGAAGGCGATCTCGTGCTGGCCGAGGTTGCACTCGCCCTTGGCCGACTCGACGTACAGCCCGGCGCCCTCCATGCCGAGCCTGATCTTCCGCAGCAGCGGCTCGATGCGGGAGGTGCCGAGCAGCGAGTAGTCGACGTTGTAGAGGTTGGCGGGGGTCAGGTCGCGGTAGCCCCGCTGCCAGGCCTGCTCGTAGCTGTCGTCGTAGACCACGAACTCCAGCTCGGTGCCGACGTACGCGGTCCAGCCGCGTTCGGCGAGCCGGGAGAGCTGGCGGCGCAGGATCTGCCGGGGGGAGGCCACGACGTCCGCGCCGTCCTCCCACACCAGGTCGGCCAGCAGCAGCACGGTGCCCTCGTGCCAGGGCACGCGGCGCAGCGTCGACAGGTCGGGCCGCATGACGAAGTCGCCGTAGCCGCGTTCCCAGGACGACATCGCGTAGCCGTCCACGGTGTTCATGTCGACGTCCACCGCGAGCAGGTAGTTGCAGCCCTCGGCGGCGTGGTCCAGCACCTCCTCCAGGAAGTACCGCGCCGACAGCCGCTTGCCCTGCAGCCGCCCCTGCATGTCGGTGACCGCGAGCAGGACCGTGTCCACGCGGCCCGCTTCGACGTCATCGCGGAGTCGCTCCACGCTGAGCACGGTGCCTCCCGTCCAAAAGTCTGGAATCAGACCATTGAGGGCATGCAAGCACCATGTTCCCCTCGTCGTCAACAATGTCCGGGGGGTTTAACCTCGATCTCAGGGACGGGGGACCCGCGGTGACGGGTGGAGGGACGATGCGCATGGAGATCACCCCGGCGGAGGCGTCCGTCTCCGCTCCCCGGACTCCGAGCGCGCCCGCGTCGCGGGACGCGGCCGTGGGGATCACCGGCGCGGTGTCGTTGCTCCGGCCGGTGCGGGCGGGCAACGCGTTCGAGGAGACCGTCGAGCGCCTGCTCCAGGCCATCAAGCTCGGCGTCGTCCCGCACGGCGAGAAGCTGCCGCCGGAGCGCGAGCTGGCCACCCGGCTCGGCATCAGCAGGGTCACGCTGCGCGAGGCGATCCGCGCCCTGCAGGAGGCCGGCTACCTCGACGTACGGCGCGGCCGGTACGGCGGGGCCTTCGTCGTCTACCGGCCGCCGAGCCCGCGCAAGGGCGACCTGCGCAGGGCCGTCACCCGCATGGGCGAAGACGATCTCGAGGACGCGCTGACGTTCCGGATGGCCGTCGAGTGCGGGGCGGCCCGGGTGCTCGCGACCACCGAGCTGACCCCGCTGCAGCGGGAGACGCTGGCGGCCCGGCTGTCCGGGGTGAACGACGCGGCCCCGGCCGACTACCGCCGGATGGACATCGCGTTCCATCTGGCGATCGCGGAGCTGAGCGGCTCGCCGCTGCTGGCCGCCGCCTGCGCCGACGCCCGGCTGCGGGTCACCGACCTGCTCAACGCGATCCCCGTGCTGCGGCCCAACATCGAGCACGCGGCGGTCCAGCACGCCGCCATCGCCGCCGCGATCCTGGACGGCGACCCCGAGGCGGCGGAACGGGCGGTCGCCGAACACCTGGAGGGCACGGCGGCCCTGCTGCGCGGCTTCCTCGCCTGACCACTCCCGCCGCCCCGTAGCATCGGAGGCCGGGGGATCGTTTGATGACCGACTGGTTTCACGAACGCATCATCGAGGCGCACCGCCTGCCGCTGTTCTGCTTCTTCGTCGCACTGATCACGGCGTTCGTCTTCACGCGGGTGAACGTACGGCTGATCAGGGCGCGGGCGCGGTGGCTCGGCAACGTCAGCGTGGGCGAGATGCACATCCATCACGTGGTGTTCGGCGTGGTGCTCACGCTGCTCGGCGGGGTGGCCGGGCTGGTCCTGTCGGGCGTGTCCACGGGGTGGTATTCCTTCTCCTCCGCCGTGTTCGGTGTGGGCGCGGCCCTCGTGCTCGACGAGTTCGCGCTGATCCTGCACCTGCGCGACGTCTACTGGCAGGAGGAGGGCCGCACCTCCGTGGACGCGGTCTTCGTGGCCATCGCCGCCACCGGCCTGCTGCTGCTCGGGCTGCGCCCGCTCACCTGGAACGGCGCGGACGGCGGCGGCCACTGGACGGCCCCCGCGTTCCTCTTCGTCAACCTCGTCTTCGCCATGATCACCCTGCTCAAGGGGAAGATCTGGAGCGGCCTGCTGGGGCTGTTCGTGCCGCCGCTGCTGTACGTGGGGGCGGTGCGGGTGGCCCGTCCCGGCTCGCCCTGGGCCCGCTGGTGCTACTCGGAGCGGGCGAGGCGGCCCCGGCCGCGGCTGATGGCCAAGGCGATCCACCGGGAGGAGCGCTGGCGCCGCCCGGTCATCCGGGCGAAGATCGCGGTGCAGGAGTTCGTCTCCGGCCGCCACGACCTGCCCGCGCCCGTGCTGCCCGTGCTGCCCGCCCGGCGCCACCGGCGGCGGGTCGTGTCGCCCCATCCCCGGCCGGGGGCGGACCACCCCGGGCGCCACTGGCGGTCGGGCCGGCCCCGTGCTCGCTGAGAACCGTGGCTCGCTGAAAACCATGGCCCGCTGAAACCAAGGCCCGCCGAGAACCGTGGCCCGCTGAGAACCGTGGCCCGCCGAGAACCGAAAGGCGAACCGAAGGCCGCTGAACCGACGCTGAACCTGAGCGGCCCCGCCCGCGTCCAATCCCGGCGAGAGGTGATCGATGACGGGGACGCTGCTGCCCGAGGATCCGGAGCGGCTGGGGGACTACTGGCTGGCGGGGCGGCTCGGCTCCGGCGGCCAGGGCGTCGTCTACGAGGCGTACGACGGCGACGGCCGCCGGGTGGCGGTCAAGGTGCTGCACGGCGACGCCGCGGCGGATCCGGAGCTGAGAGAGCGGTTCGGCCGGGAGGCCGCCGCCGCCCGGCGGGTGGCGTCGTTCTGCACCGCGCCGGTCATCGCCGCCGAGCTCGACGGGCCCAGGCCGTACATCGTCAGCGAGTACGTCGAGGGGCGGAGCCTGCGCCGGGCCGTGCAGGAGGGGCACGTCTTCGCCGGGGACGGCCTGCACCGGCTGGCAACCGCGATCGCCACGGCGCTGACCGCCATCCACGACGCCGGCGTCGTCCACCGCGACCTCAAACCCGACAACGTGCTGCTCGGCCCGGACGGCCCCCGTGTGATCGACTTCGGCGTCGCCAGGACCCTGGAGATGTCGCTGACCAGCACCGGCCTGGTGGCCGGGACGCCGACGTACATGGCGCCGGAGGTGTTCACCGGGCAGCGTGCCGGCCCCGCCGCCGACATGTTCGCCTGGGGCGGGATCGTGCTGTTCGCCGCCACGGGCGAGGACCCGTTCCGGGCGGAGAGCCTGGGCGGGGTGATGCACCGCGTGCTGTCGGCCGATCCCGACCTGTCCGTGCTGCCCGAGTCGCTCCGCCCGCTGGTCGGCGCGGCCCTCGTCAAGGACCCGGCCGCCCGCCCGTCCGCCCGCGACCTGCTGATGGCGCTGATCAGCGGGGGTTCCCGGGTGGACACGGCCCGGCTGCTCGCGGAGGGCAGCCGGGCGGCGCGGGCGGTGCACGCGCAGGGCGAGGCCGACCCCGCCCTGGACGCGCTCGCCGAGGGCGCGTACGACGCGCTCGGCCCAGCGGAGCGCGACCTGGTGCCGCAGATCTTCCTCCGGCTGGTCGCGGTGGGCCCGGAGGGCGAGCTCGCCACCCGCAGGGCGGCGGAGGACGAGTTGCCGCCCGGATCGGGCGAGGTGCTCAGGGTGTTCGCCTACGTGCTGTCGCGCAAGGACGGCGAGGTGGGCCTCGCCCGCCCGGCGCTGCTGCGCGCCTGGCCCAGGCTGCGGGCCTGGCTCGCCGACGAGTGGGACGGCCTGCCGGTGCACGCGGAGATCCGCGTGCGGGCCCGGCAGTGGGCCGCGGCCGGCCGCCGTCCCGCCGACCTCATGCAGGGAGGCCGCCTGGACGCGGCCGTGGGCTGGGCGGCCACCGGCCGGCGGCGTCTCGCCCTGAACGCCCTGGAACGCGAGTTCCTCGACGCGTCGGCCGCGCTGACCCGCCGGCGTGCCCGCGGCCGTCGCCTGCTCACGATGGCCCTGGCCGCGCTGCTCGCGCTGTCCCTCGCGGGCGGCGGCCTGGCGGCCTACCAGGGCAGCCGGATCGCCCGGCAACGCGACCAGATATCCGCCCAGCGCGACCGGGCCAACGGCCGGGAGGCGGCGCTGCGCGCCGGGACGTTGCGCACCACCGACCCTGCCGCCGCCATGCTGCTGAGCGTCGCCGCCTGGCGCCTCGACGGCGTCTCCGAGGCCCGGTCGAGCCTGATGTCCTCCCTCTACCAGCCGGAGGTCGCCGCCTTCCGCCCGCCGGGCGGCGGGCTGCGGGCGCTGAGCCGGGACGGGCGTACGGTCGTCGCGGTCTCGGACGACGAGATCGGCCTGTACGACGTGCGGAGCCGGCGTCTGGTGCGGCGGATCCCGCTGCCCGGCCCGCGCTCGGAGCCTCTGCTCGGCGTGGCGCTCAGCCCGAGCGGCCGGTCGGTCGCGCTGATCACCACGGCCAGGGCGATGGTGTGGGATCTGGCGGCCGGCAGGGTCCGGGCCGAACTCGCCGTTCCCGGCGCGCGGTCGGAGGGGCGGATCGAGTTCGCGGACGACGAGTCGAAGGTCGTCGTGCTGGAGGACCTGAACGGCTTCGTCTGGGACCTCGCGACCGGCCGGACGTACGGCCGGACGCACGGCCGGGCGGCGGGGAGCGGCTGGCCCGGCGACCTGCCGGCCGTGCCGCGCCGGGGACGGATCGCCGCGCTGCTGGACCCGCTGACCGGCGGGCTGGACGTGCGGCGGCTGCCCGGGCAGGACCGCGACCCGAGATTCCGGGGGGCCTGCCCCGGGAAGCTGGGGGCCGTCGCCTTCAGCCGGGACGGCGCGCTGATGGCCTGCGGGGGCCGGCAGATCACCCTCGTCTCGGCCGCCACAGGGCGGCGGGTCACCGAGGCGGGAGACGACTGGCCCTGGGCCGAGAGCGGGGCCAACGAGCCCGCCAACGCCGTCGACGCCGGCCTGAGGTTCAGCGCAGACGGGCGCTACCTGGCGGGGTTCGCCGACCGGTCCATCAGGGTCTGGCGGGTGCGCGACCACCGGCAGGTGTTCGGCTACCGGGCCGAGGACGACGTGGCGGACGTCCGCCTCGACCCCGACGGGCACACCCTGCGCTACCTCCTGGAGGAGGCCGTGGTCAGCGTGGACATCCGGCCCCGGGCCGAGCGGGTCCGCCCGCCGGGCCGGTTCTTCCGCGCGTCGCTGAGCCCCGACGGCCGCTGGATGGCGACGGAACCGGAGGAGTCCGGCCCCCTGCGGCTGTGGGACGTGCCCCGCCGCAGACAGGCCGGGTCGCTGCCGGGCACGGCCGGCTGGGGAGACCCGGTCTTCGACCGTACGGGCCGGACCATGGTGATCAGCGACGTCACCCTCGACCGGCTGCGCGCCTGGGACGTCGCCGGACGCCGACCGCTGTGGGACTACCGGGTGCCGCCCGGCCTCATGGTGGACGGTCACGCGTTCAGCCCGGACGGCGCGCTCTTCGCGGCCACGCTCACGCAGGCGGGCAACGGCTCCAGGACGCGGGGAGACCGCCTGCTCGAGTGGGACGCGCGCAGCGGCCGCCTGGTCAGGGACATCCGGCTCGACCGGCAGACCGGCGGCATCGCCTTCGGGGCCGGCGGACGGACGATCGTCTGCGGCGACGGGCGGATCCTGGACGCGGTCACCGGGCGGCAGCGGGGAAGCGCGTTCATGCCCTCGCAGTCCTTCGCGGTCAGCCCCGCCGGCGACAAGATCGCCGTGGGCGGCATCACGGGCCGGATCTTCCTCTGGGACGCCAAGGGCCCGTCCCCGGTGCCGCCGGCGCTGCACGGGACGATGGAGCAGATCAACGCGCTGGCCTTCTCCCCCAGGGAAGACGTCCTCGCCACGGTGAGCGAGGGCGGGACGGTGCAGTTGTGGGACGTGCGCGCCGGGCGGCGGCTGGGCGGGGCCGTCCCGCTGCTCGCCGACCTCGGCCTGACCCTGGCGTTCAGCGCCGACGGCGCGCGCCTGTACGTCGCCGACCAGAGCGGGGACCTGTTCGGGATGCCCGTGGACGGGGAGCTCGTGGCGCGGCAGGTGTGCGCTCGGGCGGGACGGACCCTGACCGGGCAGGAATGGGCGCGCTACCTGCCAGGGACGCCCTACCGGAACGTGTGCTGATCGTCAGCTGAGCATTTCGGGCGGTTCTGTGGGTATTTCAGGCTGTGTAAGAGCTGTTGGGGGGCGGGAGGGGCGGTTATGGAGTCTCGCGAGCGGTTCGTGTTCCAACGGATGGCGGCCCAGCTCAAACGGGAGGCGGCGCTGCTGACGGGAGACCGGCTGATGGCGGCGGAGGCACGCGGCGAGGAGGCCGAGGCCGAGCTGTGCCTCACGTGGTACGAGATCATGGACACCGTCCGGGAGATCCGCCTGGTCTACGGGGTCTCCGGATGAGGGATCGTCACGGTGGGTGCGCGGGCGATACTGAGGTGGTGACCGCGTCTTCCGCCTTCCCGGCGCCGCCGTTCCACCTGCGCCTCATCGAGGACGCGCGGCCCGTCCTCGACCGGTACGGCCTGCTGCTCGCCGGCGGCTACGCGCTGCTGGCGCACGGGTGCGTCTCGCGCTCCGTCGACGACCTCACCTTCGCCACCGGCGGCGAGGCCCCGCTGGCGGAGATCGGCGCGGCGCTGGCCGGGGCGTTCGGGAGCACTGGCCTGTCGGCCGAGGTGTGCGAGGCCGGCGCCCGCATCGGCCGCGTCGTCGTCACCGACGAGATCACCGGCCAGTCGTGCGAGGTCGCCCTGCTCCGCGAGCCGCTGCGCGACCGTCCCGCCGACATCGGCCCCTGCCGGGTGCTCGGCCTGGACGACGCCGTGGGCCTCAAGGTCCGGGCTCTGCAGGACCGCGGCCTGCCGCGCGACTTCGCCGACGTGGCCTCGGTGTCCGGCCTGTACTCCTTCCGCCTGCTCGAACAGCTCGGCGCGCGGTACGACGACGAGTGGCGGGTGGAGGACCTGGTCGAGCGGCTGGAGACCGTCGACCTGCTGGCCGACGAGGCGTTCGGCGGCCTCGACGAGGAGGGCGTGGCCGCCGTGCGGCGCTTCGCGTACGCCTGGGCGGAGGACATCAAGCTGCGCCGCGTCGACGACGGCGACGCAGAGTTCGACCTCGACGTCCCCGACGTGGACTGATCCAGGACGCGGAAATCCTCGCGCGCACCGGCGTTTCCGGTGGATTAGGGTCTCCGGAAGATCGCACGCCGGGTTCGCGCGAGGGGGACTCCATGGGGACGGAGGGCGACGGCCCTGACGGTGGCCGGCCCGCGCCACGGGGGAAGGCGTCCCTGGGGGAGCGCGCCTCATGGCGGCTGCTGCTCGGCCAGGTGCGCCCCCACCGGCGGGTGCTCCTCACGGGTGGCCTGCTCAGCCTCGTCGGCAGCCTCGCCGGGCTCGCCATGCCGGTCTTGGCCAAGCGGGTGATCGACGCGTTCGGCGCGGGCGGCGGGCTGGCCGGCCCGGTGCTCGGGCTGTCGGCCGCGGTCCTGGTAGGCGCGCTGATCTCGGCGGCCGGGCGGTTCCTCCTGGAGCGGATGGGCGAGACGATCGTGCTCGACTCGCGCCGGAGCCTGGTGGACCGCATCCTGCGGCTCACGGTGCCCGACGTGGACCGGCTCAAGCCCGGCGACCTGCTGTCGCGGGTCAGCTCCGACACGACCCTGCTGCGGGCCGTGTGCACGGACGCGCTCGCGTCCCTGGTCGGGGCGGTCTTCATGTTCCTCGGCGCCGCCGTGATGATGGCGATCATGGACGGCCTGCTGCTCGGGGTGACGCTCGCCGTCGTGGGCCTGGTCGCCCTCATGGGCGCGGCCATCGCCCCGCGCATCCGGCGGGCCTCGCTCCAGGCGCAGGTGGCGCTCGGCGAGATGAGCTCGATGCTCGACCGCGCCCTTCAGGCGTTCCGTACGGTCAAGGCCAGCGGCGCGGAGGCGCGGGAGACCGCGGTGGTGGGCGCGGCGGCCGTCGAGGCGCGCGACCGGGGTGTGGCCGCCGCCGCGTGGACCTCGCTGGCCGGGATCGGCGCCTGGATGTCGGTCCAGCTCGCGTTCCTCGCGGTGCTGGGGGTGGGCGGCGCGCGCGTCGCGTCGGGGGAGATGGAGATCTCCACTCTGATCGCCTTCTTGCTGTACCTGTTCTATCTGGTCTCCCCGATCGGCCAGATCATCCAGAGCCTCACCCAGATCCAGAACGGCCTGGCCGCGGTGACCCGCATCCAGGAGATCGCCACGTTGCGCACAGAACCCGCCGCCGCGCCCGTGGCGCGGGGCGGCGGCGAGCCGGTCGGGGTGACCTTCTCCGGGGTCGTCTTCCGGTACGGCGAGGACCGGCCGGTGGTCCATCACGACGTGACGTTCGAGGTGCCGGCCGGCGGCATGACCGCGCTGGTCGGCCCCTCGGGCGCGGGCAAGTCGACGGTGTTCGGCCTCATCGAGCGGTTCTACGAGCCGCAGGAGGGGACGATCGCCCTCGGTGGGCGCGACATACGCGACTGGCCGCTCGGCGAGCTGCGGGCCATGCTCGGGTACGTCGAGCAGGACGCCCCCGTGCTCGCGGGGACGTTGCGGGAGAACCTCGTCTTCGGCGCGCCCGGCGCGACCGACGAGGAGGTCGCCCGCGCCCTCGCCCGTACGCGCCTGGACGACCTGGTCGAGCGGCTGCCCGAGGGGTTGGAGACGCCGGTCGGCCATCGCGGCATCCTGCTGTCGGGCGGCGAGCGGCAGCGGGTCGCCATCGCCAGGGCGCTGCTGCGCAGGCCCAGGCTGCTGCTGCTCGACGAGGCGACCTCCCAGCTCGACGCGGTCAACGAGATGCGGCTGCGTGAGGTCGTGGCGGAGGTGGCGCGCGAGACGACGGTCCTGGTGATCGCCCACCGCCTGTCCACCGTGACCGGGGCCGACCGGATCGTGGTGATGGAGGCCGGTCGCGTGCGGGCCTGGGGCACCCACGACGAGCTGGTCGCGGCCGACGAGCTCTACCGCGAGCTCGCCGCCACGCAGTTCCTCGTCTCGTCCTGACCGGCGGGTCCGCGATCTCCGCAGACGCCGATGGCAAAGCCGTGAGCAGCCCTTACACCGGGCCACAGCTTCTTTCGACCGGGAACCGGGAACGTCGCTGATGCGTAACCTCTCCTTCACCACCGCCCGGTTGCCGGAGCCATCGCGCGTGCGGGCGCGTCCGGTGACCTCGGGTCGGAGGCGGGGCGCCCGGTCGCTTCGGCCGGGCGCCCCGCCGCTTATCTCTCACGTAATCGATCTTTTTCACGCGGTCCGCCAGGCTCGGACGTGTTCGACCGAGACCTGAGGAGTGCGGATGTTCTTCGAGACCGTTGACGGCACGCGGCTGGCCTACGAGGACTACGGGCAGGGCGAGCCGATCGTCTTCCTGGCGAGCTGGGTGCTGCACAGCGACATGTGGGAATACCAGCTGCCGTTCTTCGTCGAGCACGGCTACCGGTGCGTGACGCTCGACCGGCGCGGGCACGGCCGCTCCGACCGCCCCTCAGGCGGCTACGACCTGGACACCCTGGCGGACGACGTGGCCGCGCTGATCGAGCACCTCGGCCTGCGCCGGGTGACCCTGGTCGGGCACTCGGCGGGCGGCGCCGAGGTCGCTCGTTACCTGGCCAGGCACGGCGAGGAGCGCGTCACCCGGGTGGCGTTCGTCTCCGCCGTGCTGCCGTTCCTCAAGCGGACCGAGGACAACCCCGAGGGCGCCCCCGAGGAGGCGCTGCGGGCCACGCCCGCCCAGTTCGCGACCGACCGGCCGAAGTGGTTCGCCCGGCAGGCGCAGGTCTGGTTCGCCACGCACCTCGGCAACGACGTCTCCCCGGCGCTCGTCGACTGGACGCTCGCGCAGTGCCTGTCGACCTCGCCGTGGGCGACCGCGCGGGTGTTCGAGGCGCTCTACCACGCCGACCACCGGGACGGGCTGCGCGCGATCACCGTTCCCGCGCTCGTCGTGCACGGAGCCGCCGACATGTCGGCCAGAGTGGAGCTGACCGGCCGCCGTACGGCCGCGCTCGTCCCCGGGGCGGTCTACAAGGAGTACCCCACTGGCGGGCACGGCCTGTTCGTGACCCACAAGGACGCCCTGAACGACGACCTGCTGGACTTCCTCAAGAGCGGCTGACCGGCAGGAGCAGTCAGCCGGCGAGGTGGCGCATGGAGCGGACCGACCAGGCCAGGGCGGGCACCGCGAGCACCGCCATCAGGGCGAACGCGAGCGCCACGTGGCGGCCTGCCAGGTCGCCGGCGAACAGCGCGCGCCCGGCCTCGACCGCGTGGTAGAGCGGGTTGACCTGGGCCGCCGTCCGCATCCACTGCGGAGCGAGCGACATCGGCAGCAGGATGCCGGTGAACAGGATCAGCGGCAGCGCGAAGAACTGCAGAATCTGCGACATGCCGTTCTCGTCCCGCACGGCCAGGGCCAGGCCGTACGACATGCCGGAGGCGAACAGGCCGGTCAGGGCCATGAGCAGGAGCATCAGGGCGACGCCCGGCAGGCTGGGCCGCATGCCCATCAGCAGCGCCACCACGATGAGCAGCACCGCCTGCGCGACCAGCACGATCATGTCGCGCAGCGTCCGGCCGAGGACGATGGCCGGGCGGCTCGCCGGGCTCGCGGCGAGCCGTTCGAGCACCCCGGTGCGGATCTCGGCGATCATGCCGAAGCCGACGAACAGCGAGCCGAACAGCGCGATCATCACCATCACGCCGGGGGTGAACATGGCGAGCGTCCGCTCCTCCGGCACGCCGGGCCGGGTGTTGGCCAGCAGCGGAGCGAACAGCAGCAGATAGAGGACGGGCTGGAGGAGGCCGAACAGCGGCCAGACCGGGCTGCGGGCGGTGTTGCGCAGCTCGTAGGCCAGGAACAGGCCGGTGTGTTTCAGCATCGTCGGACCTTTCGAGGGTTCAGGCCGCGTCGCGCAGCGAGCGGCCGGTCTTGCGCAGGAAGACGTCGTCGAGCGTGGCCCGCTCGAGCGCGACGGACTCCAGGGTCAGGTCGTGCCCGGTGAGCGCGGCCAGCAGGTGCGGCAGCGCCCGCTCGCCGTCGTCCAGGTAGACCCGCAGCAGGTCGCCGTCGGCCCTGACCTCCCGCGCGTACGGCAGGCCGTCCAGCACGCGCGCCGCTCCACCTGGGTCGGACACCCGCAGGGACACCACGTCGCCGGCGATCTCCCGTTTGAGCTCGGCGGGCGTCCCGGCCGCGACGACGAGCCCGTGGTCGACGATGACCAGGCGGTCGCACAGCGCGTCGGCCTCGTCGAGGTAGTGGGTGCTGAGCAGGACGCTCGTCCCGCCGTCGCGCAGCGCCCTGATCCGGTCCCACAGGTTCGCCCGGTTGTGCGGGTCGAGGCCGGTCGTGGGCTCGTCGAGGAACAGCAGCGGCGGCCGGTGCACCAGGCCGAGCGCGATCGCGACGCGTCGCTTCTGGCCGCCGGAAAGGGTGCGGGCCGGCCGGTCGGCCAGGCCCGCCAGGTCGAACGCCGCGAGCACCTCGCCGGTGCGGGCGGCGGCCTCGGCCGCCGTCAGGCCGTTGACCCGCGCGGCGAGCAGGAGATTAGCCCTGGCCGTGTTGTTCTCGTCCACGCCGCCGGCCTGGCCGACGTACCCGATGTGGCGCCGCACCTGCTCGGGAGAGGTCAGCAGGTCGTGCCCGGCCACCGTCGCGGTGCCGCCGGTGGGCGCGACCAGCGTCGCCAGCATGCGGATCGTCGTGGTCTTCCCCGCGCCGTTGGGGCCGAGCACGCCGAAGATCTCGCCTTCGGCGACGTCGAGGTCGATTCCGCGCACGGCCTCCACGGGCTCTGCCGCCGGGCCGCCGCGGCGGCCGCGGGGGTGGTAGGTCTTGCGCAGCTCCCGCGCATGAATGATCACGTCCGGCTCCTCGTCGGTCAGGGGATGTCGTCGCGCTGGATGCGTTCGACGGCCTGTTCCAGCCACTCCAGCTGGGCGCGGTACTCGGCCGCGCTCAGCGCCAGGCACTCGTCCACGTGCCGCGGGGCGTCCGCCGCGCGCTTGGCGTCGCGGGCCCGCTCGAAGCTCGCGAACCCCATGCGCAGCCGCTCGGTCCTCTCCCGTACGACCGCCAGCAGGTCGGCCTTCGGCAGCCGGTCCATGAACGTCAGGGCGACCTGGAACGGGTCGACGATCGGCATGATCTCCGACCAGTGCTCGCGCAGCCGCCGGTCGAACTCGGCCCGTCCCTCGGGCGTGATGGCGTAGACCGTGCGCCCGCGCGCGCCGCCGCCGGGGGATCCGCCGTCGCCGACCACCTCCAGCAGGCCTTCCTGGGCCATCTTCCCCAGCGCGTGGTAGATCGAGCCGAAGGCGATGTTGGCCCAGTGCTGGGCGCCCCACAGTTCGAGCGTCTTGCGCACCTCGTATCCGTGCAGCGGCCCGTCCAGCAGCACGCCCAGGATCATCACCCGCGTCGATGTCATATTCAAATTTTTGTACAAATTTGAGTATGGTGGTCAACCATGAACCCCGACACAGACAGGCGAGAGATCCGCAGGGACGACGACGGCGCCCTGCTCGGCTACGTCCGGCGGGCCGGTGAGGAGTGGGAGCCGCTGACCGTCTTCGGCTACCCCATCGGCGCGGCCGGGCCGTACGAGCGGGCCGAGGAGGAGGTGCGCCGCGCCGGGCTCGACGTGCTCGCAGGGCAGTGGGAGTTCCTCGAGGACGGCGAGTGGTACCGCTGCGTGATCCTGGAGGCCGCCGCCGGCGAGGTGCGGGTGCGGCCGGCCGACCACCGCTACCCGCACCACCTCTACGCCCTGACCCTGGAGCGTCCCACCCCCGAGACGCTGCGCCCGCGGCGGTGACGCGCGCGCAAGATCCTCCGGACGCCCTAGGGTGAGGTCCATGCGACCCACGGCTCTGATCACCGGCGCCTCGCGGGGGGTGGGGGCGGCGATCGCCCGCGCCCTCGCCCCCACCTGCGAGCTCTTCCTGGGCGGGCGGGACGGCACGGCGCTCGACGCGCTGTGCGCGGAACTGCCGGCGGCCCGCCCCTGGGCGGTCGAGCTCACCGAGCTCACCCCCGCCGACGTGGAGGGGATCGACCGGCTCGACCTGCTGGTCCACAGCGCGGGCGTGGCCAGCGTCGGGTCCCTCGCCGACACCCCCGCCGACGAGTGGCGGCGGCTGATGGAGGTCAACGTCATCGCCGTCGCGGAGCTGACCCGGCTGCTGCTGCCCGCGCTGCGGGCGGCGCGCGGGCACGTCGTGCTGATCAACTCGGGCGCCGGGCAGCGGGCCAACCCCAACTGGGGCGCCTACGCCGCGAGCAAGTTCGCCCTGCGCGCGTTCGGCGACGTGCTGCGCGAGGAGGAGCACGCCAACGGCGTGCGGGTCACCTCGATCTTCCCCGGGCGGGTGGGCACGGACATGCAAAGAGGCATCCGGGCCCAGGAGGGAGGACCGTACGAGCCGGGAAGATACTTGGAGCCGGAATCGGTGGCGCGGGCCGTGCTGGCCGCGCTGACGGCCACGCCCGACGCCCACGTCACCGAGATCACCGTACGGCCGGCTGGGGGACCGACCCGCTGACGGCCGCACGAGGCGCGGGGGACGGACGTTCATTACAGTGGCATCACCGCCACGCCGCCCATCTGGAGGACCGGTGCATGTGACTTACTGGTGCGAGATGGCGTGGCTGCCGCCCGGCGAGGTCGTCGAGAGCGTGGTCGTCGGCGTCGAGGGCCGCCGCATCGTGGAGATCAGGCCCGAGGCGTCGCCTCCCCCGGGAGCCGTACGGCTGGCCGGGCTCACCCTGCCCGGCCTGGCCAACTGTCATTCGCACGCCTTCCACCGCGCCCTGCGCGGCCACACCCAGACCGGCCGCGGCAGCTTCTGGACCTGGCGCGAGCGGATGTACGCGGTCGCCGAGGCGCTCGACCCGGATCTCTACCTCGCCCTGGCCACCGCGACGTACGCCGAGATGGCGCTCGCCGGAATCACCACCGTGGCCGAGTTCCACTACCTGCACCACGGCCCCGGGGGCAGGCCGTACGCCGACCCGAACGCGATGGGCCACGCGCTGGTCGAGGCGGCCAGGCGGGCCGGGCTGCGCATCACCCTGCTCGACACCTGCTATCTGACCGGCGGCATCGGCGAGGCCCTCGTCGGCACCCAGCTGCGCTTCGGCGACGGGGACGCCGAGCGCTGGGCGGCCAGGGCCGACGACCTCGCCCGGGCGCACGAGGGCGAGGAGGACGTGGAGATCGGCGCGGCCATCCACTCCGTGCGCGCGGTGCCCCCCGAGCAGATGCACGTCGTCGTCGATTTCGCCCACCGGCACACCGGGCCGCTGCACGCGCACGTGTCGGAGCAGCGGGCCGAGAACGAGGCGTGCGTGGAGGTCTACTCGGCCACGCCCGTCCAGGTGCTGCACGACCACGGCGCGCTGGGGCCGCGCTCGACCGCGGTCCACGCCACCCATCTGTCCGACGTGGACGTGGCGCTGCTCGGCGGCTCCACCACCCACGTGTGCATGTGCCCCACCACAGAACGCGACCTCGCCGACGGCGTCGGCCCCGCCCGCAGGCTTCTGGAGGCCGGATCGCCCGTCACGCTCGGCACCGACAGCCAGGCGGTCATCGACCTGTTCGAGGAGGCCAGGGCGGTCGAGATGGACGAGCGGCTGGTCACGGGCGAGCGCGGGCACTGGCCCGCCGCGCAGCTCCTGCACGCCGCGACCGCCGCAGGGCAGGCGTCGCTGGGCTTCCCCGACGCCGGGTGCCTGGTGGCCGGGGCCTGGGCCGACCTCGTCTCCGTGCGGCTCGACTCGGTCCGTACGGCCGGCGCGACCAAGGCGTCGGCGGTGGAGTCCGTGGTCTTCGCCGCCACCGCCGGCGACGTGCACACGGTCGTCGCGGGCGGGCGGCGGATCGTGGAGGACGGGCGGCACGTGCTCGGCGACGTCGGCGCGTTGCTGCGCGACGCGCTCGCCCCGCTGCACCGGTGAGGTTTGCGCTGTTCGCGGTGTGGCGAGGATCAGGAGACGTGGGGCCGAGCGGCATGACATCAGTCGTTTTCACGGGGATCGGGCTGCTGTACACGGCGGACCCGGAGCGGGAGGAGATCGAGGACGCCGCGCTGGTCGCGGAGAACGGAGTGGTCCGGTGGATCGGCCGCTCCGCCGACGCGCCGCCCGCCGACGAGCGGGTCGACGTGGACGGACGCGCCGTCATCCCGGGATTCGTGGACAGCCACGCGCACCTGGTGTTCGCCGGCGACCGCACCGAGGAGTTCGCCGCGCGGATGGCCGGACGGCCCTACACCGCGGGCGGCATCCGCTCGACCGTCGCCGCCACCCGCCGGGCCACGATCCCCGAGCTGGTGTCCACCACCGCGCTGCTGGTCTCGGAGATGACCATGCAGGGCACGACGACGTTCGAGATCAAGAGCGGCTACGGCCTCACCGTGGAGGACGAGCGCCGCAGCCTGGAGATCGCCTGCCAGTTCACCGAGGAGACCACGTTCCTCGGGGCGCACGTCGTCCCGCCGGAGACGGCCGCCGACGACTACGTCAGGCTCGTGACCGGCCCGATGCTGGAGGCGTGCGCGCCGTACGCCAAGTGGGTGGACGTTTTCTGCGAGCGCGGCGCGTTCGGCGAGGAGCACAGCAGGGAGGTGCTCACGGCGGGCCGCAAGGCGGGGTTGCAGCTCAGGGTCCACGCCAACCAGCTCGGACCGGGGCCGGGCGTGCGGCTGGCGTGCGAGATGGGGGCGGCATCAGCCGACCACTGCACCCATCTCACCGACGCGGACGTGGACGCGCTCGCCGCCGGCGGGGTGGTCGCCACCCTGCTGCCGGGCGCGGAGTTCTCCACCAGGTCGCCCTACCCGGACGCGCGGCGGCTGCTCGACGCGGGCGTCGCGGTGGCCCTGGCGACCGACTGCAACCCGGGCTCCTCGTTCACCACCTCGATGCCGTTCTGCGTCGCCCTGGCCGTGCGGGAGATGGGCATGACGCCGCCGGAGGCCGTGCGCGCGGCCACCCGCGGCGGGGCGCGGGCACTGCGGCGCACCGACGTGGGCACCCTGTCCGTCGGCTCCCGCGCGGACCTCGTCATCCTGGAGGCGCCGTCGTACGTCCACCTCGCGTACCGGCCGGGGGTGCCGCTGGTCGCGCAGGTGTGGCGGATGGGGCGCCGCCTTGTTTGAGCGCCCGCAACCTGGGTAATCGCCTTTTTTCCCGGCCTCGCATCCTCCTTGGGGAGGAAAACGAAACCATTCCCCGGTCGTATCCGTTTGGGGAATCTTTGCCATGGACCGGCCGTTGTCCGGGTCAGAAGCAGGGAGCCGGGGGCCGTGCCGAGCGGGGCGGACACGTCCGGCCCACCGGCTCACATATTGCATATCGCGGCGGCGGAACGAGGTGCCATCGGATGGCGACGGGGAATCGGACGCAGGAACAGCACGTCTCTGACCGGGATCTGCTGGGGACTTATCTGGCCGAAATCGGCCGTGTCCCGTTGCTGACCGCGGAGCAGGAGGTCGAGCTGGCCAAGCGCATCGAGGCGGGGTTGTTCGCCGAGCAGTTGCTCGACAGCGGGCGGTCCGAGCCGAAGATCGCGGACGCGACCGACGAGGAGCTGGAGCGGATCGCGATCTCGGGGCGGCGGGCGAAGGACGAGTTCATCCAGGCCAACCTGCGCCTCGTGGTCGCGGTCGCGAGGAAGTACTCCGGACGGGGGATGCCGCTGATCGACCTGGTGCAGGAGGGCAACCTCGGGCTGGTCCGCGCCGTGGAGAAGTTCGACTACCGCCGGGGGTACAAGTTCTCGACCTACGCCACCTGGTGGATCCGGCAGTCGGTGGGCCGCTCGATCCACGAGCAGGCGCGGCCGGTGCGGCTGCCCACCCACGCGGGCGAGCAGATGACGCGGCTCATGCGGGTGCGCAGGGACATGCTGGCGGAGTTCGACGCTGAGCCGACCGACGCCGACCTCGCCGAGGTGCTCGACCTGCCGATCGAGCGGGTGCAGGAGCTGCGCCGCTGGGCCTCCGACCCGGTCTCCCTTCAGCTCGGCGTGGGCGACGAGGACGAGACCGAGCTCGGCGACATGATCGCCGACGAGACCTGGGCGGACCCCGAGCAGCAGGCTATGGCCACCCTGGAGAAGGAGCGCCTGGAGCAGTGGCTGACCGGCCTCGAGGGCCAGATGCGCGAGATGCTGCGCTGGCGGTACGGCCTGGTGGACGGCCGCGAGCACACCCTCACCGAGGTGGGGGAGCGCTACGGCATCGGCCGTGACCGCGCCCGGCGCATCGAGCGCGACGCGCTGGTGCGGCTGCGCAAGATGGCCAGCGCCGCGTAAGCGGCGGGCCCCCTCGGCCGAGTGACGAAGGCCGGCGCCCGCGGTCGTCCGTGGACGTTGTCGGTTCATCATGCGGAGAGGGGGTGCGCCCCGTCTGCCGGCCGCCTCTACTCGGGTGCGCCGTCGAGCCGCAGCGCGTCCGCATTCCGGGCGCACCAGTCGGAGAAGGTGCGGGGGCGGCGGCCCAGCAGGTGGCGCACGGTGTCGGTGCGGACTCCGGTCGTGTCCGCGCGCATGAGCGCCGCGGCTTCGAGGACCGCGTCGGCAAGGGGCTTCGGCGCGCCGTCGGGGTAACGGGACCGGACGATCTCCTCGGGGGTGGCGGCCGTACGGACCTCTATGCGGCGGCCGATGGTGGCGGCGATGATCTCGACCTGCTCGGCGATGGTGAAGGTCTCGTCACCGGTGAGGGTGTAGGTCCGGCCTTCATGGCCGTTCTCGGTCAGCACGAGGGCGGCGACGGCTGCAATGTCGGCCGGATCGATCGGCGCGGCGCGGCCCGGCCCGATCGCATCGAGGACGAATCCCTCCTCCCTGATGGACGGCATCCATTCCAGGACATTGGTCATGAAACCGCCGGGACGCAGGATCGTGGCCGGTATGCCGGACGCCCGCAGCAGCCGCTCGCGTTCGTGGTGCCAGCGGCCCATGGCGGGCACCGGATCTCCGAAGACCCAGATGGACGACAACAGCACGATGTGGCGCACTCCGGCGATGCGCGCGGCGGTGACGGCGTTCGCGGCCTGGTCCACGCCGATGCCCGGGGTGAGCAGGAAGAGCCGGTCGACGCCGTCGAAGGCGGGGGTGAGCGTCGAGGGCTCGTCCAGGTCGCCGAGCACGCGCTCGGCGCTTGCGGGCAAGCCGGCCGCGCGGGCGGGATCGCGGACGAGGATGCGGAACTCCGCGCTCCTCGCGTCGAGCTCGCGGACCAGCTCACGGCCGATTCTGCCGGTGGCTCCGGTGACCAGTAGCATGACACTCCTAATCGTTTGCCGTCTAGCGATTGACGCACGACGGAACGTTAGCCGGTAAATGATTAGCCGTCAATCGATCTGTCGTCCGGAGGTGGCGATGGCCGAGTTCCTCGACCTGCACAGCAAAACGACGAAGGCGCTGCGTGCGCTGGCCGAGACGGCCATGCGCCGCCATGGCCTGCATCAGGGGCAGGATCACCTGCTGGCGGCCCTGTGGGAGCGCGACGGCAGCACGCCCGGCGAGATCGCGGCCGCGTTGCACGTCACCACGCCCACCGTCGTCAAGATGGCCACCCGGATGAGCGCCACCGGTCTGCTCGTCCGTCGTCGCGACGAACATGACAGCAGGCTCGTGAGGCTCTGGCTGACCGACGCGGGCCGAGCGCTTCAGGGACCGGTCGAGGCCGAGCGCCGCAGCCTGGAAGAGAAGATCACCGCCGGTCTCACCGAGACCGAGCGCCGCCATCTGATGACCGCGCTGGCAAAGGTCTACGATTCGGCCAGAGATCTGCTGTGACCAGGGCGTTCGGGGCGGAGGACGGCAGTCCGGTCAGGGTCGGCGGTGGCGCATACGAATAGAACGCAGCCCTCGGCTACTTTGCGACCGGTTGCATCGACCTGAGTGGAGGGCCGACGACGCGCACTCCATTGCGGGGTGCGCGTTTTGTCATTCCCAGCACGTCCGAAACAGGCCCGAAACACGGTGGTGGCGAGTTTCACACATGTGAAACACACATGGTCGTGGGCTGAAACGGCGGAAGAACACGCTGTCGCCAACGTCAGTGCGCCAGCCGGCCAAGGTCGCCCGGGAGGAAGTCACTGCGGGAGCGATAACCGGCCACACGCCAAATGTAAGGAGGGCCGCGTCGGTGAAGATCGATACCGGCACCACCGCCTGGATGATCACAGCCACCGCTCTGGTGCTGCTGATGACGCCCGGGCTCGCGTTCTTCTACGGGGGCATGACCAGGGCGAAGAGCGTCCTGAACATGATGATGATGTCGTTCGTCAGCATCATCACCGTCACCATCGCCTGGGTTCTGTACGGCCACTCGCTGGCCTTCGACGCCTTCGGCGACGGGGACAACTTCGTCAACAAGCTCATCGGCGGCGGGGACGCCCTGGGTCTGCAGAGCCTCGTCGACACGGCCACCAAGGACGACGGAACCGGTATGCCGAGCCTGGTGTTCTCGGCCTTCCAGCTCACCTTCGCCATCATCACCGTGGCCCTCATCAGCGGCGCGATCGCCGACCGGGCGAAGTTCGGCGCGTGGGTCGTCTTCGGCCTCGCCTGGGCGACGCTCGTCTACTTCCCCGTGGCCCACTGGGTCTGGGGCGGCGGCTGGCTGGCCGGCCTCGGCATCGAGGACTTCGCCGGAGGCACCGTCGTCCACGTGAACGCGGGCGCCGCCGGCCTCGCCCTCGCGCTGGTCCTCGGCAAGCGGACCGGGTGGCGCAAGGACCCGATGCGGCCGCACAACCTGACCCTGGTGCTGCTCGGCGTCGGTCTGCTGTGGTTCGGCTGGTTCGGCTTCAACGCGGGCTCCGAGCTCGCCGTCGACGGCACCGCCGGTCTCGCGTTCATGAACACCCAGGTCGCCACGGCGGCCGCCGCCGGCGCCTGGATCCTCGTGGAGAAGCTGCGCGACGGCCACTCCACCACCCTCGGCGTCGCCTCCGGCGCGGTCGCGGGCCTCGTCGCCATCACCCCGGCCTGTGGTTTCGTCGACCCGTGGGCGGCGCTCGTGCTCGGTCTCATCGCCGGCGCGGTCTGCGCGTACGCCGTGGGCCTGAAGTACCGCCTCGGCTTCGACGACTCGCTCGACGTGGTCGGCGTGCACCTGGTCGGCGGCGCGATCGGCGCGGTCTCGCTCGGCATCATCGCCCGCTACCCCTTCGCGGACGGCCAGAACGAGGGCCTCATCTACGGCGGCCCGATCTCCCAGCTCGGCGTGCAGGTCCTCGGTCCTGTCGCGGTCGGCCTCTACTCCTTCATCATGGCGTATGTCATCGGAAAGATCATCGACAAGACGATGGGCTTCCGGATCAACCAGGAGGAGGAGGTCACCGGCATCGACATCACCACCCACGCCGAGACCGGGTACGACCTCGGCACCGTCCACTCCTCGGGAGTGGCCTCCGTCAACGGGCCCGTGCCCGCGCCTGCGAAGAAGGTCGACGCATGAAACTCATCACCGCAGTCATCAAGCCGTTCAAACTGGATGACGTGAAGGCCGCCCTGGAGCAGTTCGGCATCAAGGGCATGACGGTCTCGGAGGCCAGCGGCTACGGCCGCCAGCGCGGCCACACCGAGGTCTACCGCGGCGCCGAGTACCAGGTCGACCTGGTGCCCAAGGTCCGGGTCGAGGTGCTCGCCGAGGAGGACGACGCCGAGGACGTCATCGACGTCATCGTCAAGGCGGCCCAGACCGGCAAGATCGGTGACGGCAAGGTCTGGTCGGTCCCCGTGGACACGGTCGTCCGGGTCCGCACCGGGGAACGCGGGCCGGAGGCGCTGTAACCGGATGATGAGAGGGGAGGCGCGCTCGTTCGCCGCGATCCGCAAGGACCGGGCCGCGGACATCGACAGATGGCTCACCGATCTGTTCCGCACGGCGGCCACCCGGCCGTACGCGCGGGAGGGAGGATCGGGAGGGAAGGGCGGCTTCCCCGACGAGCGCGGCCCCGCCGCCTCTCACGGGACCGGCCTCACTGGAATCGAGCACAGTGGAATCGGGCACAGCGGGGCCGGCCCCGGCGGGATCAGCGGGGTCGCCCTGGTCGCGGTCGGCAGCCTGGGGCGGGGCGAGCTCGCCCCGGGCAGCGACCTCGACCTGGTCCTGCTGCACAACGGTCGCGACGACGTGGCGAGGATCGCCGACCGCATCTGGTATCCCATCTGGGACTCCGGGATCGGCCTCGACCACTCGGTCCGTACGGTGGACGAGGCGGTCAAGGTCGCCAGGGAGGACCTCAAGGCCGTGCTGGGCCTGATCCAGGCGCGGCACGTGGTGGGGGACCCCGAGCTGACCAGGGCCGTGCGGGAGGCCGTGCTCGCCGAGTGGCGGGCGGACTCCCGGCGCAGGCTGGCCGAACTGCGCGCGTCGGCCGACAAGCGCGCCGAGTCCGGCGGCGAGCTGGCCTTCCTGCTCGAACCCGACCTCAAGGACGCCAGAGGCGGGCTGCGCGACGTGCAGGCGATGCAGGCCGTGGCCGCCGCCTGGGTCGCCTCGGCCCCCGGCCCGCGGGTCCGCGAGGCGTACGAACTGCTGCTGGACATCAGGCACGGGCTGCACCTCGTCACCGCGCGCGGCACCGACCGCCTGGTGCTCCAGGAGCAGGACGCGGTCGCCGGCACGCTGGGGCTGCTGGACGCCGAGGCGCTGATGCGCCGCCTGGCCGAGGCGGGCCGGACCATCTCCCACGCCTTCGACGCCACCTGGCGGACGGTCGACCGGCTGCTCACAGGGCCCGCCCCCCGGGGCCGCAGGCCGCTCGCCGACGGCGTCGTGGAGCACGGCGGCGAGGTCGTGCTGGCCCGCGGCGCCAACCCGCGCACCGATCCCACGCTCGTGCTGCGCGCGGCCGCGGCCGCCGCCGAGGCCGGGCTGCCGCTCGCGCCCGCGACGGTCTCCGCGCTCGCCGCCCAGTCGCCGCCGCTGCCGGTGCCGTGGCCCCCGGAGGCGCGCGGCGCGCTGGTCGCCCTGCTCGGCGCGGGGCGCGCGGCCGTACCGGTCTGGGAGGAGCTCGACCAGGCCGGCGTGCTCGTGAAGCTCATCCCCGACTGGGAACGCGTACGGCACCGGCCCCAGCGCAACCCCGTCCACCGCTACACCGTGGACCGGCACCTCATCGAGACGGCGGCCGGGGCCGCGGCCTTCACCCGCGAGGTGTCCCGCCCCGACCTGCTGCTGATCTCGGCGCTCCTGCACGACGTCGGCAAGGGCTGGCCGGGCGACCACTCCACCACGGGCGAGGTCGTCGCCAGGGACATCGGCACCCGGATGGGCCTGCCCCCGGCCGACGTGGAGACCCTCGCGACCGTGGTGCGCCACCACCTGCTGCTGCCGGAGACCGCCACCCGGCGGGACCTGGACGACCCGGTCACCATCTCCCGGGTCGCGGAGGCCGTCGGGTCCAGGGAGGTGCTCGAACTGCTGTCCGCGCTCGCGGTGGCCGACGGCAACGCTACCGGCCCGGCCGCGTGGAACTCCTGGAAGGCGTCCCTGGTCTCCGACCTGGTCCGGCGGGTGCGGTCGGTGCTGTCCGGCACGCCGCCGGCGCCCGCGCCGTCCCTTTCCCCCGAGCAGGCGGCGCTCGCCCGGCACGGCGGCGGCGCGGTGCGCGTGAACGGGAGCGCGGTCACCGTGGTCGCGCCCGACCGTCCGGGCCTGCTGTGGCGGGCGGCCGGGGTGCTCGCGGCGCACCGCATGGCGGTCCGCTCCGCCTCCGCCGCGTCCGCCGGGTCGACGGCCGTCATCGAGTTCGTCGTCGTCCCCGAGTACGGCACGCCGCCCGACCCCGCGACGCTGGAGGCCGACCTGCGCCTCGTACTGGCCGGACGGCTCGACATCGAGCAGCGCCTGGCCCGGCGGGCGAGGTCGATGCGCCCGTCCCGGGTGCCGGTCGCGCCGCCCAGGGTCACCCTGGTGGACGACGCGTCCCTCACCGCGAGCGTGGTGGAGGTCCGGGCGCACGACAGACCCGGCCTGCTGTGGCGGATCGGCCGTGCGTTCGGCGAGTGCGGTCTTGACGTACGCGCCGCGCGTGTGGAGACTCTGGGCGCAGAAGCGGTGGATGTCTTCTATGTGGCGGATCGCACAGGTCGTCCCATCCTCGACGAGCAGCAGCGAATCCAGGTGCGAGAACACGTGCTCGCGGCACTCAGATGAAGTGGGTAACGATCCTCACCTCTTGGTAACAATTGGGGTGCTGCGGTAGGGGTAGGGCCGCTCGCCGTCGTGACCTTGTGGTCGAATTGTCCCCGCTTATACAGCTGTGTCACTTCATGCTGTCCAGACGCGTGAAGGCAGGCCGAACGATGGCGGGGCCGGTGAGCATGGAGCAGTCGAATACCGATAACCGCAGGCGGCGGAGTCGTCTCTCGCCGCGCAACTGGAGAGTGCCCACACGCCTGACCGCGCTGATCGTCGCCCCGACGATCGTGGCCGTGCTCCTCGCCGGTGTCCGCGTCGTGGGCTCGATAGACAGCCTGACGGCCTACCAGCGGACCAGGTCGGCGGCGGAATACTCGGTGCACCTGCGGGACCTGGCCGAGCAACTGGCTCTCGAACGCGACCTGTTCGTCTGGGGCGGCACCAGCAAGCGCAAGTTCAACATCGACGGGGAGACCGAGGTCACCCGCGCCCAGCAGCGCGCCGCGGTCGACCCGCTGATCCAGCAGGTGAAAGCCGACCTCGACAACATCAACGAGGACTTCGGCACGCGTGCGGTGGAGCAGGCGCAGCAGCTCACGAGCCGCATCTCCAGCCTCGCGGGCATCCGCGAGAACGGCGCGCCGGAGGACTTCAGCGCCGTGATCGCCAACATCCTGCGGCTGCACGACGAGCTGGGCAACAACGACGACAACGCCGCGATCGTGGGCAACCTCCGCGCTCTCAGCGCTCTCGCCCACGCCAAGGAGGAGGCGGCCCTGCAGCGGGCCACCCTCACCCGCGAGCTGCTGGAGCGCAACCAGACCTTCACCACGTTCGAGCTGCAGGACTTCCTGGCCTCCCAGTCGCGCCAGCAGAGCTACCTCGCGACGTTCTACACCGAGGCCCCGGCGACCGAGGCGAGCCGCCTGGTCACCCTCTTCGGCGACAAGGACGTGGTCAACAGCGAGCTGACCAAGTCGTGGGCGCTCACGCTCGGCCTGCAGAACCAGTCCCTCAGCCGCTACCGGGGCAGGGACAGGACGGCCCAGCAGTGGTTCCAGGACAGCACGAAGGCGATCGAGCAGATGGCGGCCGTCGAGGGCCGCGTGTCGGAGCTGGTGCAAAGCCGCGCCCGCGACCTGCAGTCGGCCGAGCAGCGCAACGCCCTCATCGCCGGCGGCTTGATCCTCGCACTCCTCGTGCTCGTGCTCGCCACGACCGTGCTCATCGCGCGGTCGATGGTCCGGCCGCTGCGCCGCCTGCGGGCGGAGGCGCTCGACATCGCCGGGCGGAGGCTGCCGGACATCGTCCGGCAGATGCGCGAGTCCGAGGACCCCGAGCGCGAGTCCCACGTGCAGCCGATCGCGGTCGACAGCAGCGACGAGATCGGCGAGGTGGCGCAGGCCTTCGACGAGGTCCACACGCAGGCCGTGCGCCTGGCCGCGGAGGAGTCCCGTCTGCGCGCCAACGTCAACGCGATGTTCGTGAACCTCTCGCGGCGTACGCAGACGCTGGTGGAGCGGCAGATCTCGCTGATCGACGGCCTGGAGCGGGGCGAGGAGGACGGCCGTCGTCTCGCCGACCTGTTCAAGCTGGACCACCTGGCCACGCGCATGCGCCGCAACAGTGAGAACCTCCTGGTCCTCGCCGGTCACGAGCCGCCGCGCAAGCGGAGCCAGCCCGCCCGGCTGGTCGACGTGGTCCGCGCCTCGCTGTCGGAGGTCGAGGACTACGAGCGGGTCGTCGTCCGGATTCCCCGTACGATCGCGATCGCCGGGCACGCCGCGAACGACGTCGTCCACCTGCTGGCGGAGCTGGTCGAGAACGCCATCGCCTTCTCGCCGCGCAACACCAAGGTCGTCGTCTCCAGCAGCCCCGTCGAGGGCGGCGCCGTGATGCTCGGCGTCACCGACGCGGGTATCGGCATGTCGCCCGAGGAGCTCGCGGAGATCAACCGCCGTCTCGCCGAGCCGCCCACGATCGACGTCTCGGTGTCCCGCCGCATGGGCCTGTTCGTGGTCGGCCGCCTGGCGTTGCGTCACGGCATCCGCGTGCAGCTGCGCCGGGGCGACGGCGCGGGCGTCATCGCGATGGTGCTGTTCCCCGCCCAGCTCATCTCCAACGCCGACCAGCCCGTGATGCCGCGGCCCTCCGTCCCGGTCGGGCAGACGGCGGCCGGACTGCCGACCCGGCAGGCGTTCGCCGAGCCTGACCCGCTCGGCTCCGCGCCGGCCGGCGGCTCGTTCGAACCCTGGAGCCCCGGCAACGGTGCGGCGGGCGGGGGCGTCGGGTCCCGCAGGCCCGCGGCCACCAGCGGGAACGGTCCCGGTGTGAACGGTCCCGGCGCTAACGGGCTCAGCGGAATCGGCGCCGGCGGCAACGGCACGGGCGGGTTCGCCGCGTTCGGCGCGCCGACGGCGGATGCGCCGCCCGCGCCGCCGGAGAACCCCTACGGGGAAAGCGCGTTCACCGAGTACTCGGGACCGCAGCCGGTGCCTGGCCTGCCCGGGAGGGCTCCGGAGGGCGACGCCCGCCGCCCGGCGTTCGGCGAGCAGCCCGACTCGTCGTGGCCACCGTCGACCACCGGGCCCTCGGCGTTGCCGCAGCGGGGATCACCGGCCGGATCACAGGGCGGAGCCGCGGGCGGGAGCGGTGAGCACCGCTCGGAGCACTCGTGGCCGTCGCTGCCCACCGGGCCGACGGAACTCCCGCAGCGGGGCGCGCCCTCGGGACCCGCGGCCTTCTCCCCGTCGACCACCGGGCCGACGGCGTTCCCTCAGCCGAGTTCCCCGTCCAGCACCGGACCCACGGCCTTCTCGCCGTCGAGCACGGGGCCGACCGCGTTCTCGCCGTCCAGCACCGGGCCGACGGCCTTCTCGCCGTCGAGCACGGGGCCGACCGCCTTCCCCGGCGCGGCGCCGCCCTCGGGACCGGCCGAGGACACCGCGTCGTCGACCGGGCCGCTGCCGTCGGTGGAGGAGTCGCCGCTTGAGCAGGGCGAGGAGTTCCTGCCGATCTTCGCCTCGGTCGAGTCGGCGTGGTTCCGGCGTCCCTCCGACACCGGCCCGCAGGCCGCGCCCGCGGCGCGGGCCGCCGCGGAGGCGGCTGCGCAGGCGGCAGGGGAGAAGGCCGGCGAGAAGCCCGGAGAGACCACCGGGGAGATCGCGAGGGTGCCCCGGTCCGCCCCCGCTCCGGGGCCCGTCGGCGCCCCGGAGGCGCAGAGCGGGAACCCCGGCGGGTGGCGGTCTCGGGCCGACAGCGGCTTCCAGGCCGCGGCGAGCGCCCGGGACCCCCTGCTGGGCGGCGTGACCGCGGCGGGCTTGCCGAAGCGCACGCCGAAGGCCAACCTGGTGCCCGGTTCGGTGGGCGCGGACGGTCCCGCCGCCGCCGCCCCGCGCCCCCCGGTCTCGGCCGATGCGGTGCGCAACCGCCTGTCCAGCTTCCAGCAGGGTGTAAGGCGAGGCCGGGCCCAGGCGGCCGGAGGTCTCGCCGAAGGGTCGGGTAAAGAGGAGGAGGGCTCGTGACTGAGCTGAGCGTGGAAGCACGCAGGTTCGACTGGCTGATCACCGAGTTCGTCGGCAGCACGCCTGGCGTGGCGCACGCGGTGGTGGTGTCGTCGGACGGCCTGCGGCTGGCCCAATCGGACGGCTTTCCGCCTGACCGCGCCGACCAGCTCGCGGCGGTCGCCGCCGGCCTGCTCAGCCTCACCGTCGGCGCCTCGCGGGTGTTCGAGGGGGGCTCGGTGACGCAGACCGTCGTCGAGATGCAGCGGGGACTGCTGCTCGTGATGGCGATCAGCGACGGCTCCTGCCTGGCCGTACTCGCCGCACCGGACTGCGACATGGGCCTGGTGGCCTACCAGATGACCCTGCTCGTCGAGCGGGCAGGTCAGGTGCTCACCCCGGCGCTGCGCGCCGAGCTGCAGACGTCGCGGCGATGACCAGGGGAGAGGGCCATGCGCGATCGTGACGGGACAGAGGACGAGCCTCTGTTCCGTCCGTACGCCGTCACCGGTGGCCGATCCGAGCCGCGTTACCACATGGCGATGGAAACCCTCGTATCATCGGTGACCTTGAAGAGCAACGATTATTCTCTGCTCAGCCCAGAGCAGGAATCGATCATGATGCTATGTCGTTCCGTACGATCGGTCGCGGAGATCTCGGCACTACTCCGGGTCCCGCTCGGCGTGGCCCGTGTGCTCATCGCCGACATGGCCGACGAGGGTCTGGTCCGCCTGCACATGCCGCAGCTGAACCAGGGACAGCCAGACCTCAACCTGCTCGAAAGGGTGCTCAGTGGACTACGCAGGCTCTAGCCGTGGTCTTACCTCGACGAAGATCGTCGTGGCGGGTGGGTTCGGCGTCGGGAAGACGACCTTCGTCGGTGCCGTCTCCGAGATCCTGCCGCTGACGACCGAGGCCGTGATGACCGACGCCAGTGCGGGCATCGACGACCTGGGGCTCACGCCGAACAAGACGACCACGACGGTCGCCATGGACTTCGGCCGGCTCTCGCTCGACCAGGACCTCATCCTCTACCTGTTCGGCACGCCGGGTCAGCACCGCTTCTGGTTCATGTGGGACGACCTCGTCCGCGGCGCCATCGGCGCGGTGGTGCTCGTCGACAGCCGCAGGCTCGCCGACTGCTTCCCGGCCATCGACTACTTCGAGGAGGCCCAGCTTCCCTTCCTGGTCGCGATGAACGGCTGGGAGGGGCAGTTCCTCCACTCGGAGGAGGAGGTCCGCGAGGCGCTGTCGCTGCCTCCGCACGTCCCGGTCGTCCGTACGGACGCGCGCTCGCGGGAAGCCGTCAAGTCCACGCTCATCAGCCTGGTCGAGTACGTGCTGACCGTCCGGGCCGCGTACGGCAGACAATACTGAACCCGGGAAAGGCTGTGTTCCCGATAGACCCCGCCCCGTCGATGGGGGCGGCGAGGGCGGTACCCCGGAGGGTGCCGCCCTCGCGGCGTCCGGTGCGCGCGCGCCGCCGAAGCGGCATTCTTTGCCCTGGGTGGCCCGATCCCCCGGACCCGCGCCTACCCGGCAGGGCAGAATTCGGTATTGATGCTGACCCGATATTTAACCAAATAACATCATCTACATGCCTGTCTAGGCTATTTGTGCACGGGTGTTCGGTTGGCCTCCCTGGTGTCGGTGTGCTGCAATTACCCTCGCCTGCAGGACGTCTCGCACGTCACGCCAGCCACATCCGTGCTGAGACACTTCCCCCTGTGCGCACATACGGCGAGAGGTTGCAAAGCCTGTGAGGACACAAGACCCCCGGACCGACGAGAGCCCCGGGACCGGGGTTCCGGCTGAGCAGGAGCCCGACGAGGGAAGTCGTTTACTCCTGCGCAACTGGCGCGTGCGCTCCAGGCTTGTGGCGCTGATCCTCATCCCGACGCTGGCGGCGCTGCTGCTGGGCGGCCTGCGGGTCGTCACCTCGGTCAACACGGCGTCCGAGTATCAGCAGATCAGCGACCTGGCGCGACTCGTGGACCAGGTCGCGGGCCTCACCCACGAGCTGCAGTCGGAACGCGACCGCGCCGCCTGGAACGCGACGCTCGGCCACCCGGCGAAGGCGACCGCCGCGGTCAAGGCGCAGACCCTTCTCACCAACAAGGCGGCCACCGCCGTACGCGACCTGGCGAACGAGGTCAGGACGAAGGTGAGCACCCGCGCCTCCGACGAGATCGACCACATCATCGGCAAGCTCGACGGCGTGGAGGTTCTGCGGAGCCAGGCCATGCAGGGGAACCTGCAACCGAGCGCCGTGCTCGACCAGTACACCCTCGTCATCGAGACTCTGATGGCCCTGCAGGACGAGCTGGCCAAGAGCACGCAGGACGACCGGCTCGCCGCCGCGGCCGTCACGCTGGCCGCGCTCGCCCGCGCGAAGGAGAACGCCTCCCTGCAGCGCGGCCTGCTGACCACGGTGCTGCCCAACACCCGCTTCGAGCAGGTCCAGCTGCAGAACTTCCTCGGCGCCGTGTCCGCCGAGGAGAGCGAGCTGCGCACCTTCCGCAAGAGCGCCACCCCCGAGGAACGCACCGACTACGACAACACGGTCACCGGCGGCAAGGTCGACCAGGCGGAGTTCATCCGCACGCTGGTGCTCGACCGTGCCAACGCGGGCTTCCCGCTCAAGGGCTTCGATCTGTCGGTGCGCGACGACACCCGCCTCTGGTACGACGCGATGTCGCAGCCCATCAACCGGATGCGCACCGTCGAGGCCAAGCTGACCTCCTCCATCGTGGCGCGGAGCCAGACGCTCAAGGACGACGAGCAGCAGCGGGCCATCATCGTGGCCGTCGCCGTCGCCCTCCTGCTGATCGCGGTCCTGCTCGTCACCACCGGCGTCGCCCGCTCGCTCGTACGGCCGCTGCGGCGGCTGCGCAGCGAGGCGCTGGAGATCGCCGGCAGCCGCCTCCCCGACACGGTCCAGAAACTGCGGGAGGCCGGCGACGCCGCCGAGGTCCCGCCCATCGCCCCGATCCAGGTGGTCGGCCGCGACGAGATCGGGGAAGTCGCGCGGGCCTTCGACGAGGTCCACCGCGAGGCCATCCGGCTGGCGGGCGACGAGGCCCGGCTGCGCAGCAACGTCAACGCGATGTTCGTGAACCTGTCGCGGCGCACGCAGACGCTGGTGGAACGCCAGCTGTCCCTGATCGACGGGCTGGAGCAGGGCGAGCAGGACGAGCAGCGGCTCGGCAACCTGTTCAAGCTCGACCACCTGGCGACCCGCATGCGCCGCAACAGTGAGAACCTCCTGGTCCTCGCCGGGCAGGAGCCCGCGCGCCGCTGGGGCCAGCCGGTGCCCATCGTCGACGTCGTGCGCGCCTCGCTGTCGGAGGTCGAGAACTACGAGCGCGTCGACATCCAGGTGCAGGCCGGAGCGTCGGTCGTCGGCCAGTCGGTCAACGACGTCGTCCACCTCGTGGCCGAGCTGGTGGAGAACGCCATCTCCTTCTCGCCCCGCGACACCAAGGTCATGGTGTCGAGCAACCGCATCGACGGCGGCGGCCTGATCATCTCCGTCAGCGACCAGGGCATCGGCATGACGCCCGAGGAGCTGGCCCAGACCAACTACCGGCTCGCCAACCCGCCGGTCGTGGACGTGTCGGTGTCCCGCCGCATGGGCCTGTTCGTGGTCGGCCGCCTGGCGCTGCGTCACGGCATCCGCGTGCAGCTGCGCCAGCAGGACACCGGTGGCCTGACGGCCATGGTGCTGCTGCCCGAGGCGCTGCTGGCCAACGCAGGCCCGGCGTTCCCCGGGGTGCCGGGCATGCCGCAGCCCGAGCTGACCAGCCCGATGCCGGCGGTCGGAACCGGGCCGCAGTTCGGCGCTCCCATGTTCGGCAACGCGCCGGCCCTCGCCAGCCCGACGCCGTTCGAGAACCCGCCGCGCACCCCGGTGTTCGGCGCGGACGCGCCCGGCGTCGGCACCCCCGGCGCGGACCCCTTCGAGCGCGGGCCCTTCGAGTCCTTCCCGCGGGAGACCGTCGGCTTCGACCCCGACCCGTTCACCCGCAACCCCTTCGAGCCGCCGCCGGGCCGCGGCGCCGACGGCGACCCGTTCGCGCGCAACCCGTTCGAGACGGGCGGTGCGGGGCGGCCGGGCGAGTCCGACCCCTTCGCCCGCAACCCCTTCGACACCGGCGGCTTCGGTCAGGGCGGGCAGCCCGACCCGTTCGCCCGCAGCCCGTTCGAGTCCGGGCCGTTCGACCGGGCGGCCTTCGACAAGACGCCGTTCGACAAGGCGCCGCCCGAGAAGACGGCGCCCGAGCGTGACCCGTTCGAGACCACGAACTTCGACTCGGGACCGTTCGAATCCAGCCCCTTCGACACCAACCCCTTCAGCCGGGGTCACGTCGGCGAGGCCCCCGTGGACACGCCCTGGCCGGGCCACCTGCCCCCTCCGGGAGGCGGCTCCTGGCCGGGCACCCCCCAGGACGACGGCGCCGGCTGGCCCGGACGGACCGGTCGCGGCGCCTTCGAAGGCGACGACAACACCGGCCCGCTGCCGGTGGTGCGGACCTCGCCGCTGGAGTCGGAGGAGGAGTTCCTCCCGATCTTCGCCGCGGTGGAGTCGGACTGGTTCAAGAAGGTCGACCTCCCGGCGGACGACAGCGACTCGGACGGCGAGCCCGCCGCGGACACCAGGACCTGGTCGTCCCCGGCCGACGCCGGCTGGCAGGCGGCCAAGGCGGCCAGCGAGCCGGCCCTGGGCGGGGTCACCTCGTCCGGCCTGCCCAAGCGGGTGCCCAAGGCGAACCTGGTGCCCGGCTCGGCCACGGCTCCCACCCCTTCCGCGGAGCCCGCCGCGGCAGCGGCGGCCGCCCCGCCGCCGCCCCCGCCCGTGCTCTCGCCCGAGCGGGTGCGCAGCAGGCTCTCCAGCTTCCAGCAGGGCATCCGGCAGGGCCGGGCGGTCGCCCGCGGGGAGGCTGGGGAGGAGCAGGGATATCCCGGGGCGGCGGCCCTGGGCATGCCTGATGCCCAGGACAGTGAGAAGGAGGACTGATGAGGGAAATGAGCCAGGCCGCGCGCGGCATCAACTGGTTGATCACGGACTTCGTGAACAACGTGCCGGGTGTGGCGCACACCGTGGTGGTGTCGGCGGACGGGTTGCCTCTGGCGTTCTCGGACGGGTTTCCGAAGGACAGGGCGGATCAGCTGGCGGCGGTGGCGGCCGGGTTGATCAGTCTGACGCAGGGTGCCTCGCGGGTGTTCGAGGGTGGCCCGGTGACGCAGACGGTGGTGGAGATGCAGCGGGGGTTGTTGCTGATCATGTCGATCAGTGACGGGTCCTGTCTGGCGGTGCTGGCGGCGGCGGATTCCGATCTGGGTCTGGTGGCCTATCAGATGACGTTGCTGGTGGAACGGGCGGGTCAGGTGCTGACTCCCGCGGTCCGCGCCGAGCTCCAGGCGTCCCACCCGCGGTGACGGAAGACTCCGCGAAGTGAGGCACGCGGTGGAGGACAGATCGGGGAAGACGCCCTGAGCGGGCGGCCGGGACGGCCGCCGGGTTCCGGAGCGAGAGCGAAAAGGTCAGGAGGACGCTGTGGCAGGCGGCGGCTGGAACAACGAGGCCTATCCGCCGGTGGACGACGCCCACCGGCAGTACGGCGGCACGAACCCCGTCCCGACGCCGGCGCCGACGGAGCAGAGCTCGCTGGTGCGGCCGTACGCCGTCACCGGCGGGCGTACGGCACCGCGGCTCCAGCTCGCCATGGAGGCGCTCGTGTCCTCCGCCACGGTGATGCATCAGGACCTTTCCACGCTCACCCCGGAACGCCAGGCGATCAGCACGCTGTGCCGTCAGGTGCGGTCGGTGGCTGAGGTGTCGGCGTTGCTGCGGATTCCGCTGGGTGTGGTTCGCGTGGTGATCGCGGACATGGCGGCGGAGGGGCTGGTGCATGTGCATCAGCCGCA
>NZ_JBEYWQ010000013.1:0-240268 GCF_040644495.1 Microbispora sp. NPDC046973 | reverse complement strand
GCCGGGCCGGGCCGGACCCACGGGACGTCGTTGCTAGCCGCGCAGCTGCTCGATCAGCGCCTTGGCGTCGCGGATGAGCGCGTCGCTCACGGCCTTGTCGGTCACCCGCTTGGCCTCGCCGGCGAAGCCGGTGAACCGCTCCAGGGCCTGGATCGCGTTGTCCTTCTTGCCCATGCCGGCCTGCTTGGCCGCCTGGTCGAGCTGAGCGATGAGGACGTCGCCGTCCTCGGTCACCGTGCCGGCGCTCCGGAAGGCGGTGAGCAGGGCCTTCACGTCCTCGAAGGAGGTCGTGACGGTGAAGGCCGCCGTCTTCTTCGTCACGTGCCCGGCCTTGTCATTGGCGGTCACGACCAGCTCGTTCTCACCGAGCGGCAGCTTCCACAGGGGGAGCGCCTCGCCCGACTTGACCTGCAGGTCGCCGATGGCCGCGGTCACGCTCGCCACCCCGGACGTGGCGTCCGTGGCGGAGAAGACGGGCGTGATCGAGGTGGAGTCGCCGTGGTCGCCGGACTCGACGCCGCTGAGGGTCAGCACGGGCGCGGTCTTGTCGATCTTCACGCTGACGGTGCCCTGCCCGACGTTGCCGCCGCTGTCGGTGGCGCGGTAGCGGACCTCGGTGGCGCCCTCGGTGCTGAACGTCACCGCGTTGTTGGCGCTCAGCCAGGTGGCGCCGCCGTTGATCGAGTACTGCCGGCTCGACACCGTGCCGTTGTCGGTCGCGGTGACCGTCATCGTCACGTTGCCGGTGTACCAGCCGTTCTCCCCGTTCGGCTGGGCCGGGTTGAGGGTGGCCGTCACGGTCGGCGGGGTCTTGTCGGCCACGCCGTCGCCCACGAAGGTGAACGCGTCCACCTCCACGCCGCCGGTCGAGGTGACGTACAGCTTGCCGCTGCCCGTGGGGGCGTTCTTCAGGTCGGTGGTCACCGTCTGCCAGCCGGAGCCGGCCGGGATCGCGACCGTCGCGAACGGGGTCGCGGTCGGCGAGTTCCAGCGCAGCGACAGGGTGCCCGCGCCGGTGGCCGTGGTCTTCACCGACGTGATGCCGCTGAGGTTCACCGGGTCGTAGCCGATGTAGTCGCCGGCGTCGAACGAGGTGACCTTGTTGAGGCCGGACGCCGTCTCGTCCTGGGTCTTGGTGACGCCCTTGCTGTCGTCCCCGTGCTCGGCCTGCATGAGCTTCGGGTTGAGGATCAGCGTCGCGTCGCTGCTCGCGCCGGGGATGCCGTTGGCGCCGTTGTCGCGGTAGCTGACCACGACGACGCCGAAGATGTTCTCGGTCACGCCGTGCTCGGGCGCGTCGGCCGGGGTCGCCCAGGTCACGGTGCAGCCGGTGCCCGTGGTGATCGGGTGGGCGTGCGTGTCATGGCCGAGGCCGAAGGTCCACGCGACCCTGCTGCAGGTCGGATTGTCGCCGTCCTCCTGGTCGGTCACCTTGACCTTGAACGGAACCGCGTTGCCCCAGTCGATGAAGCCGCCGTCGCCGGGGGTCTCGACGCTGACCGTGGGCGCGGTGTTGCCGACGGTGATCTCGACCGTGGCGAGGCCGAACCTGCCGCCCGCGTCGGTGACGCGGAGCCGGGCGGTGTACTGCCCGAGCTTGTCGTAGGTGTGGCTCGCCGTCACGCCCTTCGCGTCGAAGGAGCCGTTGCCGTCGAAGTCCCACTCGTAGGTGAGGTCGCCCGCCTCGGCGTCGGTGGACTTGGCGCCGCTGAACTGGACGGTGAGCGGCGCGTTGCTGCCCGACGTCCTGTCGACGGTGATCTTCGCCTGCGGGGCCTTGTTGCCGGGCGAGTAGTCGATGCGGTAGAGGCCCGAGTCGGGGTTGGCGCGGAAGAAGCCGTCGCCGTACTCGAGCACGTACAGCGCCCCGTCGGGGCCGAACTCGAGGTCCATCGGGTTGTCCGTGATGGGCATCGCCATCTTGGTCAGCTCGGCGTTCGGCAGGAGCTGCTCGATCTTCGTCACCGGGCCGTCGGCGCCGGACACGGTGAACGCCGCCAGGTAGTCCTGGGAGAACTCGCCGAAGAAGAACTTGTTGTCCCAGTACGCCGGGAACTTCGTCGTCGAGGGGTTGTCCGCGTCGTAGTGGTAGACGGGGCCGCCCATCGGGGCCTGACCGTTCTGCACCGGGTCGAACTCGGTCAGCCCGGACCACTCGGCCGGCTGGTCGCTCGCGCGGTCGCCGTAGTACAGGTCGGCCGGGGTCGCCGGGGGCAGCTTCTCCAGTCCGGTGTTCCACACGGAGTTGTTGGTCGGGCCCCCCGCGCAGTCGAAGAACTCACGCGGCTTGGAGTTCGCGTAGTCCCAGTGGTTGTAGTTGAAGTTGTCGCCGGTGCAGTACGGCCAGCCGCCGTTCATCGGCTTGTTCAGCGGGGTGACGTTCCACTCGACGTAGCCCATCGGGCCGCGGTTGGGGTCGGGGGCGCCGGCGTCCGGTCCGTAGTCGCCCCACGACAGGGTGCCGGTCTTCCCGTCGACGTCCATGCGGAAGGGGTTCCGCACGCCCATCACGAAGATCTCGGGCCTGGTCTTGGCGGTGCCCTTCGGGAACAGGTTGCCGTCCGGAACGGTGTAGGAGCCGTCCTCCTGCACCTTGATCCGCAGGATCTTGCCGCGCAGGTCGTTGGTGCTGCCCGCGCCGCGGCGGTCGTCGAAGCCGGGGTTCATGCCGGGGGCGTCGTTGTTGGGCGCCATGCCGTTGGCGCCGGGCGTGCTGGCCGGGGTGTTGTCACCGGTGGCGAGGTAGAGGTTGCCCTCGTCGTCCCAGTCGAAGTCGCCCGCGACGTGGCAGCACTGCCCGCGGTTGGTCTCGACCTTGATGATGACCTGCTCGGTGGACAGGTCGAGCTTGTCGCCGGTCCACTTGAACCGGGAGAGCTGGTTGTAGCCCTTCCACTGGTTCCAGTACGACTCGTCGGCGCCCGCGGGCAGGGAGTTGGGCGCCGACCCGGCCGGAGTCGTCTCCGGGTACGGCCCGGTCATCTTCCTGGGGGCGTAGTAGACGTAGACCCACTTGTTGTTCGCGAAGTCGGGGTCGAGGCCGATCGTCTGCAGGCCGTCTTCGGAGTTGTTGTAGACGTCGATCGTGTTGACGACCTTGGTGACGCCGGTGGCGGGGTCGGTCATCCGGATGTCGCCGTTGCGGGCGGTGTGCAGCACCCGGCTGTCCGGCAGGATCGCCATGTCGATCGGCTCGCCGACGTCCTTGGTGAGGGTGACCTTCTCGTAGTTCTCCCAGTGCAGCGCGTCGTCGTGCGCCTGGGCCGGAGCGGCGGTGAGCGCCGCCGTGAACGGGAGCGTCAACGCGGCGGCGAGACCGCCGACCAGTATGCGAGTACGCTTCAAATCTGCTGCGCCTCTTCTTTCACGGGGGGTGGCAGGGAAAGGCGGGCCGCCGCGTGCCGGTGGAACGGATCGAACGCGTGGCGGTCCGCCATAGAGTCAGAGGACTGGCCGAGGCCTCAGCCGCGGAGCTTGGCGATGTTGCTGTAGCTCAGCTCCGCGTACTGCAGCGACTGCGCCGGGTTGGCGGTGCCGCCGGGGGCGTTGTCCTGCTCGTACATCGGGTTGTGGTAGCCCTTGGCGCCCATCTCCGAGAAGAAGCTCTTGTAGTCGATGTCGCCGGTGCCGAACGGGACCATGTCGTAGCCGTTGGAGGTCCCGGTGTTGATCTTGCCGTCCTTCGCGTGGAACAGCGGGAACCGCATCGTCTGGGCCTGCACGACGCCGAGCGGGTTGAAGACCTGCGTCTGGGTGGAGCCGTCGGGCGCGGTGTAGGTCTTGTACTTGTACTGGGCCACGTGCGCCCAGAAGATGTCCATCTCCAGCCAGACCTTCTCGGGGTCGGTCTGCTGGAGGAAGTACTCGAGGCGGCGGATGCCGGAGGAGCGGGTGGGCCGGCCCTGCGCGTCGAGCGGGCCGCTGTCGAGCAGGAAGCTGTAGGCCACGTCGTGGTTGTGCGTGTACAGCTTGAGGCCCGCGGCGGTGGCGAGCTCGCCCAGCGTGTTCCACTTCTCGGCGGCCACGTCCCAGTCGGCCTTGTAGGCGCTGCCGGTCGGGTCGCTGCCGGTGCCCACGTGGCCCATGCCGAGGATGTTGGCGATCTCCAGGTGGAGCTTGAAGCGGTCGAGGTCGGCCTGGCTCAGCGGCCAGGAGCCGGGAATGAAGCCGTGGTTGCCCTCGGCCTCCAGGCCGTTGTCGTCCAGCCAGGTGCGCAGCAGCCGGGCGCCCTCGACGCTCTCCAGGCTGGCGCCGCCCTCGGCGTTGCGGTGCTGGCCGTAGCCGGCGAACTCCACCTGCTTGTAGCCGATGCGGCTGAGCTCCTGCAGCACGGCGCGGAAACCGGACGGGAGGGTGCTCGACAGCGGGTCGCGGGAGATGGCGTCGCGGACCGTGTACAGAATGATGCCCCGCTTGCCGGGCGGCACCAGCACGCCGTTGCCCGCGGTCGCCGCGCGCGCGGCCGACTTCAGCGGACCGGCCGCCGCCACCGCGGCCACCGCCGCCATGCCGGTCGTGGCCGCGAGGAACTGGCGGCGGTTGAGCCCCAGCCTGCGTCCGAGGTTGCCGGCCGTCTCCATCTCTTCTTCGTACGCACTCATCGTCTTGCCAACTCCATCTGCGTGAAGAACCTTGATCCCCCGGATGACGCGGCCGAGCCGCTGGTGACTCCTGCGGGAGCGGACCTCACTCCGACCCCTCGTGACTGTGCGGGAGCACTTGGCGAGCAAGTTACGCGACTTTTACCTGACGGGGAAGAAGTTTTTCCATGATCTTTTGAACTTTGTACCGCGAGAGGACAAAGTCCGAGGAAGTCTGCAGACTTGGAGGGGCAGCCGCGAGCGCGACCGTCTGTGTCGTCGGGCCGGTGGCCCGGTGGCCCGGGAGCCGGATTCATCGTTCCAGCGCAGGTAGGTGAACTTTATGTAGCTCCCAGGAAACTTTTTCTTGTCAGTGACGAAAGATCCCTCTTACTATCCGAATGTTCCGGGGTCATCCTTCATACCCGAGTTGACGGGAGAGTTACAGTGCCCATCGGTGTCTGGCTGGTCGGCGCCCGGGGGTCCGTCGCGACCACGGCGGTGGTCGGGGCGGCAGCGGTTCGCGCGGGAGCGGCCCCGCCCACCGGCTGCGTCATCGAGACCGCGGGCTTCCCGGGGGACTTCACCCCCCTGGGCGACCTGGTGTTCGGCGGTCACGACGTGGTCGCCATCCCGCTGCGCAAGAGGGCCGAGCTGCTCGCCCAGGCGGGCGTGCTCCCTCCCGTCCTGACGACCCTGCTCGCCGCGGACCTCGACGCCGCGGAGGCCGAGATCAGGCACGGCTACGTCCCCGGCGAGGAGAGCCAGGCGGAGGCCGCGCGGCGGCTGGCCGGCGACATCGCGGACTTCCGGGAGCGGCACGGCCTGTCCCGCGTCGTCGTGGTGGACGTGTCGTCGACCGAGCCTCCCGCCGAGGTGCCGTACGCCACGCTCGCCGGCCTGGAGGAGGCGCTCGCGTCCGGCCAGGACGTGCTGCCCGCCAGCTCCCTGTACGCCTACGCGGCCTTCACGGCCGGCTGCGGCTACGTCGCGTTCACCCCGTCCGCCGGCCCGACGCCGCCCGCCCTGGACGAGCTGGCGCGGCGGGGCGGCCTGCCGTACGCGGGACGCGACGGCAAGACCGGGGAGACGCTGGTCAAGAGCGCGCTCGCGCCGATGTTCGCCGGACGCGCGCTGCGGGTCCGCTCGTGGTCGGGGCTCAACCTCCTCGGCGGCGGCGACGGCGCCACGCTGGCCGACCCGGCCGCGCGGGCGAGCAAGTCGGCGAGCAAGGCGCGGGCCGTGCCCGCGATCGTCGGCGAGGACGTCGAGGGCCTGACGCACATCGACTACGTGGCCGACCTCGGCGAGTGGAAGACCGCCTGGGACCACATCACGTTCGAGGGGTTCCTCGGGGTCCGGATGACCATGCAGTTCACCTGGCAGGGCTGCGACTCGGCGCTGGCCGCCCCGCTCGTCCTCGACCTCGTGCGGCTCGTCGCGCGGGCCCACGAGGCCGGGTACAGCGGCGTGCTGCCCGAGCTCGGCTACTTCTTCAAGGACCCGCTGGGCGGCGCCGGGCACGACCTGCCCACCCAATACGCCCGGCTGGTGGACTTCGCTCGGGTGCTTTCCGAGGGGCAGTCGTGAGGGCCTGGCTGGAGCTGGTCCGCGCGCCCGCCGCGCTGTCGGTTCCCGGTGACACGCTCGCCGGCGCGGCGGCGGCCGGGCGATCGGCCACGCCCGGCCTCGCCGCCGCGTCGGTGCTGCTCTACTGGGCCGGAATGGCGCTCAACGACTGGTCGGACCGGGAGCTCGACGCGAAGGAGCGGCCGGAACGGCCCATTCCCTCCGGCCGGATCAGCCCGGGAGGGGCGCTCGGCCTCGCCGCCGCGCTGACCGGCGCCGGGGTGGCCACCGCCGCGGTCTTCGGCGGACGGCGCGGGTTCGCGCTCGCGGGCCTGCTCGCCGGCGCCGCCTGGGCCTACGACCTGCGCCTCAAGCACACGGTGGCCGGCCCGGCCGCGATGGCGGCCTGCCGCGCGCTCGACGTCCTGCTCGGGGCGGGCCCGCGCACGCGGGCGGCGGCCCCCATGGCGCTGGCCGTCGGCGCCCACACCTACGGGATCACCCTGCTCGGCCGGGCCGAGGTCGACGGCGCCACCCCCGCGACCGTCACCCAGGCGCTGGCCGCGACCGGCGCGTCGGCGGCGCTGGCCGCCGTCGCCTGCCGGGGCGGCGATACCGCCGGGCGGCTGGGCGCCGCCGCGATGATCGCCGGCTACCTCGCCACCGCCGGAAGGGCCCAGGCGGCGCTGCGCGCCGACCCCGACCCCGAGCAGGTGCGGCAGGCGGTGCGGATGAGCATCCTCGGCCTGATCCCGCTGCAGGCGGCCGCGGTGGCCGGGCGGGGCAGGCTCGCCCAGGCGGCGGCGCTGCTGGCCGCGCTGCCGGCCGGCCGGTGGCTGTCGGCGAAGGTGGCCACGTCGTGAGCGTGCCTATGAACTGGGCCTACTGCACCAACGGCTTCCGCGACCATCCGCTCGACCAGACGCTGGAGGTGCTCGCCGACCTCGGCTACACCGGCGCGGCGGTCACACTCGACCACGGGCACCTCATGCCCGGGGCCTCCCCGGCGGAGGTCGGGCGGATCGCGGCGCTGGCGGGACGGCTCGGCCTGGCCCTCGCCGTCGAGACGGGCGGCAGGTACACGCTCGACGCCCGGCGCAAGCACTTCCCGACCCTGCTCCACGACGAGGCCGAGGTGCGGGTGCGCTTCCTGTGCCAGGCCATGCGGATCGCGGCCGACCTCGGCGCCCCCGTGGTGCACCTGTGGAGCGGCATCCGGCCGCCCCAGGTGTCCGAGGGCGAGGCGTGGAACCGGCTCGTACGGCTGTGCGAGCGCCTGCTCGCCGAGGCCGACGCGGTGGGCGTCACGCTCGGGTTCGAGCCCGAGCCGGGGATGCTCGTGGCGGACCTGGCCGGATACGAACGGCTGCGCGGCCTGCTCGGCGGGCACCCGAGGTTCGGCCTCACGCTCGACGTCGGGCACTGCCGCTGCCTGGAGCCGTACGACGTGCCCGAGTGCGTCGAGCGGGCGCTGCCGCACCTCGTGCACGTGCAGATCGAGGACATGCGGCGGGGCGTCCACGAGCATCTCGAGTTCGGCGAGGGTGAGATCGACTTCCCGCCCGTGCTCGCCGCGCTCGACGGCTTCGGCGGGCTGGTCGCCGTCGAGCTGGCCAGGCACAGCCATGCGGCGCCGGACGTGGCGCGAAGGTCGATCGAATTCCTGAGGAGGGCACATGACCTGGCTGGCGCGCGCCGTAGCCGACGTTGAGCGCGACCCGGAGACCGTCTACGCGCTGTTCCCGCGGGCCGCGCGGGAGGGCGGCCCCGGCGCCCGCGCCGAGCTGTTGAGAACGCTCACAAAGGCCTCGCCGGACCCGGCGGCGGCCGTCACGAAGCTTTACTGGCAGGGCGACGCGGGGGAGCGGCTGGAGATCCTGGAGTCGCTTCCGCAGCTCGACCTCGGTCCGGCCGCTCTCCCGCTCGTCCACGACGCCCTGCGGGCCAACGACACCCGGCTGGTCGCCGCCGCGCTCGGCCCGTACGGCTCGACCTGGCTGGACGACCACGCCTTCCGGCAGGGCGTGCTCAAGTGCGTCTTCATGTCCGTCCCGCTCACGTCGGTCGAGGGCCTCGACCGGCGGTTCGACGAGGAGCTGCGGCGCATGCTCGCGGACTTCGCCGCCGAGCGCCGCGCTGCCGGGCGTCCCGTTCCCCCCGACGTTCTCGAGAGGCTCTGATTCCGATGAGGATCTTCGACCCCCACGTCCACATGACGTCCCGCACGACGGACGACTACGAGCGCATGTACGCCGCCGGGGTCCGCGCCGTCGTGGAGCCCGCCTTCTGGCTCGGCCAGCCGCGCACGAACGTCGGCAGCTTCCTGGACTACTTCGACGCCCTGCTGGGCTGGGAGCCCTACCGGGCCGCGCAGTACGGCATCCGCCACCACTGCACGCTCGCGCTCAACCCCAAGGAGGCCAACGACCCGCGGTGCCTGGGCGTGCTCGACGAGCTGCCCCGCTACCTGCTGAAGGACTCGGTGGTCGCGGTCGGCGAGACGGGCTACGACTCCATGACGCAGGAGGAGGAGCGCGTCTTCGAGGCCCAGCTCGCGCTGGCCGAGGAGCACGGCCTGCCGGTGCTCGTGCACACGCCGCACCGCGACAAGGCGGCGGGCACCCGGCGCACGCTCGACGTGGTCAAGGGGATCGATCCGGGGAAGGTACTCGTCGACCACCTCAACGAGCTGACCGTCGGCATGGTCCACGAGGCCGGCTGCTGGATGGGTTTTTCGATCTACCCCGACACCAAGATGGACCCGGACCGCATGGTCGCGATCCTCAAGGAGTACGGCACCGAGCGGATGATCGTGAACTCCGCCGCCGACTGGGGGCGCAGCGACGTGCTGAAGACCCGCGAGGTCGGCGAGGCCATGCTGGCCGCCGGGTTCACCGACGACGACGTGGACCGGGTGCTGTGGCGCAACCCCGTGGCGTTCTACGGTCAAAGCGGGCGCCTGGTCCTGGACGACGTCGAGTCCGGCGGCGACTACGAGGGCAACACGATCCTGCGCGGGACGCGCTGACCATGCGCCTGCTGCATCCCTCCGGGTCCGTCGTCCACCTGGCCTACTGCACCAACGTCCACCCCGCCGAGGACCTCGCCGGGATCCACGGGCAACTGTCCGGCGTCGCCGCCCGGGTGCGGGCGCTGGCCGGCGCGCCGGTGCTCGGCCTCGGGCTGTGGCTGTCGTCGGGCGCGGCGCGGGCGCTGCGGGCCGACCCCGGCGAACTGGCGCGGCTGCGGGCCCGGCTGGACGAGCTGGGGCTGGAGGTCGTCACCCTCAACGGCTTCCCCTACCAGGGCTTCCACGACCAGGTCGTGAAGCTCCGGGTGTACCGGCCCGACTGGGCGGAGCCGCAGCGGCTCGCCTACACCCTCGACCTGGCCGAGATCCTCACCGCCCTGCTGCCGGACGACGTGACCGAGGGCTCGATCTCGACGCTGCCCCTGGCCTGGCGCACCGGATGGACGCCGGACAAGGCCGCGGCCGTCGCCGCCAACCTGGACGCGCTCACCCGGGGCCTGCGGGAGCTGGCGGAGCGCACCGGCAAGACGATCCGCGTCGGGTTCGAGCCCGAGCCGGGCTGCATCGTGGAGACCACCCCCCAGGCGGTCGAGCTGCTGGGCGGCACCGACCCCGCGCACCTCGGCGTCTGCCTGGACGCCTGCCACCTGGCCGTCGGCTTCGAGGAGGCCGCCGACGCGGCCGGTCTCGGGCTGCCGATCGTCAAGCTCCAGGTCTCCTCCGCCGTCGAGGCGCCGCCGGGCGGCCAGCGGGCGCTGGCGGCGTACGAGGAGGAGCGGTACCTCCATCAGACACGCTGCGCGGCCGGATACGCCGACGACCTGCCGGAGGCGCTGGCGGGCGGGCTCCCGGCGGACCTGCCGTGGCGCACGCACTTCCACATGCCGCTGCACGCCGCGCCCCCGCCGCCGCTCACCACGACCACGCCGTACCTGGAGGACCTGCTGGAGCGCCTCATGGCCTCCCCGGACGCGCCGCTCACTCGGCACCTCGAGGTCGAGACCTACACCTGGAGCGTCCTGCCCGGCCCGGTGGACGTCGCCGAGGGCATCGCGGCCGAGCTCGACTGGACTCGGCGGCGCCTCGCCGCCCTCGGACTTAAGGAGATCTGATGGCGCCCGTCGTCGTCGTGAACGTCGTCGGCCTGACCCCGCGCCTGCTGGCGCACATGCCGAACGTGTCCAAGGTCGGTGCCGCCGCGTCGCTGCGGCCCGTGCTGCCCGCCGTGACCTGCTCGGTGCAGGCGACCCTGCTGACCGGATCGATGCCGCGCGACCACGGCATCGTCGGCAACGGCTGGTACTTCCGGGACCTCGGCGAGATCTTCCTGTGGCGGCAGCACAACCGGCTGATCCAGGGCGAGCAGCTGTGGGACGCGGTGCCGGGGATCCGCACGGCCAACGTCTGCTGGTGGTACGCCATGGGCGGCTCCAGCGACTTCATCGTCACCCCGCGCCCGATCTACTACGCCGACGGGCGCAAGGAGCCCGACTGCTACACCAGGCCGCCGTCGCTGCACGACGACCTGGTGGCCGAGCTGGGCGAGTTCCCGCTGTTCACCTACTGGGGGCCGACGGCGGGCATCGCCTCGTCCAAGTGGATCATCGCGGCCGCCCGCCGGATCCTCGCCAAGGAGCGGCCCGACCTGCTCATGGTCTACATCCCGCACCTCGACTACGACCTGCAGCGCTTCGGGCCCGACGCGCCCCAGGCCGTCGCGGCTGCGCGGGAGGTCGACGCCGCGCTCGCGCCGCTGCTGCGGGAGGACGCCACCGTCGTCGTGCTGTCCGAGTACGGCATCACCAACGCCTCGCGCGCGGTCGACGTCAACCGCGCGCTGCGCCGGGCCGGCCTGCTGGAGGTCTACACCCAGGACGGCATGGAGTATCTCGACCCCTGGGCCTCACGGGCCTTCGCGGTCGCCGACCACCAGGTCGCCCACGTCTACGTGAACGACGCCGCCGCCCTGCCCCGCGCACGGGACGTCGTGGCCGAACTGCCGGGCGTGGACGAGGTGCTGGGCCAGGAGGGCAAGGCGAAGTACGGCCTCGACCACGAACGCGCCGGGGACCTCGTCGCCGTGGCGGAGCCGGACGCCTGGTTCACCTACTACTACTGGCTGTCCGACGACCGGGCGCCCGACTTCGCGAAGCTCGTGGAGATCCACCGCAAGCCCGGGTACGACCCGGCGGAGCTGTTCATGGACCCCAACGACCCGCTCGTGAAGCTGCGCGCCGGCACGGCGCTGGCCCGCAAGAAGCTGGGCATGCGCTACATGATGTCGGTGGTGCCGCTCGACCCGGAGCCGGTGCGCGGCAGCCACGGCCGCCTGCCCGACGCGGCGGCGGACGGGCCGGTGCTGCTCGGTCCCTTCGACAAGGACGCCTACGCCGCGACCGAGGTCAAGGGCCTGCTCACGCAGCTGCTGAAGGGCTGAGCCGCCGAGAACGGCCGCCGTCCCCCTCGGGGGCGGCGGCCGTCCGGCGTTCCGAGAGGGCCGCGAGGCCGCGTGCTCACTCGACGGAGAAGACGTGGTCGCTGATCAGGCGGGTCGCCCCGATGATCCCGGCCGTGTCGCCGAGCTCGGACAAGACGATGGGCAGGTTGCCGGTCGCCAGCGGCAGCGAGCGCTGGTAGACGACGCTGCGGATCTCCGCGAGCAGCGCGTGGCCCAGGCCCGCCACCCCGCCTCCGATGATCACCAGGCCGGGGTTGAAGAAGCTCACGAGCGACGCCAGCACCATGCCCACGTGCCGGCCGCCCTCGCGGATCATCCGTACGGCGGCGGCGTCACCCGAGGCCGCCGCCGCGGCGACGTCCTCCGCGCTCAGCGTGCCCTCCTGCGCGAGCCGTTCCGCGAGGAAGGGGGAGTCGCCCGACTCCGCGGCGGCCCGGGCGTCGCGGGCCAGCGCCGCGCCGCCGAAGTACGCCTCGAGGCAGCCGGTGTTGCCGCACGTGCACAGCGGGCCGTCGTCGGACACCCTGATGTGGCCGATGTCGCCGGCGCTGCCGGTCACCCCGCGGTAGATCTCCCCGTCGACCACGATGCCGCAGCCGACGCCGGTGCCGATCTTCACGAGCAGGAAGTCGTCGACGGCCCTGGCGAGGCCCGCGTGCAGCTCGCCGAGTGCCATGATGTTCACGTCGTTGTCCACGAGCACCGGGCAGCCGAACTCGCGGCCCAGCGTCTCCCGCACGGGGAACCGGTCCCAGCCCGGCATGATCGGGGGCGAGACCGGCGTCCTGTCGAGGAAGCTCACCGGGCCGGGGACTCCGATTCCCACACCGTGGATCTCGGTCGTCTCGCCGGTCCGCAGCTTGCCGACGAGTTCGAGGGCCTGCTCCAGCACCGCCTCGGGACCGTCCCGCACGTCGGCCGGCTTCGACAGATGGCCGAGCACCTCCAGCTCGCCGTTGGTCACCCCGACGTCGATGGAGGTGGCGCCGATGTCGATGCCGACGAAACGCAGGTGTGAGGCGACCCGTACGATGCCCGACCGCCGGCCGCCCCGCGAGGCCGCGAGCCCGCCGGATTCGAGGAGGTTCAGCTTGGTGAGCCGGTCGAGCTCGAGTGCGAGCTTCGACGGTGACAGACGGGCCACCTCGCCGAGTTCGGCGCGTGAACGCGCGCCGTCCTGACGCAGGAGGCGCAGAATCCGCGCCTGGTGCGGGTTCTCGGGGCGAGCCGTCATTCGCTTCACGCCGCTCTTCGGGTCGGGGAATCGGGGTGCGTGCCAGAAGTGACTCTACTTCTGCTCTGACTACAACAACTTTATTACAGCCAACCCTTACTTTTTACCCTATGGGTGAAAAGTTTCTGAGAATCTTGCGTTCCGGTTGGCTTTGTCGGGCGGTGTTCCGAAACGTGACGATCCGTGCTCGCTCGGTGGCGAAGAGGTTCCCGCTTCGCGGCGGACACGCCCCGCGCCGGTGCGGGACCCGGGCGTACGGGCCGGTAGCTTTTCCCCCATGGACGGGATTGCGGGTCGTCATGTGGTCGTCGTCGGCGGGGGCATCGCGGGTCTGGCCGCGGCGCTGCACCTGAACCGGGCCGACGCCGGCCTGCGGGTCACAGTGCTGGAGGCGGCGCCGAGAGCCGGCGGCAAGCTGTACGCCTCGCAGGTGGCGGGGATCGAGGTCGACGCGGGCGCCGAGTCGATGCTGGCGCGGCGGCCCGAGGGCAAGGAGCTGGCCCGGCTGGCCGGCCTCGGAGACGACCTGGTGGACCCCGGCACGACCCGGGCCTCCGTCCTGTCGCGCGGGTCGCTGCGCCCGCTGCCCCGCCAGCAGGTCATGGGCGTCCCCTCGGACGTGGTCGCCCTCGCGCGCTCGGGCATCCTGTCGCCGGCCGGTCTCGCCCGGGTGCCCCTCGACCAGTTCCTGCCGCCCACGCTCGTGACCGGTGACGTCTCCGTGGCGGCGTACGTCCGGGCCCGGATGGGGAGCGAGGTCGTCGACCGGCTGGTCGAGCCGCTGCTCGGCGGCGTGTACGCGGGCCGGGCCGACATGCTGTCGCTGGAGGCGACCATGCCCGGGATCGCCGCCGTCGCCCGCACCGAGCGGTCGCTGCTGCAGGCGGCGAGGAGCATGACCGCGCAGGCCCCCGCGGACGCCGGGCCGGTCTTCACCACGCTCAGGAACGGCATGGGCGCGCTGCCCGCCGCGGTGGCCAAGGAATCCGGCGCGCAGATCCGCACCGGCGTCACCGTGCGCGACCTGATCAGGACGCCGGACGGCTGGCGGCTGGTCACCGGTCCCACCAGGGACGAGGAGGTGATCGACGCCGACGCCGTCATCCTGGCGGTCCCCGCGCGGCCCGCCTCCCGCCTGCTCCGGCGCGAGGTGCCGAAGGCCGCGGCCGAGCTGTCCGGCATCGAGTACGCCAGCATGGCGATCGTCACCCTCGCCTATCCCAGGTCGGCGTTCCCCGCGCCGCCGGAGGGCAGCGGCTACCTGGTGCCGCCGGTCGAGGGCAGGCCGGTCAAGGCCGCGACGTTCAGCAGCGTCAAATGGCCCCACCTGGCCGAGGCCGACCGCAACGTCATGATCGTACGGTGCTCGGTCGGCCGTCTGGGCGAGGAACTCGTGCTCCAGCGCGACGACGCCGAGCTGACGGCCCTCGCGATGAACGAGATGGCCGAGATCATGGGCGTGCGCGGCCTGCCGCTGGACACCCGGGTGACCCGCTGGGGCGGCGCGCTCCCGCAGTACGACGTGGGCCACCTCGACCGGGTCGCCCGCGTGCGCGCCGCGATCGCCGGGCAGCCCGGCCTCGCCGTCTGCGGCGCCGCCTACGAGGGCGTCGGCATCCCGGCCTGCGTGGCGACCGCCCGCACCGCCGCCACGCTCGTCCTGGAGCACCTGCGGGAGACACCGGAGACACCGGCCGCGCAAGCCTGAGAGGCCGCGTGGCCGCCTGCCGCCGACGTGCCTGACCCGCGGCACCCGGCGGCCGGACCACCGCCCCCTACCGGCAGAATGGAGGCATGACGGAGCCTGCCCCGCGGCCCAGAGCACGCGATCTCAACCTGGTCATCCGCTACACGATGTGGTCGGTCTTCCGGCTGCGCGACCAGCTTCCCGCCGCCCGCGAGGGCGTGGCCGACGAGGTCGAGGAACTGCTCGCGCAGGCGGCGGGCAAGGACGTGACGACCCGAGGCTGCTACGACGTGGCCGGGTTCCGCGCCGACGCCGACTTCATGTTCTGGTGGCACGCCCCCTCGCCCGAGGACCTGCAGGAGACCTACACCCGCTTCCGCCGCACCGCCCTCGGGCGCGCGAGCGAGCCGGTCTGGTCGGCCATGGCCCTGCACCGCCCGGCGGAGTTCAACAAGTCCCACATCCCGGCCTTCCTCGCGGAGGAGGAGCCCAGGGGCTTCGTCTGCGTCTACCCCTTCGTACGGTCCCTGGAGTGGTACCTGCTGGAGGACTCCGAGCGGCGCAGCATGCTCGCCGAGCACGGCAAGATGGCGCGCGAGTACCCCGACGTGCGGTCCAACACCGTCGCCTGCTTCGCGCTCAACGACTACGAGTGGATGCTGGCCTTCGAAGCCGACGAGCTGCACCGCATCGTCGACCTGATGCGCCACCTGCGCGGAGCCGAGGCGAGGCGGCACACCAGGATCGAGATCCCCTTCTACACCGGCACCCGCAAGCCGATCAGCGAACTCGTCGCCGCCCTGCCCTAGCCATCGTCAGCCGGGCCGGCGCCCCGGCCAGGGGCCGGGGGTTCGTTCGGTTCGTCGCTGGCCGCCGGATGCGGCGGCTCGGCGCTTCGAAGAGTTGAAAGCCCGGATCGGCGGCGAGCTTCCGGTCCGCTCATAGCGGCGGCTTATGGCCGCCATCAGCCACGTCTTGGGCCCGTCCTCAGACGTGTCTCCCTGTGGTTTTCTCCTGGGCCGCCGATTCGCATTGACGCCGTCATTTCCTCGCGCCTATTTCGGTACGGAATTCCGCTGCCGGGGGACTCGACGGCTCACGCCCGGGTGAACGCGTCGATCGCGGTCTCCGTCCCGCCGTACGCGGAGGCGGCGGCCATGCCGCTCAGTGCCCCGGGGTCGTCCCCGGCCCGGGAGAGGCCCGGCCGGGCGGGGCCGTGAGGAGGCGGACGGGTCGCGCCGGGGGTGAAGGACGCAAGGGACATTTCGGCGGATCTTGCGCGAAGTGTCGGAAACGGTCTTGGCGGCTCGAAGCCTTTGCCATACTGTGACGAAGGATCGACGTCTATGTGAGGCAGAGTGGCAACCGGGCTGGCACGTTCCAGGGGGCGCCGCCGCAAGAGGCGGGCCCGTTCGCACGTCGTCGAGGTGTCCCTGGGGGTGGCCGCCTTCGCCGTCGGAGCCGTCGCGATCGCCTGGCCGCTGTCGCGTTCCGACGCGGCGCCCGGGCACGTGGTCGCCGCGCCCACGCCGAAGACCTCCCCGGCCGGCGAGCTGACCGTCGCCAGCGTCGACACCGGCAAGAAGGCGCCCGGCAAGCGGGACAAGAAGGCCGCAGAGGAGAAGGCGTCGGGACCGTCGAAGTACACCGACACCAAGGCGGAGGCCTACTTCCGCGGCAGGTGGAAGGACAAGACCGCCAAGCGGGTCAAGGACATCCGCACCGAGGGCGGCTACCTGCGCATCTACACGAACCTGCCGGAGAACGCCGACAACTCCAAGGCCGCGATCACGCTGTGCAAGCGCGGCCTGGAGTACCTGGCCGAGCGGGGGGAGGCCAACCCCGTGGTGTTCGTCCAGTCCAGGTTCGGCGAGAACGGCAATCCCGTCCTCGCCAACGTCCTCGGCCCGGACGACGACGACTGCCGGGTCACCTATCCCAAGCCCAAATAGGCGTCACCCGGCCGGCTGCAGGGTCAGGCAGACGGAGTTGATGCAGTAGCGGTCGTCGGTCGGCGTGGGGTAGCCCTCGCCGTGGAACACGTGCCCGAGGTGCGAGTCGCAGCGGGCGCAGCGGACCTCCACCCGGCGCATGCCGAGCGAGTCGTCCTCGTGCAGGGTCACGGTGTCCGACTCGGACGGCTCGTAGAACGACGGCCAGCCGCAGTGCGACTCGAACTTGGCCTCCGACCGGAACAGCTCCGCCCCGCAGGCGCGGCAGGAGTAGACGCCGACGGTCTTGGTGTCGACGTACTCGCCGCTGAACGGGCGCTCGGTCCCCGCCTGCCGGAGGACCCGGTACTCCTCGGGGGAAAGCTGCGCGCGCCACTCGGCGTCGCTCTTGATGACCTTCTCCATGCTCACCACCCTGCCTTCGGCGGCCCCTCGCGGGGATTACGAACTGAGGAACTCCACGGGCGCCCAGGATCTTCCCGGCACGTGTTCGCGGGTCGGAGCATCCTTTCCCGGGTCTTCCGGCGTCTTCACTGACGAGGGGGTTGATCGCCGTCACCCGCGCGGGGGCGGTCACCCGCACCGCCGTCAGGGCGGCGAAGCACCCGACCCGTGCTGGACGCCGCCGGACGGTGAGAGGAGGCCGCCCACGGGCGGCCGTCGTGGTCCGTCCCGTCGCGTGCGGCGCCGTCCGAACGCGAGCGCGCCGTACGCGACCACGTGCCTGCGCCGAGAGGGCGCGGCCGTGGGAGCGCCCGGTCCGGCCGCCGTCGGCAGCCCGGGACGGACCCCCTCATCCGGGTAGGGTCACCTCCATGGCTTCGCCGTACATCGAGATAGAGGTGGGTGACCGCACGGTCAAGGTCACCAATCCGGACAAGGTCTACTTCCCGGAGATCGGCGCCACCAAGCGCGACCTGGTGGAGTACTACGTGAGCGTGGGGGACGGCGTGCTGCGCGCCCTGCGGGAGCGGCCCACCTACCTCAAGCGGCACCCCGACGGCGTCGGCACCGAGGCGATCTACCAGAAGCGGATGCCCCGCCATCCCGACTGGATCGAGACCGTCACCGTGCGCTTCCCCAGCGGGCGCACGGCCGACGCGTTCTGCCCGACCGAGGTGGCGGCCGTCGCGTGGTGCGCCAACCTCGGCACGATCGACTTCCACCCGTGGCACGCCCGCCGCGCCGACCTCGACCACCCCGACGAACTGCGCATCGACATCGACCCGCAGCCCGGCACCTCCTTCGAGCAGGCCCGTACGGTGGCCTTCACGGCCAAGGAGATCCTCGACGAGCTGGGCATGACGGGCTTCCCCAAGACCTCGGGCAGCCGCGGCATCCACGTGAACGTGCGCATCGAGCCCCGCTGGACCTTCACCGAGGTGCGGTACGCCGCGATCGCCTTCGCCCGCGAGGTCGAGCGGCGCTCGGACCTCGCGACGAGCGCCTGGTGGAAGGAGGAGCGGGGGGAGAAGGTCTTCATCGACTACAACCAGAACGCCCGCGACCGCACGGTGGTGGCCGCCTACTCGGTCCGCGCGCGGCCCGACGCCCGGGTCTCCGCCCCGGTGACGTGGGAGGAGCTGGCCGACTGCGACCCGCGCGACTTCGACATCACGACGATGCCGGAGCGGTTCGCCGCGCTGGGCGACGTGCAGCGGGCGATCGACGACCGGGCCTACGACATCGGCACGCTGCTGGAGTGGTACGACGCCGACGACCGGGGCGACATGCCGTACCCGCCGAACTACCCGAAGATGCCCGGCGAGCCGAGGCGCGTCCAGCCCAGCAAGGCGAGGCCGTCCAGCTGAGCGTGACTCGCCGGGCGACGTTTTTGTCCGCCTGTCTCTGCTCTTGATCGGCTCTTGCATTCTCGCCCGGTGTCCCTGGAGACGGCTGCGGGGATGGTCCTGGCGAGCGCTCGCCGACGGGGGAGCGGGCGCTCGTCCCCGGGCAAGACCGCGCACGGACGAACCTGGAACACCCGAAGAGCCTCGCCCTCGTACCGCTGCCGAGGGCGAGGCCGTTGTGCACAAGAAAGACCGAGCGGGGGGAGACATCCGGATGTGCCTGAGCCGCGGCTGCGGCGAGCCTGACGACGACCACGGGAATCCCGGCCACATCACCTGGACGGATCTGCAGAAGGCCTCCAGGGCTGCGGACATCAGCCCGGCGCAGGCCGCCGACACCATCAGGTCCGGGATGGAAGCCCTCGGCACGCCGCCTTCCCGACGCCCGGCCGTTTTCCCCTGAGTGGAACAGCTGGAAGCCGCCGCTAGACCGATATGTATGGAGAGTGACCAAGTGACGACACCCGTCAAGAGGATCACGATGTCCAAGCCGTTCTGCGCCCTCGCGGGCGTCGGCCCGTACGCCCTCGCCAAGGCCGGCGAGGTGTACGAGGACATGGCCGTCCGCGGCCGCAGGATCGTGAGCAGGATGAGCCGGGAGGCCGCGCAGGAGTTCGAGGAGACCGCGCACGAGCTGGAGGACCTGTCCAGGTCCGCTCGCCAGCAGGAGAGGCAGGAGCGGGAGAGGGAGACCGTCACCCAGACGACCGGCAGGGCCCGCGCCACGACGACGTCCCGGGCCTGACACGGGACCGCGTCCTTCGCACGAGCGAGGCACGCGCCTTGCGGCGACGCCGCCGGCCCGCCCCGGAACCGGCCGAGCCGCTCGTGGCCCCGCCCTCTCCGGAGGGCGGGGCCACATGGCACCTCAGCGCGTACGCGGCCACCCGGCGTCGTAGCGGTAGCCCAGCTTCTCGATGTCCAGGACGGCCGCGACCGGATCCCGGTAGCGGGGCAGGCGGCTGTCCTCGGTGACGTCCCCGTACGCCGACCGCACCGGGGATTCGGGATGGCGCGAGCGCCACATGTGCCACAGCAGGTCGCCGAAGCAGGCGACGACCCAGTACAGGGGGTCGTTCGGGGCGACGGGCTGGGCCAGATCCCCTCCGATGCCCATCTGCACCGCGCCGATGTGGATTTCCAGCTGCATGTTGAACACCTGAAAGTCCGGATTTTTCAGCATGTTCGCGATGAGATCGGGCGAGGCCCATGGAGGGATCTTCCCGCCGTCGGCGTAGGAACGCCGGAGCGGATGGATCCGCGGGATTGTGGCGGTCCATCCGGCGAACGCGCCGTCGAGCACGGCCTGATCGTGCTTCGCGCTGCCGTTTCCGCCGAAATACGCCTTCGACAGCACCGTCGAGCGCTCCGGCGCCCGGCCGTCGAGAGGCCAGTCCCAGTACGGCACGGACACGGCCGGATCGACGCGCCGGAGCTCCCGCTCGAAGTGCAGGAGATATCTGCGCTGCCACGGCAGGAAGAAGCCGTTGGCGTGGGTGGCCGCGAAGTCGTCCGCGTACGTCTTGACCAGCGCGTCGTAGGTCCCCCGCGCCTTGAGCGCGCGCACCGCGCGGGCGAACGCCTCCCACTGCGCCGTGCTCATGTCGCCGACCCGCCGGCGGGCCGGGGGCCGGGCCGGTTCCGCGTGCGCCGCCGTCCCGCGCGCCCCGAACGCGATCGCCGCCGTGCCCCACACCGCCGACGCCAGCATCTCCCGTCTGCTCGGTCCGCGCATCTGTCCGCCCCCCGTGTCACCGGATTCCGTGGCCTGTTCCGACCGGCGGAAAGATTAGAACGGCGAAGCCGCAGGGACGCTGCATTTGGCGCCGTGTCGGCCGTGAGACGGACGGGCCGTGGGCGGCGGGCAAGACGGGAGGCGAGCGGCGGAGGAGGCGTCCTGGGGCGTCCTGGAGGCGTCCCGGGGGCGTCGCGGCGGTGTTGTCGGTGTGGTGTGCCACTGTAGGAAGCGTGCGCCGCATCCACCCCTACGCCGAGGACGAGCCGGACATCCCCGCCGCCTACGCCTACCCGCGCGACCACTGGCTGCGCCTCAACATGGTGGCCAGCGCCGACGGCGCGGCCTGGGCCGAGGGCCATTCGGAGGGCCTGTCCGGCCGGGCCGACAAGCGGATCTTCGGACTGCTGCGCGGCCTGGCCGACGTGGTGCTGGCCGGCGCCGCCACCGTCCGCACGGAGGGATACCGCCCGGCCCGCCCGCGCGAGTCGTGGCGGGCGCTGCGGGAGGGCAGGCCCCCGGCGCCGCCCATCGCCGTCGTCACCCGCCGCCTCGACCTCGACCTCGGCAGCACGCTGTTCACCGAGGCGGAGCCGTACGCCCGGACGATCGTGATCACCACGGAGTCGGCGCCGAAGGACCGCCGCGACGAGGCGGCCGCGCGGGCCGACCTGATCGTCGCGGGCGACGAGCGGGTCGATCTCGCGAGGGCCGTGGGCGAGCTGCGCGACCGGGGGCTCGGCCGCGTCCTGTGCGAGGGCGGCCCCCGGGTGAACGCGCAGCTGGCCGCCGCCGGCCTGGTCGACGAGCTGGCGCTGACCGTGAGCCCGCTGCTGATCGGCGGCGACGCGGCGCGCATACTGGACGGCGTCGCATCGCACACGCCGCTGACCCTCGCCCAGGTGCTCGAAGAGGACGGCTTCCTCTTCTGCCGCTACATCAGGGAGGCGCAGGATGAAGCTTCCGGTTGAGCCGGAGATCCCCGACCTGGATCTGCCGGTCGTGCCGCCGGTCGCGCCGATGCTCGCCAAGGCCGTCAAGGGGCTGCCGAAGCAGGACGGCACGCTCTACTACGAGCCGAAGTGGGACGGCTTCCGCTGCATCGTCTTCCGCGACGGCGACGAGGTGTTCCTGGGCAGCAGGAACGAGCGGCCCTTCACGCGCTACTTCCCCGAGCTGGTCGAGGCCGTCAGGCGGGAGCTGCCGCCCAAGTGCGTCGTGGACGGCGAGATCGTGCTGATCAGGGGGCAGTCGCTCGACTTCGACGCGCTGCAGCAGCGCATCCATCCCGCGCAGTCCCGGGTGCGGCTGCTGGCGGAGAACACGCCCGCGTCCTTCGTCGCCTTCGACCTGCTCGCCACCGCGACGGAGGACCTCATGGAGGCGCCGTTCTCGGAGCGGAGGGCCCGGCTGGAGGAGGCGCTGGCGGGCACGGGCCGGTCCGTGCGGCTCACGCCGGTCACCCAGGACGAGAGCCGGGCCGCCGAGTGGTTCGACGCGTTCGAGGGCGCCGGTCTCGACGGCATCGTCGTCAAGCCGGGCGACCAGCCCTACACGCCGGACAAGCGCGTGATGTTCAAGGTCAAGCACGAGCGGACGGCCGACTGCGTGGTGGCGGGCTACCGCGAGCACAAGTCGGGGCCGATCGTCGGCTCGCTGCTGCTCGGGCTCTACTCGCCGGACGGCCGCCTGCACCACGTCGGCGTCGCGGCGTCGTTCCCGATGAAGCGGCGCGAGGAGCTCGTCGAGGAGCTCGCGCCCTACCGGGTGGAGGATCTGAGCGAGCATCCGTGGGGACACTGGGCCGAGGTCGCGGCGGGCGGCGCCGAGGGCCAGCGCCTGCCCGGCGCGGTGTCGCGGTGGAACGCCAAGAAGGACCTGTCGTTCATCCCGCTGCGGCCGGAACGGGTGATCGAGGTGGCCTACGACCACATGGAGGGCGACCGGTTCCGGCACACCGCGCAGTTCCGCCGCTGGCGCCCGGACCGCACCCCCGCGTCCTGCACCTACGAACAGCTCGAACGCCCGGTGAGCTACGACCTCGACAAGATCCTCGCCCGCTGACCGGCCGGGCCGTCAGCCGCGGCTCGCCCGGCCTTCGTCAGCCGCCGCCGCAGATCAGGACCCGCATGGACCGGTCGGCCAGGCAGACCTTGGCCCCGGGGGGCAGGGTCTCCTCGGCGTACGGGTCGTCGCGGACGTCCTCGTCGGCGGTGTCGAGGACGGGACGCCAGGCGGCCCCCAGCTCCGGGCCGGGCAGGGCGAACGTCAGGTTCTCGTGGTGCGCGTTGATCAGCAGCAGGAACGTCTCGTCCCTGATCCGTTCACCGCGCGGGCCGGGCTCGCTGATCGCTTCGCCGTTGACGTACACCGCCAGCGACTTCGCGTAGCCCGTGTGCCAGTCAGCGTCGGTCATCTCGGTGCCGGACGGCGTGAGCCAGATGACGTCCCTGCTGCCGTCCCCGACCGTGCGGCCCTGGAAGAACCGGCGCCGGCGGAAGACGGGATGCGCCCGCCGTAACGCGGCCAGGCGGCGGACGAACTCGAGCAGGTCGCCCTCCTGCCGGACCAGCGACCAGTCGATCCAGGAGATCTCGTTGTCCTGGCAGTAGGCGTTGTTGTTGCCGTGCTGGGTGCGGCCGAACTCGTCGCCCGCCAGCAGCATCGGCACGCCCTGGGACACGAACAGCGTGGTGAGGAGGTTGCGCCGCTGCCGCCGGCGCAGCCGTACGATGGCGGGATCCTCCACCGGGCCCTCGGCGCCGCAGTTCCAGGAGCGGTTGTCGTCCGTGCCGTCGCGGTTGCCCTCGCCGTTGGCCTCGTTGTGCTTGTGGTCGTACGACACGAGATCGGTGAGGGTGAACCCGTCGTGGGCGGTCACGAAGTTGATCGAGGCGACCGGGCGGCGGCCGCTGGTGGCGTACAGGTCGCTCGACCCGGCCAGGCGCGAGGCGAACTCGGGCAGCGTCTGGGAGGCCCCGCGCCAGAAGTCCCGTACGGAGTCGCGGTATTTGCCGTTCCACTCGGTCCACAACGGCGGGAAGTTGCCGACCTGGTAGCCGCCGGGGCCGACGTCCCACGGCTCGGCGATCAGCTTGACCTGCGAGATCACCGGATCCTGCTGGATGAGGTCGAAGAACGCGCTCAGCCGGTCGACGTCGTGCAGCTCCCGGGCCAGCGCGGCGGCGAGGTCGAAGCGGAAGCCGTCCACGTGCATGTCGAGCACCCAGTAGCGCAGCGAATCCATGATCAGCTGAAGCGCGTGGGGCGAGCGGACGTTCAGCGAGTTGCCGCACCCGGTGTAGTCGAGGTAGTAGCGGCGGTCCTCCTCGCGCAGGCGGTAGTAGGCGACGTTGTCGATGCCGCGGAAGCCCAGCGTGGGGCCCATGTGGTCGCCCTCGGCGGTGTGGTTGTAGACGACGTCGAGGATCACCTCGATGCCCGCCTCGTGCAGGGCGCGCACCATCGCCTTGAACTCCTGGACCTGCTCGCCGCGCTGCCCGGAGCTGGCGTACGCGTTGTGCGGCGCCATGTAGGCGATCGTGTTGTAGCCCCAGTAGTTGGTCAGCCCCCGGGCGACCAGGAAGTGCTCCGGCACGAACTGGTGGACGGGCATGAGCTCGACCGCCGTCACGCCGATCGACTGGAGGTGGTCGATGACCGCCGGGTGCGCGAGCCCCGCGTAGGTGCCCCGCTGCGCCTCGGGGACGGCGGGATGGCGCATGGTCAGGCCCCGAACGTGCGCCTCGTAGATCACCGTCTCGTGGTAGGGCGTGCGCGGCGGCCGGTCGTTGCCCCACTCGAAGAACGGGTTCACGACCACGTTCTTCGGCATGTACGGCGCGGAGTCCTCGGTGTTGAGCCGCGCGGGGTCGGCGAAGTGGTAGGAGAACAGCGACTCGTTCCACCGCACCGAGCCCTCGATCGCCTTGGCGTAGGGGTCGAGCAGCAGCTTGGACGGGTTGCACCGGTGCCCGTGGTCGGGCCGGTAGGGCCCGTGGACGCGGAAGCCGTACCGCTGGCCGGGCATGATCCCCGGCACGTAGCCGTGCCAGACGAACCCGTCGACCTCGGGCAGGTCGACGCGGGTCTCTCCGCCTCTGTCGTCGTACAGGCACAGCTCGACCCGCTCGGCCACCTCTGAGAACACCGAGAAGTTGGTGCCCACACCATCCCAGGTGGCGCCGAGCGGGTAGGGCTCTCCAGGCCAAACCTCGCGCATGTAACCTCATTCTCCACTGCCCGGGCGAATCGTGCACCCGCGAGGACCCCTACTTCCGAACGGGAACGCGGGAGCCCCCGCCGGACCGGGTCCGGCGGGGGCTCCCGCTGGTGCTCAGCCGACGAGTTCGGCGTTCAGGGTGATCGTCGTTCCGGCGAGCGCCTTGCTCACCGGGCAGTTCGCCTTCGCCGTCTCGGCGGCCTGCTGGAAGTCCTCGGCCGAGATGCCGGGCACCTGCCCGCGGACGGAGATCACGATGCCGGTGATGCCCTCACCCGGTTGGAAGGTCACGTCCGCCCGGGTCTCCAGCGACTGCGGCGGCGTGCCGGCCTTGGCCAGGCCGTTGGACAGGGCCATCGAGAAGCACGAGGAGTGGGCGGCGGCGATCAGCTCCTCCGGGCTCGTCTTGCCGTTGGCCTCCTCAGCCCGAGAGGGCCAGGAGACGTCGAAGGTGCCGACCCCGGAGGAGTCGAGCGAAACGGTGCCCGAACCGTCGAGCAGCGCGCCCTTCCACTGCGTCGTCGCGGTACGAGTGGTCGCCATGGCGACTTCCCTTCACTAGCGAGTCTTAATCCGTCAGCAGCGACCTTAACGCCGCCGCCGACGCGATGGGCTCACCGGCATGGCGGGGCGGCTCACGCCGGCGCCGCGCGCTCCAGGATCGCCTCCAGGTCGAGGCCGGACGGCAGCGTGCCGAAGGCGCGCCCCCAGTCGCCGGACAGGCGCGACGCGCAGAACGCGTCGGCCACCGCGGCGGGGGCGTGCCGTACGAGCAGGGACGCCTGCAGGACCAGCGTCATCTCCTCGGCCACCCGGCGCGCGTCGGCCTCTCCCGCCGAGGCGAGCCTCTTCAGCGCCTGCTCGGCCGCGTCGGCGACCCGCCTGTCCTGGGCCAGCGCCACCTCGGCGAAGAACGCCTCGACCGCCTCCGGCTCCTTGGCCATCACGCGCATCAAGTCGAGGGCGGCCACGTTGCCCGAGCCCTCCCAGATGCCGTTCAGCGGCGACTCCCGGAACAGCCGGGGCATCTGCGACTCCTCGACGTACCCGTTGCCGCCGAGGCACTCCAGCGCCTCGGCCGCGTGCACCGGCGCCCGCTTGCACACCCAGTATTTGCCGGCGGCGAGGGCGGCCCGGCGGAACAGGCCCTCGGCCGCGTCGCCCCCGATGGCCCGGTCGGTCGCCCCGGCCAGGCGCATCATGAGCGTGGTCGCCGCCTCCGACTCCAGGGCCAGATCGGCGAGGACCGCGCGCATCAGCGGCTGCTCGGCCAGCGTCCGCCCGAAAGCCTCGCGGTGGCGGGCGTGGTGGAGCGCCTGCGTCAGGCCGTACCGCATGCCGGCGGCCGAGCCGATCACGCAGTCGAGCCTGGTCATGTTCACCATCTCGATGATCGTCCGGACTCCCCGGCCCTCCTCGCCGACGAGATAGGCGACGGCGCCCTCGTACTCGACCTCGGCCGAGGCGTTCGACCGGTTGCCGAGCTTGTCCTTCAGCCGCATCAGGCGCACCGCGTTGCGGGTGCCGTCGGGCAGCACGCGGGGGAGCAGGAAGCACGACAGCCCGCCCGGAGCCTGCGCCAGCACCAGGAACACGTCGCACATCGGGGCGGAGTTGAACCACTTGTGGCCGGTCAGGGCGAAGCTCCCGTCGCCCAGCGGCTCCGCCCTGGTGGTGTTGGCCCGCACGTCGGAGCCGCCCTGCTTCTCGGTCATGGCCATTCCGGCCAGCACGCCGCGCTTGTCCTGCGGAGGGCGCAGCCCGAAGTCGTACGTGCGGGAGGCCAGCAGCGGCTCCCACTCCGCCCGCAGCGACGGCGAGTGCCGCAGCGCGGCCACGGCGGCGTACGTCATGGAGATCGGGCAGCCGTGCCCGGCCTCGACCTGGGACCATGTGAAGAACTTGGCGGCCCTGGCGACGTGCGCACCCGGCCGGGCCGAGGTCCAGGGCGCGGCGTGCGCGCCGCTCTCGACCGCGACCGTCATGAGCTCGTGCCAGGCCGGGTGGAACTCGACCTCGTCGATCCTGTTGCCGTACCGGTCGTGGGTCCGCAGGACGGGCGGGTGCTCGTTGGCCAGCCGCCCCCACTCCTGCGCCTTCGCCGAACCGGCCAGCAGGCCGAGCTGGCGCAGCTCCCCGGTCGCCCAGTCCGCCCCCTCCCTGACGAGCCCCTCCAGCAGCGCCTGGTCGGCCGCGACGTCGTGGCCGGTCAGCGGGGGCACCTGGTTGGTCACGTCGTGGGTCACTGGGTCCTCCTGTGGTCGATGCCGGGACTCGTCCATACCGGGACGTCCACGATGCCGGGACTCCATCTCAACATCTCGGGCGGCCGCGACAAACACCGGGCGAAGAACGGTCAGGCGCCCGAAATCTCCAGTCCGAGCTCCTGGGCCGCCTCCAGGGCGAGGTCACGCGCGTAGTCCTGGTCGGCGCCCGCCTCGCACAGCACCCGGTGGACGCCCTCGATGGCGCGCCGGTCGCCGCGCCCGGCCAGGCCCCGCGCGGCCTCGGCCACCGTCGTCAGATCGCGGTCGGTCAGCCGGGTGACCAGGGCGTCCCTGATGGCGGCGGTGTCGGCGGGCAGCCCCGCGATGCCCATCGTGGCCCAGTCGCGCACCTCGTCGTCGGCGCACCGGCTCAGCCGGATCAGCGTGGTCAGCCCGTCCTCGTCGTCCGGGGGCAGGACCGCGGCGAGCGCGATGGGGTCGTGGACGGTGGGCTCCCGGCCGGGACTGTTGACGATCATGAGCACCTCGGGGAACGCCCGTTCGTCGGCCTGGTGGCCGAACGCGTGGAGCAGCGCCTCGACGACCGCGGGCTCGGTCTCGCGCCGGGCCATGTCGCGCAGGATCTCCAGAACGCGGTCCCGGTAGGGGTCGTGCCCCCCGCCCCGGCCGGCCCGCGTCTCCTTGCCGAAACCCGCCTGCTTGCCGAAACCCGCCTGCTTGCCGAAGCCCGTCTCCTGGCCGAACTCCGCGAGCACGTCGACGCCGAACTCCCGCTCCACCGGGTCGTCGCTCTCGCACAGCCCGGCCAGCGCCAGGAACGTCTCCTCGTCGTGACGGGACTGGAGCGCGTGGACGGCCGCCCACCACGTCTCGTCGTCCTCGTCCAGTTCGCGGTAGGGCAGCGCGCGCCTGAGCAGCACGTCCGCGGGGGGCCGCAGGCCGAGAGCCGCCTCCAGGGCCGTCGCGACGGCGGCGTGCCCGTGCTGGCGGGTGATCGAGTAGTCGCCGTCGGGGCCGCGCGCCTCGACCGTGACCCGCCGGGTGCCGTCCGGAGCGGCGGCGTGGACCACCAGCACCGTGTGCTCGCCCTCCACCCTGGCGGAGACCTCCTCGCGCAACACGGCTTCGAGATCCACCGACGCCAGCCGCGCGGCGATCTCCAGCGGGGTCGCGCCGTCCCAGCCCGGCGCGGACGGGTCGGCGCCGTGCTCCAGCAGGGACCAGACGATCCCGTACGCCCCGAAGATCGCGGCCAGCGTGAGCGGGGTGTCGCCGTCGTCGTCGGCCCGGCCGGGATCGGCCCCGGCGTCGAGCAGGATGTCGGCCGACTCCAGGTTGCCGTTGGCCGCGGCCCACAGCAGGGCCGTCCAGCCGCCCTTCTCCGCCGCGTCGGGGTCGGCGCCGCCGTCGAGCAGCGCCTGCACGGTCTCGGCGTGGTCCCAGCACGCCGCAGCGCAGAGCGGAAGGCCCTCCTCGTGGCCCCCGCTCGGCTGGTCCGGGTCGGCGCCGTATTCCAGGAGCAGCCTGACGATGTCGTGGTGACCGCCGACGGCCGCCCGATAGAGCGGCGTCGTCCCCTGAGCGGGGTTCACGGCGGTGTCCGGGTGCAGCATCGCCGCCACCCGCGCGACGTCCCCTCCCGCTATCGCCTCCAGCAACCTGCTGCGGGTCACGTTTCCATGCTCACACAGCCCCGTCCTGGCCTCGTCCGCAGGGATCGTCTCCGGATCGTCTCCCAGGATCGTCTCCCAGGATCGTCTCCCAGGATCGTTCCCAGGGAGGAGGGAGAGCGGGGCCGGGCGGGATACGGTGAAGGGCGTGAACGATCCGGGTGGTATGCGGGCATCCGACGCCGAACGCGAGTCCGTGGTGGAACAGCTGCGCGTGGCGTCCGCGGAGGGGCGGCTGACCCTCGCGGAACTGACCGAGCGGACCGAGGCCGCCTATCTGGCGCAGACCCACGGCGAGCTCGCCCAGATCACCGCCGACCTGCCGGGCGCCGCCCCGGCTCCCGGGCCCGCGCCCGCCGTGCCTGCCGCCCCGCAGGGCAGGATGCGCAAGTGGGTCGTGGCGGTGATGGGCGACGCCAAGAGGACCGGCTCGTGGCGGATCGACGACGGCATCGGCGCGGTCTGCGTGATGGGCGACGTGGTCCTCGACCTGCGCCAGGCCGAGGTGCGCGGGCGTGAGGTGGACATCGTCGCCACGTGCGTGATGGGCGACGTGAAGATCATCGTGCCGGACGGCGTCGACGTGGAGCTCTCCGGCGTCACGATCATGGGGGACAAGAAGGTCCAGGTGGTCGAGGCGCCGCGCGGCCAGTCCGCCCCCGTCGTCAAGGTCACGGCGTACGTGCTGATGGGCGACGTGAAGATCATCGGCGACTCCCGGGCCGAGCCGATCAAGCGCGGCTGGTTCGCCTGGAGCGAGTGGTGGCAGGAGCGCCGTCAGCGCCCGGGCTACGGCGGATACGACATCCCCGACCGCCGTCACCGCGGCCTGCACTGATCGGGCCCACCGAGGCGGGCGGCGCCGCCGGTCGCCGGCCGGACGGCCGGACGAGGCAACGGCGGGGCGTTCCCAGGGCGTAGTCATCGGTGACCGTTCACCGATGGATCACCGAGAACCTGGGGGCCGCACATGCGCGACCGGGCCGACTTCGAGCGCTACGTCGAGCAGCGCTCGGACCGACTGCTGCGGACGGCCTACCTGCTCTGCCGCGACTGGGCCACCGCGGAGGACCTGCTCCAGACGGCGCTGGCCAAGGCATGGCTCGCCTGGCGCAGGGTCGGCGAGAACCCCGACCCGTACGTCTACCGCATCCTGGCCAACACCCACGCCTCCTGGTGGCGCAGGCGCTGGCGGGGCGAGCGGCCCACCGAGGTGCTGCCGGAACCGGCCGTCGGCGACTGCGCCGACCTGCTCGGCGCCCGCGACGCCGTACGGCAGGCCCTCACCTGCCTGCCGCCGAAACAGCGCGCCGTGATCGTGCTGCGCTACTTCGCCGACCTGGGTGACGCCCAGATCGCGGAGATCCTCGGCTGCTCGGTCGCCACCGTGCGGAGCCAGGCGAGCAGGGCCCTGGCCCGGCTGCGCGCCGATTCCGCCGCCCGCGCCGCGATGAGCCTGGAGGGCTGACATGACGATGACCGACGACGATCTGCGTGACCTGCTCGCCCGGGACGCCTCCGAGGGCAGGGGCGCGGGCGTCACCGTGGCCGACGTCGACCGGCGGGTGCGGCGCATCCGCCGCCGTCGCGGCGCGGCGGGAGCGGCGCTGGCCGCCGGCCTTGCGGCCGTGGTCATGGCGGCCACCGCGCCGCGCACGGTCACGATCGCACCGGCCGGCGGTCCGGACGCCGCCGCCATGGCCCGCCCTTCGCTCACCCCGGGGGTGTCGTACCTCGCGGGGCAGCGGGTGTTCCTCGACAAGGAGATCGAGACGGGCGGACGCGTCCTGCGGTTCCCCTACACGGGCATCAGCGAGTCGGTGAACGTGGAGGTCGACTGCCGTGAGCCGTCCTACGGGTTCGTCTGGCTGAACGGCCGGCTGGAGGCCCAGGGCGTCTGCGGCGTCCAGAGCGACCAGGTCGACCACCTGATCTCGTGGATCGACGAGTCCGGCAGGGACCTGACGGGAGCCAACGAGGTGGCCGTGGCGCTGGTGCCGGTCGGGCGGGTGGCGGTGGACGGCGAACCCGGGGCACCGGTTCCCGCGCTCGGCGAGCAGGAGGCCGAGCGGGTCGTCGGCGAGACCGGCGAGTATCGCACCCGCGCCCGGGTGACGATCCGGGAGGCGTGGCTGCTGGCCGTGGCGCCGACGCCCATCAACTGTGACAGGGACATCGTGATCCGCAAGCCGAACGGGCAGGAGATCCTGTCGTCCGCGTGCGACCGGCCGTCGTTCCCCGCCGAGTAGGTCAGGCGGCCGCGGCCGCGGCGCGTACGGCCTCCGCGTGGCGCTCGAGCAGGAGCGCGACCAGTTCGGGGGCGGGGCCGAGGACGCCGGCGACGGCGTGCGCCCCGGCCTCCAGGGTGTCGCGCTCCACCACGTCGGCGAAGTGGCCGGGGGCCAGCAGGTAAGGCGCCACCACGACCTTCGGGGCGCCCGCGCGCGTCAGTCGTACGACCTCGTCCCGGGGCGTGGGCGCGGCGGCCGAGGCGTAGGCGGCGGTGACCGACCACCAGGGCCGGGTGCGCGCCCACTCGCGGGCGACGGCGGCGATCGTCGCGTTCGCCCGGCGGTCGCTGGAACCGGCCGAGACGAGCACCACGGCGGTGTCCGGGTCGCCGATCTCCACGCCGGCCTCGGCGAGGCGGCGTTCGAGGGCCCGGACGAGCAACGGGTGCGGGCCGAGCGTGGCGCCGCAGACGGCCCGCAGCCGCGGCGTGCGGCCGGCCGCCTCCCGCAGCGCCGCCGGGATGTCCACCCGGCTGTGGTAGGCGGCGGTGAGCAGCAGGGGGAGCACGACGGCCTCGTCCAGGCCCGACAGCGCCTGCGGCAGCGACGGCGTGGCGTGGTCGAGATAGGCGGCGCGCACGTCCAGGCCGGGCCGCGCCAGCCGTACGCCGTCGAGCAGCGCCTCCACGGTCGCGGCGGCGCGCGGGTCGCGGGACCCGTGCGCCACCGCGATCAGCGGCGCGCCTGCGTGCGGGACGGTCGTCACAGGTGGATGCCGCACTCGATCTTGCCGAGACCGGCCCAGCGGCCGCTGCGCGGGTCCTCACCCGGCGCCACGCGGCGGGTGCAGGGGGCGCAGCCGATCGAGGGGTAGTCGTCGTAGTGCAGCGGGTTGATCAGGACGCCGTTGTCGGCGATGTAGTTGTCCACGTCCTCCTGGGTCCACCGGGCGATCGGGTTGACCTTCACCATCTGCCGCTTGGCGTCCCACTCCACGACCTTGGTGTTCGCCCTGGTGGGCGACTCGTCGCGGCGGATGCCCGACACCCAGGCGAGGTACGGCTCGAGCGCCCGGTTGAGCGGCTCGACCTTGCGCAGGTAGCAGCACAGGTCGGGGTTGCGCCCGTACAGGCGCGGCCCCAGGTCGCGGTCCTGCTCCTCGACGGTCCTGGACGGCTTCACGTTGATCACGTTGACCTTGTAGACCGCCTCGACCGCGTCCCGCGTGCCGATGGTCTCGGCGAAGTGGTAGCCCGTGTCGATGAACAGCACGTCGACGCCGGGCTTGACCCTGCTGACCAGGTCGATCAGCAGGGCGTCGCTCATCGACGAGGTGAGACAGAGGCGGTCGCCGAAGGTGGCCGCGGCCCACCGGATGATCTCCCGGGCGGGCGCGTCCTCAAGGAAGCGCGCCGCGGACTCCACGATTCCCTGGAGGTCCAGCGTCACCCGCTGCCGCTCCAGCCCTGCCTCTATCTCCGCCACCGACATCGGTACTCCTCACACGTCGTTCATTGGTTCATCGGATGATTGGATGAAAGCCCTCGGGGATCACGAACGCACGCCGAGGCCGAGGAATTTCACCCGGAAGGCACGGGCACAGGACCTGCAGTACCATCCGTGGCTCTCCTCCTCGGTCACGTAGGGCTCCAGGTCCTCCTCGCCGCAGTACGGGCAGTAGAACGGCGCGGCCCTCTCGGTGCTCATTGACTCGCTCCGCTCGCCGGCCTCGGGCGCTTTTGTGGTGGCGCTTGCCTCGTCTCGCTCTGGTCGCTTCGCTCCCGCGCGCTCCTCAGTCCAGACGCCACCGCGCCCTCGGTGCTCATTTCAGGTCGGCCTCGTCGGCGCGCTGGACCCACTCGGCGAAGGTCTCGCCGTCGTTCTTCTGCTTCTCGAAGTTGCGCACGACCCGCTCCACGTAGTCGGGCAGCTCCTCGGCCGTGGCCTTGAGCCCGCGCACCTTCCGGCCGAAGCTCGGGTTGAGCCCGACCGAGCCGCCCAGGTGGACCTGGTAGCCCTCGACCTGCTCGCCCTTGTCGTTGACCACGAGCTGGCCCTTCAGGCCGATGTCGGCGACCTGGATACGGGCGCAGGAGTTGGGGCAGCCGTTGACGTTGATGGTCAGCGGCTCGGCGAAGTCCGGCAGGCGCCGCTCCAGCTCGTCGATCAGTGCCGACGCGGTCGCCTTGGTCTCGACGATCGCGAGCTTGCAGTACTCGATGCCGGTGCAGGCCATCGTCTGACGGCGGAAGGTGGACGGGTTGACCCGCAGGTCGGCCGCCTCAAGCTCCGACACGATCGACTCCACCTTGTCCGGGGCGACGTCGAGGATGACCATCTTCTGCTCGACCGTCGTGTGGACCCGGCCGGACCCGTGCCGCTCGGCGATGTCGGCGATGCGGTGCAGGGTGTCGCCGTCCAGGCGGCCCACCCGGGGGGCGAAGCCGACGTAGAAGTTGCCGTCCCGCTGCGGGTGGACGCCCACGTGGTCGCGTCGGCCGCTGCGCGGCGTCTGCGGGGCCGGGCCGTCCGGCAGGGCGTACTTGAGGTACTCGGTCTCGAGGACCTGACGGAACTTCTCCGCGCCCCAGTCGTTGACAAGGAACTTGATCCGCGCCCGGTGCCGCAGGCGGCGGTAGCCGTAGTCGCGGAAGATCCCCGCCACCCCGGCCCACACCTCGTGGACCTGCTCGGGCCGGACGAACGCGCCGAGCCGCTTGGCGAACATCGGGTTGGTCGACAGGCCGCCGCCCACCCAGACGTCGAAGCCGCGCTCGCCCTGCTCGTTCACCACGCCGACGAACGCGACGTCGTTGATCTCATGGACCGTGCAGTGGGCCGGGCAGCCGCTGACCGCGGTCTTGAACTTGCGCGGCAGGTTCGAGAACGCCTTGTCCCCGATGTAGCGGTCGTAGATCTCGCGGATCTGTTCCGTGCCGTCGATCACCTCGTCGGCGTCGATCCCGGCCAGGGGGCAGCCGAGAATGACACGAGGGGTGTCGCCGCACGCCTCGGTGGTCGACAGGCCGACCGCCTCCAGCCGTCGCCAGATGTCCGGGACGGACTCGATGGCGATCCAGTGGAGCTGGATGTTCTGGCGGTCGGTGACGTCGGCGGTGCCCCTGGCGTACTCGTTGGAGATGTCCGCGATCACCCGGAGCTGCTCCAGGCTGAGCCGGCCGCCGTCGATGCGGACGCGCAGCATGAAGTAGCGGTCGTCCAGCTCCTCGGGCTCCAGGATCGCGGTCTTGCCGCCGTCGATGCCGGGCTTGCGCTGGGTGTACAGGCCGAACCAGCGGAAACGGCCGCGCAGGTCGGCGGGGTCGATCGAGTCGAAGCCGCCCTTCGAGTAGATGTCGATGATCCGCTGACGGACGTTCAGCCCGTCGTCGGCCTTCTTGTTCTCCTCGTTCTTGTTCAGCGGCTCACGGTAACCGAGAGCCCACTGACCTTCGCCGCGCGGGCGCTTGTGGTGGCGGTTCGCCGGGCGGGCCGGGGTGCTCATGGGCACACGTCCTTCTCCGAGGCTCGGTCTGAGATCGGGTTTCGGCGGACACCGGCGCAGGCGGCCTCTCACCTCGCCGTCGAGTGTGAGGGCATACGAAAACGACGCCTGGCCGAGCGCCCGGGATGGATCAGCGGAGGGCGACGGTCAGCCGGCGTCGATACAGATCGCGCTACGGACACGCAGGAGATCGACGTGGCGTCGCACGACGAGCAACGGGTCCGCTGGCATGTCCCAAACGATACCTCTGAGATCCTGGATGTCCAAGTTCGTGTCCAGGATGCGGGATTGTGACGGCTATATGACGGACATCAGCCCTTGCGGACCCAGTTCTCCGGCGGCTCGGCCTCGTGTTCCTTCTCGGACGGCTCCTGATGCTGGCAGTCGCACCAGGACCCGCCGCGGCACTCCTCGTGGCGGTGCTCCCTGCACGCTCGGCAGATCATGTCTCCATTGTGAACGCCGTGCTGCGAACCGAGCGGACCGGAGAGGGATTCGAGCGCCCCGATGGTGACGCGGGAAACACGGTTCTCGCGGGCAGAGGGCGGTGGCCCCTATCCTGGGCGGCGACAATCCGCCCGCAGGTCCCGTACTAACCGCCGCGGCAGCGGGTAGAGCCCAGTTCTCATGACCGGTTGGGTGCCATGACCTCCACGGACGCGCCGTCGCGCAGGCCGCGGCATTTCACGCGCAAGGGCATGGCGCTCGCCCGGGCGCGTCTCACCTGGCTGCGCGACACCAACCCCAACCTCTGGGCCCTGGTCAAGGCGACCACGATGGCGGGCGTCAACTACCGGGTGACCGGCCTCGCGGGCGAGGCGGCGTTCTTCGCGCTGCTGTCGCTGCCGCCGTTCGTGCTCGGGCTGCTCGGCGTCATGGGCCATCTGAGCGGGCTGCTCGGCCCGGCCGCCATCGGCGAGATCAGGCGCTGGGTCGTGGAACAGTCCGAGCTGCTGTTCACCCACAACACCGTCGAGCGAGTCGTGAAGCCGCTGCTCACCGACGTGCTGAGCGGCGGCCAGGTCTCGTTGATCTCCGTCGGCTTCCTGCTGTCGCTGTGGTCGGGCTCGCGGGCCCTGTTCGTCTACGTGGACCTGATATCCATCGCGTACGGCCTGGGGGAGACCCGGGGGATCATCCGCACCCGGGTGATGTCGTTCGGCCTCTACCTCGCCGCGCTGCTGATCGGGCTGGTCGTCATGCCGGTCCTGGTCATCGGGCCCACCCTGATGTCCACCGCCCTGCCCAGGTATGCCGCGCTCGTGACCGTTCTCTACTGGCCCGTGGTCGTGATCGGCTCGGTGCTGATGCTCACGCTGCTCTATCACGTGAGCGTGCCGCACCGGACGCGCTGGTGGCGCGAGACCCCGGGGGCCGTGCTGGCGCTGGTGATCTGGATCGTGTGCGCCGCCTTCCTGCGCGAGGTGCTGGCGGCCTGGTTCACCCCGCTGTCGATCTACGGCTCCCTCGCCGCGCCGATCGCCGTGCTGCTGTGGCTCTACATCACCGCGCTCGCCGTGCTCATCGGGGCGACGCTGAACGCGGAGGTGGACCGGCTCTGGCCGCTGGGCGGCGCCACCCGGCACGAGCATCATCACCGCAAGTCGGGCAAAGGCTGATCTTTCCGCCGTCGGCGTCGCGACGGCCCTCGCCGCCATCCACGAGGCGGGCATTACCTGTCACCCGAGCAGGCGCGGGGGAGCCGGTGACCTCCGCGGCCGACGTCTTCCCCGGAGCGACCGCGGCTGCGGCACTCGGACGGGGCGCGCTCCGATAGTGTTGAAGGCATCGCGACTGGCGCTGGGGCGCCCGATGGGGCGCAGGTGGGGCACCACCGGGGAGCGAATCTGCGGAGGCCGTGCGCCTGGGTCGCCGCCGCCGTCGACGTGGAGAAGGAAGGCGCCATGGCCGAGAACTCGCTGAACGCCGTCGATCCCGAGATCGCCGAACTGATCAGGGCGGAGGAACGGCGGCAGGCCGACACCGTCAAGCTGATCGCGTCCGAGAACTACGTGTCCCGGGCCGTCCTGGAGGCGACCGGGACCGTCCTCACCAACAAGTACTCCGAGGGCTACCCGGGCAAGCGCTACTACGAGGGCCAGCAGGTCATCGACAAGATCGAGACGCTGGCGATCGAGCGGGCCAAGTCGGTCTTCGGCGTGGGCCACGCCAACGTTCAGCCGTACTCGGGCTCGCCCGCCAACCTCGCCGTCTACCTGGCGTTCCTGAACCCGGGTGACACCGTGCTCGGCATGGGCCTGCCGTTCGGCGGCCACCTCACGCACGGCTGGTCGGTGTCCGCCACCGGCAAGTGGTTCAACTCGGTGAAGTACGGCGTGCGCCGCGACACCGGCCGCATCGACCTGGACGAGGTGCGCGCGCTGGCGCTCGAGCACCGGCCCAAGCTGATCTTCTGCGGCGGCACCGCGATCCCGCGCACGATCGACTTCCCGGCCTTCGCCGAGATCGCCAAGGAGGTCGGCGCGGTGCTTGCGGCCGACATCGCCCATATCGCGGGCCTCGTCGCCGGCGGCGCCCACCCCTCGCCGGTCGGGCACGCGGACGTGATCTCCACGACCACCCACAAGACCCTGCGCGGCCCGCGCGGCGCGATGCTCATGGCGAACTCCGACGATGTCGCCAAGGCGCTCGACAAGGCCGTGTTCCCCGGCCTCCAGGGCGGCCCGCACAACCACACCACCGCCGCCATCGCCGTCGCCCTGCACGAGGCCGCCCAGCCGGAGTTCAAGGCGTACGCCGCGCAGATCGTGAAGAACGCCCAGGCGCTCGCCGACGAGCTGCTCGCCCGCGGGTTCGACCTGGTCTCCGGCGGCACCGACAACCACCTGATCCTGATGGACCTCACGTCCAAGGGCGTCGGGGGCAAGCCGGCCGCGCAGGCTCTCGACCGGGCCGGCCTGGAGACCAACTACAACACCGTGCCCTTCGACCCGCGCAAGCCGTTCGACCCGTCGGGCATCCGCATCGGCACGCCGTCGGTCACCTCGCGCGGGATGGGCGAGGCCGAGATGCGCCAGATCGCCGCGTGGATGGACGAGGTCGTCACCGCCGTGGCCAAGGGCGACGCGGAGGACGTGATCGCCCGGGTGCACGGCGAGGTCACCGAGCTGACGAGCCGGTTCCCCGCGCCCGGCCTGTCCTGATCGGCGACATCGACGAGCGACGGCTCCCCGCGGCCCCACGAGGCCGCGGGGAGCCGTTCTCGTCGCGTCCCACAGCGCGGGTCAGGACGGATTTAATCGGTTGCGCGGGGCCGTGGCGGTGCTGCTAGTGTTCCCCCGTCGCCGCCACCGGGCGGCCAGGACCAGGGAGGTGAGGACTATGCGGGTCTTTCTGACGACCATGCCGTCCGTCAACTCCCGGGTGTCCGCCTAGTCTCCTCTCGCTGGGACACCCGGTTTCCGAAGGGTGTTCACCAGCAGTGTTCAACGATCTTTCTCTTCTCGGCTGGCACGACGGGCTCGCGGAGCAGCTCCCCGACCTGCCCGGCGGCGCCGTTCCCGCGCGTGTGGCGCGGGTCGACCGGGGCGCCGCCGAGGTCATCGCCGCCGACGGAACCCATCAGGCGCGGTTCGGCGCCCGCGTACGCAGGGCCGCGGCGGCCGATCCGCTCGCGCTTCCGTGCGTGGGGGACTGGGTCGCGCTCACCCCGCTCGACGAGGGCCGCCGCGAACTGACCGAGGTGCTGCCCCGCCGCACGGCCTTCGTCCGGGGCGGCGTGAGCCGCGACTCGCGCGGAGGGCTGTCGGGCGACGGCCAGGGCCAGGTGCTCGCCGCCAACGTCGACGTGGTCTTCGTGGCCGAGCCGTCCATGCACGCCACGGACTTCGCCGATCTCGGCAGGATCGAGCGCCTTGTGGCGCTCGCCTGGGAGAGCGGCGCCCGCCCGGTCGTGCTCGTCACCAAGGCCGACCTCTTCGACCAGGGTCTGGACGATCTCCTCGCCGACGTCGTGGCGGCGGCGCCGGGCGTCGACGTCCATCCGGTCTGCTCGCTCACCGGCGACGGCGTGGACCTGGTGCGCGCCCACCTCGGCCCCTCGGGGACCGCGGTGGTCCTCGGCCCGTCGGGCGCGGGCAAGTCCACGCTCGTCAACGCTCTCGCCGGCGCCGAGGTCATGGAGACCCAGCAGGTCAGGGCCGGCGACGGGCGGGGCAGGCACACCACCGTCCACCGGCAGCTCATCCCGCTGCCCGGCGGCGGGCTCGTCATCGACACCCCCGGCATCCGCCGGGTCGGGCTGTACGAGATGAGCGAGGGCGTCGACCTGGTCTTCTCCGACATCGAGGAGCTGGCCGAGGGCTGCCGGTTCTCCGACTGCCGGCACCGGGAGGAGCCGGGTTGCGCGGTGCTGGCGGCGGTCGAGTCGGGCGAGCTGCCCGAGCGGCGGCTGGAGAGCTGGAACAGGCTCCAGCGCGAGGCCGCCTGGATGGCCCGCCGCACCGACGCCCGGCTGCGCGCCGAGGAGACCCGCAAGTGGAAGACCATCCACAAGCAGATGCGGGGCATGAGCCGCCCGTAGGCTCGGGTGCCTCCCGTCCCGGGCGGGTATGACCGGGGCGTGAAGACGATGCGGGTGCGGCTGCCGTACGCCGACCGCGCCGAGGCGGGGACGTTGCTCGCCGAGATCCTGTGGGACATGAGCCCGCGGGATCCGGTGGTGCTCGCCCTGCCGCGCGGCGGCGTGGCGGTGGCCGCGCCGATCGCGGAGCGGCTGCGCGCCCCGCTCGACGTGCTGGTGACCCGGAAGATCGGGCATCCGGCCCGGCCCGAGCTCGGGGTCGGCGCGATCGCGGAGGGCGGGCGGCCCGTGTTCGACACCGAGATGCTCGACCGGCTCGGCCTGGAACCGGAGGACGTGGCGGAGGTGACCGGGCGGGAGCGGCGTGAGCTGGCCAGGCGGGTGCGGGTCTATCGGGGGGACCGGCCGCTGCCCGAACTGCGCGGCCGTGACGTGATCGTGGTGGACGACGGCCTGGCGACCGGAGGAACGGCCCGCGCGGCGCTGCGGGCCGTACGGACGATCCAGGCGGGGCGGGGCCGGGTGACGCTGGCGGTGCCGGTCGCCGCTCCCGAGACGGTGGAGACGATGCGGGGCGAGGCGGACGAGGTCGTCGTGCCGGCCACGCCGGAGAACTTCTGGGCGGTGGGCCAGTGGTATCGGCGGTTCGACCAGCTCACCGATGACGACGTGCTGGGCCTGCTGGCCGCTGCCGAGGGTGGAGGGACGGATGACACCTGAAGGGCGCTCCGCGTGTGCCGTCGCCCACATCGGGGGACGGGACGCGAAGCGCCCTGCGGTGACGCGTGTCGGGGAAGGGGGAAACGCTCAGGCGACGGCGCTGATGCCGGCGCTGGCGGCGCGGCGCATACGACGGCGGCGCTCGGACGCGCGCTCGTCCTCGTTGAGGCCGCCCCACGTGCCGTACTTCTCCGGGCGGGAGAGCGCGTAGTCGAGGCACTCCGCTCGCACAGGACACTGAGCGCAGATGGCCTTGGCCTTGCGCTCCCGGATGTCGCGCTCGGGCTGACGCTCGCCGTCAGGACCGAAGAACAGCACCAGGTCCTCTCCCCGGCACGCGGCATCATCCTGCCAACCCCAGCTGGGGCGCGGGCGGGCGAGCTGCCGACGTACCTGAGACATGAGAAACCACCTTTGGTGAGAGGTATTTCAGTGTTTGTGCCGCATTGGACGCTTGTGGCGTCCCTTGTGCCAACGCCGGGATAGGCCGTGGTGTTCCCGGCTCCGGGGCGGAGCCCTCAGGTCAATACCGGCGTGAGCTCGCTCAGCTCGGCCAACCTGTAGGTCGGGATTCCGTCGGCGCAGGTCAACCCGCACGGTGCCGTGAACACCGTGGGCTCGACCACGACCCGAAACCGCGACGTCCCACTCTCCGTCGTGCGCCGCACGACGCAGATCGTGGTGTCGTCAACCGACCGGGAGGATTCCACGGCCACCCCGCCGACCGAGATCTCGCCGGTGTGAGCCCGGACGAAGTGCTCGGCGGCCTGCAGTGGCTCAGGGATACCCGCGCGTCCCCGGAAACGGTCGAGGACGACCTCGCCGTGCCGGTACGCGTTTGCCGCCGCGATCGCAGCAGCCTGAGACATGCTGCCGTAGTAAAGCCCGTGTGGCAAGCATACGAGGTTGGCGGCGTATCGATCGCCGCCGACATGTGTGGTTTCCCACACTTCGCCGGGCAGGTTCTCGTCGAGGAACCGCGCCAGCGGGAGTCCCAGACGCGCACAGCACGCGTTGTGCCGGCCGTGCGTGCAGACCAGGTACATCGGCTCGTTCACCAGTATGCAGGACTCCGGAACCACTCCGTGCACGAGAGCGCCCAGGTCAAGATCGTCGGGGCGCTCCACGAAGCCCTCGGCGAGCCACGGATCGTCCACCGCGGACGCGGCGACGTAGACGTGCAGGGGGCCGGTGAGGGCCTCGCGGCGGCCGGGCCGGCGGATCAGTTGCGGCCGGATGTCAAGAGCCCTGGCGCGGGAGATCAGCCGGTGGACCTCGCCAGGCAGCCGGCACTCCTCCAGTTCCCCGGCCCAGGGCCCCGCGTGCTCGATGAGCAGCCAGAAGCGGCCCTTCTTGGTCGCGCTCGCCAGGATCGGCGCCTCCCCCGTGTGGCAGGCGGCGGGGTGCTCGCACCCGTTGGCCATCCGGACCCGTCCTTCTCTCGCGTTTCTTAGGTAAGACTAACCTTAACCAATCGCGTCAAGGCGCGCGGGAGCGGGGTGGTACCGGGCTAATCCGCAAATGTCCGGATGCTGCCGGTGCGGGTAACGGCGATGGAGAACGGGCCGGGGCGGGCGCCGATCAGGGGTAGGCCAGGGCGGCCTCGGCGGCGGGGAGGGCCGCCGCGCGATCCTCGGGCACCAGTCCGATCCTGGTTCGCCGGTCCAGCAGATCGCCGGCGTCCAAGGCGCCCTCGTGGCGCACGGACCACACCAGCTCGGCCAGGGTGATCCCCAGCGCCACCGGCTCGGCCAGGGCCGGGTCCCGGCGCATCAGGTCGCGCAGCGCCCAGGCCTCCGAGCCGTACCTGCGGGCCAGCCGCCCGGGCGTGTCGGGCCGCACCGGTCCGGCCCCGACGAGGGGCAGCCGCGCCGTACGGCTCGCGCGCGCGTGGGGGCAGGCGGCGTCGACCGCGTCCTCGGCCATCCGCCGGTAGGTGGTGAGCTTCCCGCCCACGACCGTCACGACGCCGTCCGGCGAGCGCAGCACCGCGTGGCGGCGGGACAGGTCGGCCGTCCGCCCGGCGCCGGCCGTTTCGGCCGTGCCCGCCGTGTCGGCCGTGTCCACCGTGTCGATCAGGGGCCGCAGCCCGGCGAAGGCGCCGGCGACGTCCGCGCGGGACAGCGGGCGGTCCAGCGCCGTCCCGACGACCTCCAGCAGGAACGCGACGTCGCTCTCAGGAGCCTCGGGGACGTCCGGGACCGGGCCGTCGAGCGGTTCGTCGGTCAGCCCCGCGTAGACCCGCCCGTCGGCCTGGGGGAGCACCAGCGCGAAGCGGGCGCGCTCGCCGGGGATCGGCACGTGCAGCCCCGCGCGCAGCGCGCCGAGAGCGCCGGGGCGCAGGACGAGGTGCGTGCCCCGCGAGGGACGCAGCGCCACCGACGGCGTCAGCTCTCCGGCCCACACGCCGGTCGCGTTGATCACCGCACGGGCCCGGATGTCGAACTCGTCGCCGGTCAGCTCGTCGCGCACCCGGGCGCCGTCCCCGGCGAGCGCCAGCGCCCGGCACCGGGTGAGGATCCGCGCCCCGTGGGCGGCGGCCGTACGCGCCAGCGCGACGACCAGGCGGGCGTCGTCCACCACCCGGCCGTCCCACGACAGCAGCGCCCCGCGCAGGCCGTCCGCCCGCAGCGACGGGGCCAGCGCGAGCGCCCGGCCGGCCGCGAGCCGGGAGGGGCCGGGCAGCAGGCGCCGCGGCGTGCCCGCGGCGGCCCGCAGCGCGTCGCCCAGGCGGTAGCCGGCCATGAGGGTCGCGGCCTGAGCCCGGGGGACGGCCGGCGTCAGGGGCAGCAGGTACGGGTGGGCGGCGACCAGATGGGGCGCGGTGAAGCGCAGCAGCGCGTCGCGCTCCACCGCGCTCTCCCACGCCACGCCGACCTGCCCGCTCGCGAGGTAGCGCAGCCCGCCGTGGATCAGCTTGGAGCTCCACCGGGAGGTGCCGAACGCCAGGTCGTGCGCGTCCACGGCGGCCACCGACAGCCCGCGCGAGGCGGCGTCGAGTGCCGCTCCGGCCCCCGTCGCCCCCAGCCCGACCACGAGGACGTCCACGACGTCTGTACGCGCCTCGTCCAGCTCCCACCGGCGCCTGGCCGCGTTCAGTGAGGAGTTCATGTCCCCTCCACTACTTCCGCATTACTCTTTAGTAACCTACCTGGAGGCGCGACGGCTATGGAAACCCCTCTCACCGCGGCGGAACCCATGCTCTGGTCGGGCTGGGGCGATCCGGCCAAGGCCGCCGAGCTGCCCGCGCCGGTGCGCGACCTGCTGGCGGAGCTCCTCGGCGTCCGGGCGCCCGCCACACCGGCGGCGACGTTCGGCGAGGTGCGGCTGCCGCCGGTGGCGCTGCCGCCGCCCGTCCTGGCCGCGCTGGCCGCGATCGTGGGGGACGAGCACGTGCGGGCCGACGACGACGCCCGCATCCGCCACACCAGGGGCAAGTCCACCCCCGACCTGCTGCTCATGCGCGCGGGGGACGCCTCGGACGCGCCCGACGCCGTCGTGCTCCCCGGCTCGCACGACGAGGTGGCCGCCGTGCTGCGCCTGTGCGCGGAGCAGCGGGTGGCCGTGGTGCCGTTCGGCGGGGGCACCTCGGTGGTCGGCGGCCTGGTGGCGGCGCGGTGTGGCTCCGAGGGGGGCTTCACGGGCGTGGTCGCGCTCGACCTGGCCCGGCTCAACCGGCTGGTCTCCGTCGACCCCGTCTCCATGATCGCCGAGCTGGAGCCCGGCCTGCGCGCGCCGCAGGCCGAGCAGCTCCTCGCCGCGCACGGGCTGACGCTCGGGCACTTCCCCCAGTCGTACGAGTACGCGACGCTGGGCGGGTTCGCGGCGGCCAGGTCCAGCGGGCAGGCCTCGGCCGGGTACGGCAGGTTCGACGACATGGTCGCCGGCATGACCGTGGCGACGCCCCGGGGCACGCTGGAGATCGGCCGCGCGCCCAGGTCGGCCGCCGGGCCCGACCTGCGCCAGGTGTTCCTGGGCTCGGAGGGCGCCTTCGGGGTGATCACCTCGCTGCGGCTGCGCGTCCGCCGGGCCCCGGCCGTCAGGACGTACGAGGGCTGGCGGTTCGCCACCTTCGCCGAGGGCACGGCCGCGATGCGGCGGCTCGCGCAGCAGGAGGGGCCGCCGCCCACCGTGCTGAGGCTGTCGGACGAGACCGAGACCATGGTCGGGCTGGCGAAGCCGACCGACCTCGGCGCGGCGGGGCGCGACTCCGGCTGCCTGATGGTGGCGGGCTTCGAGGGCTCCCCTGGCGACGTGGCCCACCGGCGGGACCTGGCCGCCGCCGTGCTGGTCGAGGCGGGCGGCGTGCACCTCGGGCCGGAGCCGGGCGACAAGTGGGCGCAGGGCCGGTTCTCCGCCCCCTACCTGCGCGACTCCCTGCTGGCGGCAGGGGCGACGGTGGAGACGCTGGAGACCGCCTGCTTCTGGTCGAACCTGCCGCGCCTGTACGACGCCGTACGGCTGGCCCTGCTCGGCGCGCTCGGTTCACCGCTGGTCATGTGCCACATCTCCCACGTGTACGCCACGGGGGCCTCGCTGTACTTCACCGTGGTGACCGCGCAGACGGGCGACCCGCTCCGGCAGTGGGCGGCGGCCAAGCGCGCGGCGAACGAGGCGATCGTGCAGGCGGGCGGGACGATCTCGCACCACCACGGCGTCGGCCGCGACCACCGCGAGGCGTACGCCGCGGAGATCGGCGACCTGGGCGGCGAGATCCTGCGGGGGATCAAGGAACGGCTCGACCCCGCGGGGATCCTCAACCCGGGTGTGCTGATCCCCTAGCGCCTCTCCCTCCAATCTTTGCCCCTTCGCGTCGCCCAGAGCGGCACCTCGCTGCGTTGTCGTCGTCACCCATAGCTCCGCTATGGCCTCCTCCTCCGCCTTGTGATGCACCACTCTGGACACCGCTCAGTTCGGGCAAATCTTGTCGGTCGAGGCGCTAGAAACGCCAAGATTGTTCCCATGGTCGATGTGGGCGCGGCCGCCGCGCGGGGGAAGCAGGTCTCGTCACGGGTGTCGCAGGCCGGAGCGGGCTGGGACTGTACGCAGATCGGCACGTTCGACGCGCTGCGGCCCAACCGGAACTCCTTCACCTGGCTGAACCCCGCGACCCTGTGGCGGTCCCGCAACGAGGTCCTGGCCCAGTTGTTCGGCGACCCCTCGCCGCAGGTGCGCCGCCGCTGGGTGGCGGCTCAGCGCGACCGCGGCGTGGACGAGGACTTCCGCATCAGGCTCGACCCGGGGGAGGAGTTCTCGTTCCTGGTGCTCGGCGACACCGGCGAGGGCGACGCCTCGCAGTATGCGGTGGTGCCCGGGCTGCTCAAGCTCGGCGCGGACACCGCGTTCGCCGTCATCGCGAGCGACGTGATCTACCCGACCGGCTCGGGCAACGAGTACTGCGACAAGTTCTTCCGGCCCTACAAGGACTACCCGGCCCCGATCTTCGCCGTGCCCGGCAACCACGACTGGTATGACGGGCTCGGCGGCTTCATGCGGGTCTTCTGCGACGCCCAGCCCCTGTCCGCCGAACAGCGCGGGTTCCGGTTGTCGCCCGACGGGCTGCGCGGGCTGCTGTGGAAGAAGCCGGAGACGATCGACGAGGACGCCATCGCCGAGGCGAGGAAGATGCGGCCCAACCCCGGCCCGGCGCTGCCGGGACCCTACTGGGTGATCGACACCGGCCGCCTGCTGCTCGTCGGCATCGACACCGGGATCAAGGGCACCCTCGACCGCGAGCAGGGCGAGTGGCTGCGCCGGGTCTCCGCCGGGCCCCGGCCCAAGATCCTGATCACCGGCAAGCCGATCTACGTCAACAACGCCTACCACCCGTGCGAGATCGAGGGCGGCGGCACGGTGGACGACGTGGTCCGCGACCCGGCGCACAACTACGTCGCGGCGATCGGCGGCGACGTGCACAACTACCAGCGCTACCCGGTCCGGGTGGAGGGACGGCTCATCCAGTACGTCGTGTCCGGGGGCGGCGGGGCGTTCATGCACGCCACGCACACGATCCCCCGGGTGGACGCCGGCGGCGTCCACGAGGACGACTTCAAGTGCTACCCGCTGCGCGGCGACTCGCTGTCGTTCTACAGCCTGCTCTACAGCAGGAGGCTGCGGCTGCGCGGGCTCTACGTCACGCCGGAGGAGGGGCTGGCGCTGATGTCCCGGCGGATCGGCAACACCCCGCCCAGGCCCACGCCCGGGGCGCCGATCGGCGCGCGGGTGAGGTGGGCGGCCCGGCTGCTCGGCGGCTGGCCGATGCCGTTCCGCCTGCCGGTGGGGCGGGTCTTCCACCGGTACATCTCCGAGCTGTCCGACTGGGACACCCCGCCCTTCTTCAAGAGTTTCCTCCACCTGTCGGTCACCGGGGACACGCTCCGGCTGCGCTGTTTCGCCGCGACGGGCTGCCTGCCGCAGGAGGAGGAGCCGCCGCTGGAGGACGAGGTCGAGATCCCGCTCTGACCGGCCGGGCGCGGGTCGGGGAAATGTCGGCGCCGCCTGGCACGCTGGTGGGGTGCACGTTGTGGTGGCGGCCGACGCCGAGGGGGGCGGCACCGTGAAGCCCCTCGGCGGGCCGGCGAGCCGGGTCGCCGATCTCGCGGCGGCCGTGCGCTCGCTGGAGGCCGCCGAGCGGCCCCGCTGGGTGTGGGCCGACGCCCGGCGCGTCTACCCGGCGCTCCTGTCCGCCGGCGTACGGCTGTCGCGCTGCCACGACGTCGCGCTGACCGAGAACCTGCTCCTGGCGGCGGACGGGCGCTACGGGGAGCCCAGACAGGTCCAGGCGGCCTACGCGCGCCTGCGCGGCCTCCCGGTGCCCGACGACCCCCACGAGGCGTCAGACGCGCACCAGGGGGCCGGGACGCAGGCGAGCCTGTTCGACCCGGCGCCCCCGAGGCACGGCGTGCCCGAGGCCGACATGGTCGCCGAGGTGTTCGAGGACCAGCGCCGCCGCGTCGCGCGCACACCCGACCCCGGGCGCTTCCGCCTGCTCGTCGCCGCCGAGTCGGCCGGTGCGCTCATCGCCGCGGAGATGGCCCACGACGGCATGCCGTGGCGCGAGGACGTCCACGACGCGCTGCTGACCGACCTGCTCGGGCCCCGTCCCGCCCACGGCATGCGGCCCGCGAAGCTCCAGGCCCTTGCCGACGAGGTGTCGGCCGCCTTCGGCCACCTGGTCAACCCGGACTCCCCGCAGCAGATCGTCCGGGCGTTCAAGACCGTGGGGATCGAGATCCCGTCCACCCGCTCCCGCGTGCTGAAGACGGTCGACCATCCGGCCGTCGCGCCGCTGTTGGCGTACAAGGAACTGGCCCGTCTGTACAGCTTCCACGGCTGGACCTGGGCCGCGCAGTGGGTCAGCGGCGACCGCTTCCGGCCCGAGTACGTCGTGGGCGGGGTGGTGAGCGGCCGGTGGGCCACCAGCGGCGGCGGCGCGCTGCAGATCCCGAAGGTCATGCGCAGGGTCGTGATGGCCGACGACGGGTGGACGCTCGTGGTCGCCGACGCCGCGCAGCTCGAACCCCGGGTGCTGGCCGCGCTGTCCGGCGACCGGGGGCTCGCGCGGGCGGCCGGGGAGATCGACCTGTACGCCGCGCTGGCCCAGGCGTTCGGCGGCGTCCGCGAGTCCGCCAAGATCGCCATGCTGTCCGCGATGTACGGCGGGACCAGCGGCGACGCCTCCAAACTTCTGGCCGTGATGCGGCAGCGGTTTCCCAAGGCGTACGCGTTCGTGGAGGACGCGGCCCGCGCGGGGGAGGAGGGGCGGCTGGTCCGCTCGTGGCTGGGCCGCACCTGCCCGCCCCCGTCGGACCGGTGGCGGCGCCTGGTGGCCGGTCCTGAGGGCGCCAGGGCGGCCAGGGACCGGGGGAGGTTCACCCGCAACTTCGTCGTGCAGGCCACAGCGGCCGAGTGGGCGCTGACGCTCCTCGCCGTGCTGCGCGGGCTGCTGCCCGACTCGGCGCGGCTGGTGTTCTTCCAGCACGACGAGGTGATGGTGCACTGCCCGCTCGACGTGGCGGGCGAGGTCCGCGAGGCCGTCGGCCGCGCGGCGGACGAGGCGACCCGGCTGCTGTTCGGCGACACCACGGTCCGCTTCCCGATGGAGGCGGTGGCCGTCACCTGCTACGCCGACGCCAAGTGACCCGGCGGCCACGTCCGTGCGCCCTTCCCGGGGACGTCGCCGGTCGCCCTCGGGAAGGGACGGGCGTCAGGCGGGGCGGAAGGTGCTCCAGAGGGCCTGCCGCACCGGTGCCGCGGACTCGTTCCAGTCGAAGTCGGGCGAGGCGAACATGATGGCGTAGGCGCGTTCGCCGGCCTCCAGATAGCGGATGACCGCGTGGACGGTGACCTCGCTGGTGTTGGTGTAGGTGTACTCCCAGTCGGCCGCGGGGTAGCGGTAGTCCACCTGGCGCAGCTGGACCTGGGTGTAGTCGGTGAAGTCCTTGATGTTCAGGTTCTGCTCGGCGGACCGCAGCGCCGTCAGGCTGCCGTCGGGGATCCTCTTGATCGTGATGCTCTGCCCGCTGTCCTTCGGGCCCGTCAGCCTGACCACGTCGTTGTCGACCGCGGTGCTCCACTCCTTCGGCACCGCGAGCGACACCCCGCCCTCGGTCACCAGGTGGTAGCCCTCGGGCACGCGAACGGCCGACAGCGGGCGCACGGTCGGCGTGGCGGCGTCGGTGGGCGTGAGGGTGGCGGCCGACCTGCCGTCCTGCTGGGAGACCACGGCCTCGTCCGGTCCGCTCGGCAGCAGCACGAACACGATCGCGACGATCAACGCGACCACGGCCGCGGCGGCGACGCCGAGCAGGAGCTTCGACCGGCCCTCGCCGTCGGGGAGTGCGTCGGCCCGCTCCTTGCGCCTGCGCCCCGCCCGGGGCCCGTGCGGACCCGTGGCGTCCGCGACCGGCCCCGAGTCGCCGCCCAGCGGTGCGGCGGCCTGCGGCGCGAGGGTCTGCGGTGCGAGAGTCTGCGGTGCGAGGCCCTGCGCGGCGGCCTGTTGCGGCGGAAGGTGCTGCGGTCCCGTCTGGTGGGGCGCCGCGTGCTGCCCGCTCCGGTGCGGCGGCCGTGGGGTGCCGCCCAAGTCGCCGGGCATGTCGCCCGGCGCGGGCGTCGGCCACATGGCCTCCTTAGGCCGCTCCGGCGCGTGGGTCGAGCCCGAGGGGGACGACAGCGAGTCGAAGCCCGTGTCGAAGGCGGGGGTCTGCCCGAAGGCGTTCACGGGCCCGAACGCGCCCGGAGGCTCGTACGCGGGGTCGGCGGGCCGTGGCTCTCCGGCGCGGGGTTCCGCGGGGCGGGGCGCGGCGCCGGGCGGGGTGGCCGCGCCCGCGGGCAGGTTCTCCGCCGTGAGCGGCACGCGGACCGGACCCGAGGGCGTCTCGATGATGCGCGAGGGCAGCGGCCCCGAGGGGATGTCGAGCGGCGGCAGCAAGCCCGCGGGCGTGGAGTCCTGCGGGGTCGGCACCGACGTCGGCGTGCCGGCGCGGCCCGGCAGCCCGGCGCCGTGGCTGTGGAGCACCCGCTCCAGCATCTCCGCGACCTGCGCGGCCGGAAGGCGGTCGGCCGGGTTCTTGCGGAGCAGGCCCTCGATGACCGGCAGCAGCGCGCCCGCCCGGCGCGGCCGGTTGGGCTCCTGCGTCAGCACCGCGCCGAGCACGGCGACCGCGTCCGGACCCTCGTACGGAGGGCGGCCCTCAACGGCGGCGTACAGCGTCGCACCGAAGGACCACAGGTCGGCGGCGTGGGTGATCGGGCGGCCCTGCAGGCGCTCCGGCGGGATGTAGGCGGGCGAGCCCATGAGCAGCCCGGTCTGGGTGATCGTGACGTCGCCCTCGATGGCGGCGATGCCGAAGTCGGTGAGCACCACGCGGTCGGCGGTGAGCAGCACGTTGCCGGGCTTCACGTCCCGGTGGAGGATGCCGGCGGCGTGGGCGTGACGCAGCGCGTCGAGCACCCGGATGCCGATCTCGGCGGCCTGCACGACCGGCAGCGGGCCGCTCTGCCGCACGGCCTGCTCGAGGGACCAGGCGCGGACGAGCTCCATGACGATCCACGGGCGCCCGTCCTCCTCGACGACGTCGTGGACGGTGACGATGCCGGGATGGCTGAGCCGGGCGGCCGAGCGCGCCTCGCGCAGCATGCGCCGGTGGGCCGTCTGCGCGCCGGCGTTGTCGAGCCCGAACGGCAGGAGCAGTTCCTTGACCGCGACGTCCCGGTCGAGGAGCACGTCGTGGGCGTGCCACACCATCCCCATACCGCCGCGGCCCACCGGGGACAGCAGCCGGTAGCGCCGGCCGACGAGACGTCCCTGCCCTTCGGGGGCGCCCCCCGCGGGGACGCGGCCCACAGGTCCTTGACCCTCTGGCATAGGGGGGACCATACCGAGCAGGCGATCTGTCGTCATAGATTAGGTCCCCAATTCACGCTCGCTCCGCAAGATCTTCCGAACGGACCGTGCGAATTGCATCGGATATCTGAGGTTGACGACGATATTACGGTCTGATGACGGTCAATGGGAATTCACGCGTCGCCCAGCGCGTCGAGGGCGGCCGTGAAGGCCTCGGCCGGCGGGCTGACCAGACCCGCTCCCACCTGCCCGGTTCCGGCGACCCTGCCCGCGATTCCGGTGTTCACGACGGGCAGCAGACCGGTCCTCGCCACGAGCGCGACGTCGATGCCTGCCGGCGTGCCGCGGAAGCCCAGCCCCGGGATCTGGTACGCCGGGTGCTCGGCCATGGTGATCTCGTACATCGAGGTCGTGGCCGCCACGGCGTCGGACACCTCGCCGCCGACGAACCGGACGATCGCGGGGGCCGCCGCCATGGCGAAGCCGCCCAGCCCCGCCGTCTCGGTGATGGTGGAGTCGCCGATGTCGGGGTTGGCGTCGTCCGGGCCGTAGCCGCCGAGGTACAGGCCGTCGGGCACGCCGGCGGGGCCGGTGAACCACCGGTCGCCGAGGCCCGACACCTGTATTCCGAAATCGGTTCCATTGCGCGCCATCGCCACGACCAGGCTCGATCCGGGCACGCCGCGCGCCGCGTCGGCGCTGACTTTCGCCGCCGCCATTCCCGCGTTCAGGAAGAAATGATCATTTCCATTGATGAACCGCAGGACCTCGGCCGCGCGGTCCGGGGCCGCCTCCACGACGGCGGGCGCGATCTCGCGCACCAGCAGGGACGTGGCGGCGCGGTTGCGGTTGTGCAGTTCGTCGCCCATCTGCAGCGCCTGCGCGATGAGCGTGCGCAGGTCGAGAGGGCCGCATCGCTCCAGGGCCGCCGCCAGCACCGGCCCGAGCACCTCTCCCATCCAGCGCAGCCGCTCGATCACCTCGGGCCCGTACGCGCCGTAGCGCAGGACCTTGCCCAGCCCCTCGTTCAGCGAGCAGTAGGCCGTGCCGCCGTGCTCGGCGTCGGCGACCTCCAGCATCCACATGGAGGGGCTGACCACTCCGGCCATCGGGCCGACCGTGCGGTGGTGGTGGCAGGAGTCGAGGGTGATCCCCGCGCCGGAGGCCAGCCGGTCCTCCGCCTCCTCAGGGGTGGCCGCCAGGCCCTCGAAGAGCATCGCCCCGACGAGCGCCCCCCGCATCGGGCCGGACGCCCGTTCCCAGGTGATCGGCGGGCCGGCGTGGAAGAACTCCCCGGCCTCCAGGCCGAGGACCTCACGCGCCGGACGTACGCCGGTCAGCATGGGCCGGGCCGACAGCATCCGCCCGACGGCGGCGGCGTTGGCGCTCTCGCGCCGGGGATCGGCCAGTACCCGCGCGAGGGCCGGGGAGGCGCCCGGCAGCGGCGGCCGCCAGTCGACCTCCCGTCGCGGCACGGCCTGCCGGTCCAGCGCCTCGCCCAGCACCTGCGCTCCGACGGTGACGACGCGCGGCTCGCCGTACAGCATGGAGAGGCTCATGGGGCTCCGATCCGGGTCGGTGCGGCCATGCCCGTCACCCGCCCGCGAGGAGGCGGGCGTGCCGGGCGGCCGCGGCGTTGGAGGTGAAGACCGCCGCCCCGGCCTCGTTCAGCCGGGCGGCCTGGGCGCGCAGCCCCTGCGGGTCGCCGTCGGTGCCGACGACGGCCACGACCACGTCCACGCCCCTGGTCACGGCGTCGCGGATCGCGGGCGCGAGCCAGGAGGACGGGTCGGGGTCGGCGCCGTGCCCGAGCACGACGTCCATCAGCACGACACCGGAGGCGACGCCGCGCAGCGCCTCCAGGCGCAGCGCCGGGTCGATCATGGGGTGGGCCCGGCCCCGCGTGTAGGCGTCGTCGCCGAAGTCGGTGAAGTCGCCGGCGCCCGCGACGAGGGCCGCCTCCGCGCACAGCGTGCCGCCGGCGTAGAGCCCCCGCAGGGCCCCCGCGTCCCGGCGCCCGGCCTGCGCCGCCGCGGGCCAGGACGGCCACTCGGGCACGTCGCGGCCGAGGGCCCGCAGCACCTTCTCCGCGGCGGTGGTCAGGTCGTCCTGCCCCGGCCCGAGCAGCGCGGCGACGACCGGCGTCGCCAGGTCGAGGTCCCGTACGGCACGGGCAACCTCGGGGGCGGGAGGCTTGGAGACCAGCACGATCAGCTCGGTCGCCGGGTCCTCGTCGAGCGCGCGCAGCGCCTGCACGGCCGAGCGCCCGCCCACCTCGGCGGACAGGTCCCTGCCGCCCACGCCGAGCACGTGGGACACGCCGACGCCGGCGAGGTCGAGCAGGCTCGTCACCTGCTGGGCGCCGGTCCCCGAGGCGGCCACGACGCCGACGGGCCCGGGGCGCAGGACGTTGGCGAAGCCGAGGCCCGCCCCGCCCACGACCGCGGTGCCGCAGTCGGGCCCCATCACGAGCACGCCCCTGGCCCGCGCCCGGTCCTTGAGCAGGACCTCCTGCTCCACCGGCATGTTGTCACTGAAGATCATCACCGAGAGCCCGGCCTCCACGGCGTCGAGCGCCTCGGCGAAGGCGTGCTCGCCCGGCACGCTCACCAGCGCCAGGGTCGCCTCGAACGCCCGCGCGGCCGACCGGGTGGTGCGCGGCGGCGCCTCGCCCCGCGTCCCGCTCGCCGGCGCCCGTGCGGCGAGCTGTCGCTCCAGTTCGGCGGCGGCGTCCTCCAGCTCCGCCGGCGAGCCGGCCCGTACGGCCACCAGCAGGTCGCCGGGCGTCGCGGGCGGAACCGCGAAGCCGAGATCGCGGGCGAGGCCCGCATTGAGCTCCGTGGCCATCGCGACGACGGCGACGGTCACTCCGGGCCTTTCGGTGAGCGCTCGGCTCACCCGCATCAGCGTCACGGAGTCGCGGTAGACCCCGGGGCGCACCTCGACCAGGTCGTTCAACGGCCCTCCCGAAGGGCGAGGACGGCGGACAGGCCGATCTGCACGCCCCACGCCAGGTCGGCGCCCGAGGTGTGGCCGAGGCGGAGCAGGCGGTGCACGGCGGCATCGAGCGGCTGGTGCCCGGCCACGCCGCGCAGCAGCCCGGTGACCTCCGGGCTCGCCTCGCCCCTCGCGGCACAGTGCAGCAGGGTGGCCGAGATGGGCGTGGTCCGGGTGCGTGCGTCGTAGGTGACCGCCGCGGCGAGCCAGTCGGCCAGCCAGACGGCGCGCGGCACTCCCGCCGCCGCGCCGAGATGCCGCAGCGCGACCAGCAGGCCGGCGAGCATGTCGTCGCCGCTCGGCGTCAGCCCCGGGCCGAGGCCGATCAGCCGCTCGGCCGCGGTGATGCTCTCCACCAGTGAACCGGTCCGGCAGCCGCGCTCCAGCAGCGCCGGGGCGCCGTCCGGGGCCAGCCCGGGCCGCCGGGGCGAGGCCGCGCGGGCACGGCCGAGCAGGCCGAGGGCGGGCCCGAGCCGCGCGGGGTCGGCGGGGCCGAGCGGGGGAGCGGGGTCCCACCAGCGGCGCACGCAGATCGACACGCCGCCGACCTCGACGGAGCCCTCGCCGACCCAGGCGTCGTCGCCCGCCGACACCCCGTCGAGGCGTTCGGGGAGCACCACGGCGTTGGGCAGGCGGGTGGCCTCGCCCGTCACCACGGCGACGACGTGCGGCTCGGCCTCGCTCCTGATCTCCAGGTAGAGCGCGAGGGGAAAGGCCGCGAGCACCCTGGCCGGGCGGCGGGGGGCCTCGATCGCGGGCCGTACGGCCACGCTCGCGGCGCCGCTCACATAGGCGGGGGCCGCCGGGGGGCGGGACGCGGGCGTCGCCGCCCGCCGCCCTCTCGGGCGCGTGCCAACACTCACCGGACCTCCCGAAGCCAGTCGTTGCCGACGCTAAGCCCCGGTCTCCCCCCTCCGTACGGAGAAAGGTGCCAACAGTCGGCCGAATGCTTGGCTCTTCCTGCCAGGACCGGTGTCGGGCACAATCGCCCTGAGACGTCCCCGGAGCGAACGAGGAAGGTGGGCGACCGATGACCCGAGGGCGTCGCGACCCCCGGTGACGGCATTTTCGGAGACGGCATTGCAGAACGACCCGGCCCCGCCCGCCATGCGGCTGGCGAGCACTGGAACGATCCTCCACGGCGTGTCGGTGGGCGAGGTGCTCGGGGTCTCGACGCTGGCGGACGCCCGTCTGATCGCCGGGCGGGGCGGCCTCGACCGCATCGTGCAGCGCCTCAACGTGATGGAGGTGCCCGACATCCTCGCCTGGGTGAAGCCGCACGAGCTGCTGCTCACCACGGGCTACCCGCTGCGCAACACGCCGCAGTCGCTCGACCGGCTCGTGGCCGACCTGGACGAGCGCGGCCTCGCCGCCCTGGCGATCAAGCTCGGCCGCTACCTGGACGAACTTCCGGCGGAGATGGTCGAGCAGGCCGACAGGCTGGACTTCCCGCTGATCCTGCTGCCCAACGACGTGGGCTTCGACGACATCCTCAACCAGGTGCTCACCGACATCCTCAACCGTCAGGCGGCGATACTCGCCCGTACGGAGGAGGCGCACCGGGCGCTCGTGCAGATCGTGCTGGCCGGGGGCGGGATGCGGGAGGTCACGGCGGAGGTGGCCGGGCTGCTGCAGGTGGCCGTGGGGGCGGCCGACGCCGCCGGCCATCTCCTCGCGGCCGCCGGGGAGTCCACTCAGGTGGCGCGGCTGCGGGAGATCAACGCGGCGCTCGCGCGGACGCCGTCGGCCCCGCGCCCGGGCGGCGACGGGCACTACGCGGCGGTGCCGATCGTCGCGGGCGGGCACCACCACGGGAGGATCGCGGCCTACAGCGCCCACGGCACGCTGACCTCCAGCGACATCGGCATCCTGGAGCGCGCGGCGACCGTCGCCGCGCTCGTGATCACAAAGCAGGAGGCGGTCACCGCCGTCGAGAGCAAGTACCGCGCCGACTTCCTGCGCGACGTGCTCACCGGCAGGGGCGGGCTGCGGGTGGCCGAGCGCGCCCAGGCGTTCGGGTGGGATCTCGAACGCCCGGTGAGCGTGCTGGTCGCCGAGATCGACCCGGACGCCGAGGAACGACCGGTCCAGGACCGCATGCTGGCGGCGTGGCAGGCGTCGGTGCGCAAGCACGACCCGCGCGGCGCGGTCGCAGGCTTCTCCCATGAGGTCGTGGCGATCGTCGGGGCGGCGGCCGACCCGGCCAAGGTGGCCAGGGACGCGCTCGCCGCCGTCTCCGACGGCACGTTCTCCACCGGCCTCAGCCGGGTCGCCGCCGGCGTGGACGCCCTGCCCGGTGCGTACGGCCAGGCGCTGAAGGCCGCCCGGGTGGGCCGTCAGCTCCACGGGGCCGGCGCGGTCGCCCACTTCGACGAGCTGGGGGTCTACCGGCTGCTGTCGCTGGTGAACGACACCGACGAGCTGCACGCCTTCGTCCGCGAGACCCTGGGCCCGCTGGCCGGGGACGACGACGCGGAGAACGCCGACCTGCGCCGCACCCTGCAGGCGCTGCTGGAGACCAACCTCAACGTCGCCGAGACCGCGCGCCGCCTGCACTTCCACTACAACACCCTGCGCTACCGGATCGGGAAGCTGGAGCGGATCCTCGGCAACTTCACCGAGGACGCGCACCTGCGGCTCAACCTCACCCTCGCCCTGCACGTGCTGCGCATGAGGGGTATCTGAATTACCTAAGCTGGCGGCGTGAACGACGCGAAGGCCCCAGCGATCACCTTCGAGCTGGACGGCGACTACATCCCGCTCTGCGATCTTCTCAAGTTCTGCCAGATCACCGACAGCGGCGGCGCGGCCAAGCACCTCGTCGCGGAGGGCCGGGTGCGCGTCGACGGACGCGTGGAGCTGCGCAAGGCCTGCAAAATCCGGGCGGGCCAGGTCGTCACCGGCGAGGGGTACACGATCCGCGTGGTATGACGCCCCGGAGCGCGCCGGTTTGGCAGATCATGCCCATGTCTGGCGCGCACGCCAGTCCTAAAGTGCCCCAAACGGTCTAGAACGCCGCGGAGGGACGCCTGCGGGGTGGCCGACCGGCCCACGGCCCAGTGAGCAAGAGGGGCGTAAATGGCTTTCAGATGGACAGTGCACGGCGACGGGCGAGGGCTGGCCCCCGGAGAGGTCGTCAAACCCGACGAGAGGCTGAGCTGGCCGCGCATGGTCGGCATCGGCGCCCAGCACGTGATCGCGATGTTCGGCGCGACCTTCGTGTTCCCCCTCGTCATGGGGCTGGATCCGAACACGGCCGTGATGATGTCGGGCGTCGCGACGATCCTGTTCCTGCTCTTCACCCAGGGGCGGATCCCCAGTTACCTGGGCACGTCGGCGTCGTTCGTCGGCGGCGTCGTGGCGGTGCGGGCGGCGTTCGGCGGCGACACCCCCGGGGCCGACCAGGTCGTGACCGGCGCGATCCTCGTCGCCGGCCTGGTGCTCGCCCTGTGCGGCGTGGCGATCCACGTGGTCGGCGTGCAGATCATCCACCGCGTCTTCCCGCCGGTCGTGACCGGCGCGGTGGTCATGCTGATCGGCTTCGGCCTGGCGTACGTCGTGGCCGACGTCTACTGGCCGCAGGACCCGTGGATCGCGCTGATCACGATGGTCGCGACGTTCGTGTTCATCGTGCTGTTCCGCGGTTTCCTCGGCCGGATCGGCGTGCTGCTCGGGCTGGTCTTCGGGTTCGTCCTGTCCTGGCTCGCCGACAAGGTGTTCGGGAACATCACGGCCTACAACGCGGGCACCGGGAAGATCGACACCCACCCCCGGGTGAGCTTCCAGGCGGTCGCCGACGCCGACTGGATCGGGCTGCCGCACTTCCACGCCCCGTCGTTCCAGGCGTCGGCCGTGCTGGTGGTGCTGCCCGCCGTGATCGCCCTGATCGCGGAGAACGTGGGCCACGTCAAGGCCGTGGGTCAGATGACCGGCGCGGACGTCGACCCCCAGATGGGCAGGGCGGTCATCGCCGACGGCGTCGGCACCGCGGTCGCGACCGCCGTCGGCGGCTCGCCCACCACTACGTACGCTGAGAACATCGGCGTCATGGCGGCCACCCGGGTCTATTCGACGGCGGCCTACTACATCGCCGCGGTCATCGCGATCCTGTTCGGCCTGTGCCCCAAGTTCGGCGCGCTGGTCGCCGCCACGCCGGGCGGCGTGCTCGGCGGCGTCACGGTCATCCTGTACGGGATGATCGGGTTGCTCGGCGCGAAGATCTGGGTGGAGAACCGGGTGGACTTCGCCGACCCGGTCAACATGGTGCCGATCGGCGCGGGGATCATCCTCGCGATCGGGCCGGTCACCCACCAGATCACCGGCGACTTCTCGCTCGCCGGGATCGCGCTCGGCACGATCGTGGTGCTCGCCGGCTATCACCTGCTGCGCGCCATCGCGCGCAGACCAGCGAAGGAGGTCACGGGTGGGGAGATCGGGTTCGAACGCGACCCGGCCGTCTGAACGGCCCGTGCCGCGGGTGCTGACGCGGTGAAGCCGCCTCCGTTCCGCTATCACGGCCCGGCCACCCTCGGCGAGGCGCTCGACGTCCTCGCCGAGGCCGGGCCCGGCGGGAAGGTGCTGGCGGGCGGCCAGAGCCTGATCCCGCTGCTCAACATGCGGCTGGCCGCGCCCGCCCACATCGTCGACGTGAACCGCGTGCCCGGCCTCGACGGGATCGAGGCCGGGCCGTCCGGCGTACGCGTCGGGGCCCTGGCCCGCCACGCCGCCGTGGAGCGCTCGCCGCAGGCCGCCGCCGCGCAGCCGCTGCTGCGGCAGGCGCTGCGGCTGGTCGCCCATCCCGTGATCCGCAACCGCGGCACGGTGGTGGGCAGCCTCGTACACGCCGACCCCGCCGCCGAGATGCCCGCCGTGCTCGCCCTGCTCGGCGGGTCCGTACGGCTGGCGAGCCGGGGCGGGGAGCGGGAGGTGGCGGCCGCGGAGTTCTTCACCGGCCCGATGGAGTCGGCGCTGCGGCCCGGCGAACTGGCCGTGTCGGCGTTCTTTCCCGCGCTGCCCCGGCGGTCGGGCACGGCCTTCCACGAGGTGGCCCGGCGGCACGGCGACTACGCGGTGGCCGGGGTGGCCGCCGCCGTCACACTGGACGAGGACCTCCGGATCGCCGCCGCCCGCGTCGCCTGCGTGAGCGTGGGGCCGGTCCCGGTGGTCGTGGACGTGACCGCGGCGTGCGGCCCGCGCCCGGATGCCTCGGCCGGCTGGGAGGCCGCGGCGGGAGCCGTGCGGGACCGGATCGAGCCGGAGGGCGACATCCACGCGACGGCGGACTACCGGCGGCACCTCACCGGGGTGCTCGCCGCACGGGCGCTGCGGGACGCCGCCGCCGCGGCCCGCGGGGAGGAATCGTGAACGAGACACGCCATCACGTGACGCTGACGGTCAATGGGGTCGTGCGGGAGGCGACGGTGCCCGGACGGCGGCTGCTGTCCGACTGCCTGCGCCACGACCTCGGGCTCACCGGCACCCACGTGGGCTGCGAGCACGGCGTCTGCGGCGCCTGCACGGTGCTGCTCGACGGCGAGCCGGTGCGGTCGTGCCTGACGCTCGCCGTCACGGTGGACGGCCGCCGGATCACGACGGTGGAGGGGCTGGCGCGCGACGGCGAGCCGTCGCCGGTCCAGCGGGCCTTCACCGAGTGCCACGCCCTGCAGTGCGGGTTCTGCACGCCGGGGTTCCTGTGCACGGTCACCGCGTTCCTGCGGGACAACCCCGCACCGACGGAGGAGGAGGCGCTGGAGGCCGTGGCGGGCAACCTGTGCCGGTGCACCGGCTACCAGAACATCCTCAAGGCCGTCCACCGCGCGGCGGAGATCCAGGCGGAGGAGGGCGGGGCATGACGACGAAGCTGTTCGGCGAGCCGGTCCTGCGGCGCGAGGACGCCCGGCTCATCACGGGTCAGGGGCGCTACCTCGACGACCTGGGCGCGGGCGCGCTGGCCGCCGCCTTCGTCAGGTCGCCGCACGCCCACGCCCGGATCCTCGACATCGACGTGTCGGCCGCCCTCGACGTGGAGGGCCTGGTCGCCGTCTACACGTGGGAGGACCTGCCGGGGGCGCTGGCCGAGCCGCTGCCGCTGCTGATCCCGCACCCCGCGCTCACCCACGGCCGCACGGCGTACCCGCTGGCCCGGGAGATCGTCCGGCACGTCGGCGAGCCGGTCGTGATGGTCGTCGCCCGCGACCGCTACCTCGCCGAGGACGCCTGCGCCCTGATCCGGGTCGACTACGAGATCCTCAAGCCGGTCGTGGGCATCGAGGAGGCCGTGCGCGGCGTCCACCTCGTGCACGAGGACGTGCCGGGCAACGTCGGCGCGCACCTCGTCCAGGAGGTGCCGGGACCGGGCGGCCTGACCGCGCGGGAGGCGATCGAGGCCGCCCCGCACACGCTGGAGTTCCGCCTCGACATCGAGCGCAGCGCGTGCACGCCCCTGGAGGGGAAGGGCGTGTACGCCCGCTGGGACGCCGACGACGGGTCGCTGCGCGTCTACTCCTCCACGCAGACGTCCACGAGCGTGCGGATGGCGATCGCGGCCAAGCTCGGGCTGCCGCTGCCCAAGGTGGAGGTCATCGCGCCCGACGTCGGCGGCGGGTTCGGCGTCAAGATCGTCCACCCGTGGCCGGAGGAGGTCCTCGTGCCGTGGGCGGCCCGGCTCCTCGGCCGCGAGGTGAAGTGGACCGAGGACCGGCGCGAGCACTTCGTCTCGTCGTCACACGAGCGCGGCCAGGTCCAGCACGTGCGGGTCGGGTTCGACGGCGAGGGGCGCGTCCTCGGCCTGGAGGTCGAGATCCTGCACGACCACGGCGCCTACACGCCGTACGGGATCATCGTGCCGATCATCACCTCGACGCAGCTGCTCGGGCCGTACAAGGTGGGGGCCTACCGGGTCGAGTTCTCCTCGATTTACACCAACACGGTGCAGGTCACGCCCTACCGGGGCGCGGGGCGCCCGCAGGGCGTGTTCTGCATGGAGCGGACGATGGACCGCATCGCCGCCCACCTCGGCAGGGACCGCACCGAGGTCCGCGCGGCCAACTTCATCCAGCCGGACGAGTTCCCCTACGACCAGGGCATGACCTTCCAGGACGGGCGTCCGCTGATCTACGACAGCGGCGACTACCCCGAGGCGCTGCGCCTGCTCAAGGAGCTGATCGGCTGGGACTCCTTCCCGGAGACGAAGGCCCGCGCGGCGGCGGAGGGGCGCAGGATCGGCATCGGCGTCGGCTGCTACGTCGAGGGCACCGGCGTCGGCCCGTACGAGGGCGGGCACGTGCAGGTCACCTCCGACGGCCGGGTGCACGTCTCGACCGGCCTGACCTCCCAGGGGCAGGGACACGAGACCGTGTTCGCCCAGATCGCGGCCACCGAGCTCGGCGTGCCGATCGAGAAGGTGTCGGTCGTCACCGGCGACACCCGGCGCTTCGGGTACGCCGTGGGCACCTTCGCCTCACGGGCGGCCGTGATGAGCGGCAACGCGATCGCGCTCGCCTGCCGGAAGGTCAGGGAGAAGGCGCTGCGGATCGCGGCGGAGGCGCTGGAGGCCGACCCGCGCGACCTGGAGATCACCGACGGGATGGTCCACGTCGCCGGCGTGCCGTCGGCGTCGATCCCGCTGGCGACCGTCGCCGTGCTGTCCAACCCGCTGCGCTACGCCTTCGACGAGGAGGCCCGGCGGGCCACCCAGTTCGCCGGGCCCGCCTCCGACGACCGGCCGCCGGTGGCGGAGGGGGAGGAGCCGGGACTGGAGGGCAGGGACTACTACTCGCCGGTCAGGTCCACCTTCGCGGCCGGCATGCACGCGGCGATCGTGGAGACCGACCCGGACACCGCGGAGATCAGGATCCTGCGGTACGCCGTCGTCCACGACTGCGGCAGGCTGATCAACCCGATGATCGTCGAGGGCCAGATCCACGGCGGGGTCGCCCAGGGCGTCGGCGGGGCGCTGTACGAGAAGATGGTCTACGACGAGCACGGCCAGTTGCTGAACGCCTCGTTCATGGACTTCCTGATGCCGTACGCCACGGAGGTGCCGCGCATCGAGACGGCCCACCTGGAGACGCCCTCGCCGCTGAACCCGCTCGGGATCAAGGGCGCGGGGGAGGCCGGGGTCATCCCCGTCTCCGCCGTCATCGCCTCCGCGGTCGAGGACGCCGAGGGCATCACGATCGCCCGGATGCCCATCTCGCCCTCCGACCTCCACCACCTGCGCCTGGAACGGTGAGCCTGCCGTCAGTGGACTCCGGCGGTGAGGCGCTTGCGGAAGACCCAGTAGGTCCAGGCCTGGTAGGCGATGACGCCCGGCAGGGCGATCAGGCCGATCCAGGTGAGGACGGTCAGCGTGTACGGCGCCGAGGCCGCCTCGGCCAGCGTGAGCCCGGGCAGGGGAGCGGTCCACAGCACGCCGAAGACGGTGGCCGTCGTCGCGGCGATCGCCGTGGCGGTCGCGCTGAAGGCCCAGCCCTCCCTGCGGCCCCACACCAGCGTCACCCCGGCCGCCAGCGCCGCGGCGGCGAGCAGGGCGGTGCCCAGCGTCCACATCGGCCCCTTGCCGGGCACGGACGGCAGCGTGGCGATCGCCACCGGCACCGCGCCCACGGCCGCGAGCAGCGCGGCGCGTCGGGCGCGGGCGCGGACCCCGCCGGTCGTCTTGAGCGCCACGAACACCGCGCCGTGCAGCACGGCCACCGACAGCGACAGGGCCCCGCCGAGCACGGTCGCCAGCGCCGTGCCGAACAGCAGGTTGCCGAAGATCGCGCCCCACAGGAACGCCGGCAGCACGCTGCCGGTGACGATCCCGGCGTCGCACAGCGCGACCTCGCGCCGCGAGTGGACCTTGCCCCGCCACTCCAGGCCCACCCCGCGGACGACCAGGCCGGCGATGACGAGGAAGACCGGCAGGTAGAAGCCGCTCAGCAGGCCGGAGTACCAGGCCGGGAAGGCGGCGAACATCGCCCCGATCGCCGTGATCAGCCACACCTCGTTGCCGTCCCAGACCGGCCCGATGGTGGCCAGCACCTGCCTGCGGTCGGCCTCCGACCGCGACAGCAGCGGCAGCAGCGCGCCCACGCCGAAGTCGAATCCCTCCAGGACGAAGTAGCCCGTCCAGAGGAACGCGATCACGATGAACCAGAAGGTCGTCATCTCGTGACTCCTCAGTACATGAGCGTCGGCGTGAGCCGCGCCTCGTCGGGGCGGGCGGGAGCGGCGCCGGTGGGCGCGCTCTCGACCGGCGGCAGCTCCGGACCCGCCTTGACGTGCCGCACGAGCAGCACGCCCTCGGCCAGCGCCAGCACGCCGTACAGGACCGTGAAGATCGCCAGGGTGATCGCGACCTCGCCGAGCGAGACGCCGGGCGACACGCTGGCGGCGGTCATGAGCTCGCCCTGGACGGTCCACGGCTGGCGGCCGATCTCGCTGAGCAGCCATCCGGAGATGATCGCGACGGCGGGCAGCGGGAGCGCCAGCACGCACAGGCGGGCGAACCAGTCGGGCACCGGCTTCGCCGTGCCGCCCTGCCGCCGCCGGGGCCGCCGGGTCAGCCACAGGCCGAGCACGGACAGGCCCACCGTGGCCATGCCGAAGCCGATCATCACGCGGAACGACCAGAAGACGACCGGCAGGTTCGGGGTGTAGTCGGCCGGTCCGAAGGTCTTCTCGTACCGCGCCTGGATGTCGTCGACGCCCTGGACCGTCGCGCCGGGGTCGTGCGCGGCGAGCAGGCTGAGCAGGCCGGGCACCTCGACGCCGGGCACGATCGAGAACGGCGCCCCGGCCGTGTCGTGGCGCAGGCCCTCCGCCGCGGCGAGCTTCATCGGCTGCTGCTCGCGCAACAGCTGGCCGGACAGGTCGCCGCTGCCGGCGACGACGGCCCCCGCGATCGCCGTCATCACGAGCGCGGCGCGCAGGCTGGTCCGCCACATGTCCGGGAGGCGGCGCATCGGCGTGGTGGCGTCCCCGGCGGCCGTACGGGCCGGGTGTCCGGCCTTCCGGGACCGCTCGGGCCGCAGGCCGAGACCGCGTTCGCGCAGGATGCGGTAGCCCGCGACGGCGATGACGAACCCGCCCGCCACGACGAACGAGGCGGCGACGACGTGCGGCACCTGGGCGAGGGCGGTCGAGTTGGTCAGCACCGCCCACAGGTCGGTCATCCTGGCCCTGCCGTCCACGACCTCGTAGCCGACCGGGTGCTTCATCCACGCGTTGGCCGCGAGGATGAAGTACGCCGACAGGTTGGAGCCGATGACGGCCGCCCACAGGCAGGCGAGATGGATCCGCTTGGGCAGCCGGTCCCAGCCGAAGATCCACAGGCCGAGGAACGTCGACTCCAGGAAGAACGCGAGCAGCGCCTCCAGCGCCAGCGGCGCGCCGAACACGTCGCCGACGAAGGTGGAGTACTCGCTCCAGTTCATCCCGAACTGGAACTCCTGCACGATGCCGGTGACCACGCCCATGGCGAAGTTGATCAGAAAGAGCTTGCCGAAGAACTTCGTGAGCCTGAGGTAGTGCTCCTTGCCCGTCAGGTGCCAGGCGGTCTGGAGCCCGGCGACGTAGACGCCCAGCCCGATCGTCAGAGGTACGAAGAGAAAGTGATACACGGTGGTCACCCCGAACTGCCACCGTGCCAGGTCAAGCGCGTCCATGTCTCCCTCACACCAGAGCTCTACGGCCCGTAGTTCTATCTCCAGTAGTACTACAAGCTGTAGAGCATTAGGGCTCCGCGAAGTGCGATCTTCGTCACAGCCGGGCGATGTGGCCCAGGCCCCCGGTTCGCGGTGCCAGTCCCCGTTGCTTGCAGTGCCGACGATTGCGGTCGGATTGTCCCGACCGCCAGGGACAACGGTCCCGTCCTGCCGGGAGCGCCTCCTGGGGAGGCACGGGATCAAGAATGGACGAACGGCTACAAGTGCCGCGTCCGCCGCGCGGCTGATTCGCCCGTACGCCGCGCGGTTGACGGCGCCGAGGCCGGATCGACGGATGGGCGTACGGGTCTCCTGTCCCGCGCAGGGGGCTATGTGGCGGAGGCGGGGAGGCCCGCCGTACCGTCGGGCATGTGAACTCTGCACGACCATGGCGCCGTGCCGGGGCAGATGTTGCCGTTCTCGCCGTACGGGTGATTCTCTAGGGTGCTCGGCATCGGAGGTGGCCCATGAAGGTCTCAGGCAGCGCGCTGGTCGCGGCGGAGCGCAAGCGGGTCTGGGACGCCCTCCAGGACCCCGGCGTCCTGGTTCGGACGATCCCCGGCTGCGAGCGCCTGGAGACGATCGGCGACAACGTGTACGCGATGACGGTGACCGCGGGGGTCGCCTCGATCAAGGGCGTCTACCAGGGCGAGGTGGCGCTGCGCGACCAGGAGGAGCCGGACCGGTTCACGCTCGGCGCCCGCGGCCAGGGCGCCCCCGGCACGGTCGAGGCGACCGTGGCCGTACGGCTCAGCGACGCCGGAGGCGGCACCCGGATCGACTACGACGCCGAGGCGGTCGTCGGCGGCATGATCGGCGGGGTGGGGCAGCGGATGCTCGCCTCGGTCGCCAAGAAGACCGCGGGGGAGTTCTTCTCCGCCGTCGAGCGGCACCTGCTGTCCGTCCCCGCCGGATCCGCGCACACCGCCGTCACCGAGGCCGCCCCTGCGGCGGGCGACGCGCGTGCGGCGGTGGCGGCCGTGACCGGGGAGGCCGCCCCGCGGGTGTTCACCCGAGAGGCCCCGGCCGCGCCCCGCCAGGGCGTGCCGGCCTGGACGATGCTCGCGGCGTTCGGCGCCGGCGCCGGGGTGGCGCTCGGCAGCGCCGTCATCGGCTGGCTCCTCGGCCGTCAGAACCGCCGCAGGTAGGACGGGCGCCGCCCCAGGGACCCGGCGTCGCGAGCACCGGCATCTCCCACCTGCACAGACAGGCCGGTTCCGCCGCAGCGGGACCGGCCTGTCGTGGTTCGGCTCCCGGCCGAACGTCTCCCGAAGCCGGGGACTAGGCGAGGGCGCTCGCGGGGGCCTCCCAGTCGATGCGGTAGCGCTGCTCCGGGCCCACGGTCTTGTCCGGATTCATGAACGTCTTCAGCATCAGCGGCATGAGAAGCGGCATCAGCTTCTGCATGACCGGGCCCGGCGTCTTGGCATGGTTGATCTTGGAGGCGCGTGCCGCCACCTTCTCCACCCGGGTGCGGCGGAGCCGCTCGTACGTGGCGAACGCCTGCGGTATGTCCTCGATGTCCCGCAGGCAGCGGGCGAGCTCGACGGCGCTCTCGATGGAGAGCGACGCGCCCTGTCCCGAGCTGTTCGACGGCGCGTGGGCGGCGTCGCCGACCAGGACCATCCGGTCCCGGTGCCAGTGCGGGACGCTGGGCATGATGTAGAGCGCGCCCGTCACCTGCATGGATGTCACCGGGGTGTGCCGGAGCAGGTCGCCGCCGGGCACGTCCTCGCCGTACGTCTCGCGCAGGATGCGCATCCACTCCTCGCACGGCACCTCGCGGGCCTGGGTGAGGGGCAGGGGGCGATGGTAGGGCAGGTTGACGCCCCAGGTGCTGCCGGCCGCCGCGTTGCGCCAGTACAGGTAGAAGCCGCGCCTGCCGAAGGCGAAGACCATGGTCTCCGGATCTTCGGGCACCTCGTACGAGGACACCCCTTCCAGGCCGAGCATCCCGGTCCACTTCGGGCCGGGCGCGTCCGGATCGATGAGCCGGCGAACGGTGGAGTGGACGCCGTCGGCGCCGACCAGGACGTCGAACCGGGTGCGGCTGCCGTCGTCGAAGACCGCTGTGGTGCCCTCGACCCCGGTGAGCCGCCTGCCGTACTCGACGTCGACGCCCTGCCTCACGGCCTCGTCGCGAAGCGCACGGTAGAGGTCGGTGCGCCGCACCACGTGCATCGGTCCGACCTCGGACAGGCTGGGCAGCTCCAGGCGCGTGCGGTCGGCGAGCGTCATCACCGAGCGGGTGCTGGGCTGCGCGGCCGCACGCACCGCGTCGGCCACCCCGACGATCTCCAGTGCCGCCATGCCGTTGGGCGCGAGGGCGATCGATCCGCCGACGCCGTCGGCGCCGGTCGGGTACGCCTCGTAGATGGTGGCGTCGATGCCCGCCTTGCGCAGCGCCAGCGCGGTGACCGGCCCGGCGATGCCGCCGCCGATGATCGCGACGTTCTTCATTTCTCCTCCTGTGGGTTGACGTGCTCGCCGAACCGCCATGGGAGGAGACCCGTTATCCTCGATTCGTCACATCTTCGGGCCACCGCATGCCGGTTCGAAGGTTCTCCTGGTGGCGGTGTTGCAGCACCGCCACCAGGGCTAAAACTCGGTGATGTTCTTCTCCGCGAGCTCCTTCATCTCGGCCGACAGCCCGCCGCTCTCGTGGAAGGCGCGCCACTCCGGCAGGCCGGGGAAGGTGCCTGAGGTCAGCTCTTCGAGCAGAGCGGCGATCCAGCCCTCTTCCGCCTTGAGAATCGCCAGGTCGTACTCCATCTCGATGAGGAACAGACGCGGCACCTGCGCGCTGTCACGCCCGTAGAGCTCCTCCAGCCCGGCGATCCCCTTCCTGATCGCCGCGAGCCGGTCGGTGAGCAGCCCGGCCACGTCGTCAGGGGGGAGCACCGCCATGACCGACAGGCCGGCCCGGAACCACGGGAACTCCGTGTGGGGAACGGCGAGCAGCTCCCGGGTCCAGTCGACCAACTCCTCCCGGCCCGCCTCGGTGATCTGGTAGACGGTCCGCTCCGGCCGGCGCCCCTGGCGACCGCTCTCCAGTTCCTCGATCAGCCCGTGCTTGGCCAGGTTGCCGACGACGGTGTAGAGAGACCCCCACTTGATCCCCATGTCGTGCTCTTTGTTCCAGCCGCGCAGGGCCGCCGCCATCTCGTAGGGATGCATCGGCCGATGCGCGAGCGCGGAGAGCACCGCCAACGCCAGCAGGTTCGCCACCTTGCGCCGTTTCGCCATCGCCGATCACCCTCTTGCTCGCTTACTCGTCTACGAATATACGGCTGCGAGTGGGTGCCCGCAAGACCACGGATCTCGGCGTACGCCGGCGGGGAATCGGTTGTCGGAGGCGCTGGTTGGGACATGTCGTGAAAGTCGAGATCTTCTCCGATGTCGTGTGTCCCTGGTGCTACATCGGCCACCACCGTCTCCGGCAGGCCGTGCGCCTCTACGAGGGGGAGGTCGAGGTCGCCCATCGGCCGTTCCAGCTCGACCCGGACGGGGTCTCCGGCGGTGAGCCGCTGCTGCGCGCGCTGGAGCGCAAGTTCGGCGGCGCCGCCCGCGTGGCGCAGATGACCGGTCACGTCACGGGCGTGGCGGCGCAGGACGGGCTGGAGCTCCGCTTCGACCGGGCGATCGCCGCCAACACCTTCGAGGCGCACCGGCTGATCCGGCTGGCCGGCCGCGCGGGGCGCGAGGGGGACATGGCCGACCGGCTCTTCCGGGCGCACTTCACCGACGGCCTCGACGTCGGCGACACCGCCACGCTGGCCGCCCTGGCCGAAGAGGTGGGGGTCGAGGACACCGGTGAGGGGGCGGACGAGGTGCGCGCCGAGCTGGCCCGCGCCCGCGCGCTCGGCGTCCAGGCCGTCCCGCTGTTCCTGTTCGAGGAGAAGTTCGCCGTCTCGGGCGCGCAGCCCGTCGAGACCCTCGTGGCCGCCCTGCGGGAGGTCGAGGAGCGCACGGCCCAGGAGAGGGCCGTACGCGTGCCGGGCGGCGAGGACTGCGACGACGGCACCTGCGCCGTGTAAGCCGCCGGTCCGGGCAGGGTCTGACGACAGGACGGCGATTCTTCGGCAGAGTGCGCCGGTTCTTCCGATCGGCGGCGATCGGTAAACACGGAGCATGTCCAGCGTCCGCATCGGGGTCGACACAGGCGGCACCTTCACCGACGTCGTGCTCGTCGACGAGGAGTCCGGCCAGATCGTCACGACCAAGACTCCCTCGACTCCTGCCAACCCGGCCGACGGGTTCATGGCAGGCGTTCACAAGGTGCTCGAGGCCCACGCGGGGTCCCGCGCCCTCGATGCCGTGTCCGCTCTCGTCCACGGCACCACCGTCGCCACCAACCAGTTGCTGGAGGACCGCCCGGACGGCACGTCTCATCTGGGCTTCGTCACCACGGAGGGCTTCGAGTTCGCCCTGGAGATCGCCCGGCAGAGCGTGCCGGACGGGTACGGCAACTCCTACTTCTGGGTCAAACCGCCGCGGATCGTGCCCGTCCACCGGGTGCGGACCGTCGGGGGACGGCTCGACCACCTCGGCCGCGAGGTCCGGCCGTTCGACGAGGAGCAGGCCGCGGACGTCGCGCGGTGGTTCAGGGAGCGGGGCGTCACCGCGATCGGGGTGTGCTTCCTGCACTCCTACGCCAACCCCGAGCACGAGCGGCGGATGCGCGAGGTGCTGCGGCGTGAGCACCCCGAGGCGGTCGTGTCGCTGTCGAGCGACGTGCTGCGGGAGTACCGGGAGTACGAGCGGTCGGTGACCACGCTGGTGGACGCGGCGGTCAAGCCGATCATGCGGCGATACATCGAGAACCTGTCGGAGCGGCTCGGCCGGCCGTTCTCCGTCATGAAGAGCAACGGCGGCGTGCTGTCGGCGGCCGAGGTGGTGCACCAGCCGATCACCACCGTGCTGTCGGGCCCGGCCGCGGGGGCGCTCGGCGCGGCGCTGATCGCCGGGACCGCCGGGCACCCGAGCGCCATCACCCTCGACGGCGGCGGCACCTCGACCGACGTGGCCGTCGTGGTCGAGGGAGAGCCGTCGCTGACGACCGAGGGCAGCATCGGCCGCTACCCGTGCAAGATCCCGATGATCGACATCGTCACGGTCGGGGCGGGCGGCGGGTCCATCGCCTGGATCTCCCCCGAGGGGACGCTGAAGGTCGGCCCGAGGTCGGCGGGCGCGGACCCCGGGCCGATCTGCTACGGCAGGGGCGGCACCGAGGTGACGGTGACCGACGCGCACGTCTTCCTCGGCCGGGTGCCCCCGCATCTGCTCGGCGGCGAGATCCCCCTCGACGTCGCCGCGGCGCGGGCGGGCGTCGAGGCGCTGGCGGCCCGGCTGGGACTGACCCCGGAACGCTGCGCCACCGGGATCCTGGAGATCAGCGCGTTCAACCAGTCGAACGCGATCAGGCAGATCACCGTCCAGCGCGGCCTCGACGTGCGGGACTTCCCGATGGTCGCCTTCGGCGGCTCCGGGCCGCTGCTGGCCTGCCGCCTCATCGACATCCTCGGGCTGCGGGCCGCGATCGTCCCGCCCGACCCCGGGAACGTCTCCGCGTTCGGCCTGCTCACGGTCGACGTGAAGAACGACTACGTGCGCACGCACGTCGCCCGCGACCCCTCGCCGGAGACGCTCGGCGAGATCTTCGCCGACCTGGAGGCCCAGGCCGCCGCCGCGCTCGACCGCGAGGGATTCGCCGAGCACGTGTACGCGCGCAGCGCCGACCTGCGCTACTACGGCCAGGCGTACGAGGTGCGTGTGCCCGCCCCCGACGGTCCGGTGGACGAGGCGTGGCTCGCCGTGGTCGCCGATCGGTTCCACGCCGAGCACGAGAGGCTCTACGGGTACGGCTACCGCGACGACCCCCGCCACGCCGTCGAGTGGGTCAACCTCCGGGTGTCGGGCATCGGCCCGATCACCCGGCCGAAGATCGCCCGCAGGCCCCTCCAGGAGGACGAGCCGAGCCCGGTCGCGACCCGCGACGTGTACTACGAGCAGTGGGGCCGGACCGTGATCTACCGCCGGGCCGACCTCGGCGCGGGCGCCGTGGTGCACGGCCCGGCCGTCGTCGAGGAGTACGGCTCGACCCTGCCGGTGCACCCCGGCTTCACGGCGACCATGGACGACTACGGCAACCTCGTGGTGGTGAGCGATGACCGATAGGACCGCCGACCCCGTGCTCGTGGAGATCGTGGAGGGCACGCTCGCCTCGGTGGAGATGGAGGTGGAGACCGCGATCGCGCGTACGGCGAGGTCGCCGATGATCCGCGACGCGCACGACTTCCGCGCGGGCATCCACGACGCGCGGCTGCGCAAGCTGACCGGGCGCTCCTATTCGGCGCTGGTGCAGCCGATCGTCCGGGACTTCCCGATCGGCACCATGCGGCCGGGCGACGTCTTCTTCCACAACGACGTCTACCTGTCCGAGGGCGGCATCGGCCACCTGCCCGACCTGTGCGTGACGGTGCCGGTCTTCCACGAGGGCGACGTCGTCGCGTTCGTCCAGGCGTTCGGCCACCACGACGACATCGGCGGCGCGGTGCCGGGATCGATGCCGTCGCACGCGCGCAGCGCGTTCGAGGAGGGCCTGATGGTCCCGCCGATCAAGCTGTGGGACCAGGGCGTGCCCAACCGCGCCGCGCTCACCATCATGACCCGCAACTCCCGGATGCCCGACTCCCTCGCCGGGGACCTCGACGCGGAGTGCTCGGCCTGCCTCATGGGCGCACGGCGGCTCGGCGAGCTGTTCGACCGGTACGGCCGGGAGGCGGTCGAGGCGTGCTTCGACGCGATCGTCGGCAAGACGACCGAGACGTTCCGCCGCGAGCTGCTCGCGAAGATCCCCGAGGGTGTGCACGTCTGGGAGGACTACGCCGAGCACGACGGCGTGGACGAGCCGCGCCTGCACACCCAGCGCATCACGCTCACCGTCGACCATTCGGCGGACACCCCGCTGACCATCGACTTCACCGGCACCTCGCCGCAGGCCAAGGGGCCGATCAACCACGCCGGCGACTACGCCGACGGCGTCTTCCTGAAGAAGTGGCTGGCGCCGATCCTGCGCAACCTCGCAGACACGCCCGAACGGATGGCCGAGCTCGACGTCAACGAGGGCGTCGTGCCGCTGATCAGAATGGTCTTCCCGGAGAAGGGCACGCTGCTGACGCCGATCTTCCCCGCGCCGACCAACGCCCGTACGTTCGTGATCCTGCGCCTGCTCGGCGTGCTGGCGGGCGTGCTGGCCAAGGCGACCGGCGGCCGCATGCCCGCCGACCAGGAGACCATCCGCTACACCGGCGTGTACGGCGAGTCGGACGACGGGCCCTACCTCATGCGCGAGGTGCTCGGCGGCGGCTCGGGCGGCCGCTGGTACGCCGACGGGGAGGACACCATCCATGTGGTGCCCGACAGCCGCAACATCCCGGTGGAGTTCGCCGAGGCGCGCTGGCCGTTCCGGGTCGAGCGGCTGGGCCTGGCCGTGGACAGCGGCGGGCCGGGGGAGTTCCGCGGCGGCCTCGGCTACGACAAGCACATCCGCATGCTGCGGGACGCCTCCTTCATGTCGATCGCCGACCGCTCGATCCTGTCGTGCTGGGGCGTCAACGGCGGCCGGGCCGGCCGGCCCTTCCAGGTCACGGTGGACGGCGTGGAGATGGAGGGCCTGGTCGACGACTTCCCCGTACGCGCCGGGCAGGTCATCCGCATCCGCACGACCGGCGGAGGCGGCTGGGGCTCGCCGTACGACCGGCCGGCGGAGAGGGTGGCCGCCGACGTCCGCGACGGGAAGGTCTCGGTGGAGGGCGCCCGCGAGGACTACGGCGTCGTGGTGTCGGTGTCACGCGAGGCCGGGGCCGTCGACGAGGTCGTCGTGGACGCGGAGGCGACCGAGCATCTGCGGGAGCGGCTGCGTGAGACGCGCCCCGCCGCCTTCTTCGACCGCGGCCCGGGATACCCCAAGCTCTCCGGCGGTCTCCCGCACGCGGAGGTGGACACGGTCTGACGCGCGCTGCCGGAGCGGCGCGCCTGTGCTCGGCCTCAGCCGCTCATCGCGGCGGAGCGGGAGACCTTGGCGGGCGTGGCGCGCAACTCCGCCTCGAGTTCGGCTATCACGTGCTGAACGGCGCTTTTCATCCGTGCCCGGCGGCCGTCGAGCTCTCCGGCGAAGGCGCGAGCGGCCTGGCCCGCCCACACCGGTTCACCGCCGAACTGGGCGCAGGCCCGGTCCGGAGCCGTCTCCAGGACGTGACCGTGCTCCCGGACCGTCCCGAGCGCGGTCCGCAGGTCGTCGTACTCCGGGTTGGCACCAGGCCCGTCGCAGCGGCGCTTACAGTCCCGGCACGCGCGACTCGATCGGCCCGAACGCGCTGGGCAGCAGCTGGTTGGAGTCGCCGAGGTTCGCGCCCTCGGTCATCTCGGTGGCGTACGCGCCCGCGATCTCGGCGAGGCGGACGCGTGCGGGCGGGGCGAAGCGGAACCCCCGAGGTCCCGGTGACGACGGCGAAGGCGAATCGCGCCGCGACGTCGCTGTGGGCTCCGTCCCTCTCGTCGTACGCGCCGGACGCGGTGGCGAGCATCCGTCCGAACGCGTCGGCGGACGTGGCGCGCGCCCACGGCACCGGTGATTGGCGGCGGTTTCCGTGGGTAGCCGTTTAGTAACGGCACAAACGGGATGGTGAGTTACAAATGGCTTCTATCGTCCAGCGCATCAGGGACTACCTGCAGACCCCCAAGGGTCGGGAGAACGTCGAGAAGGCCAAGACCATGGCGCGTGATCCGCAGAACCGGCAGCGGCTGCGCCGGCTGATGGACCAGTGGCGCGGCCATCGCACGCACCACTGACGCGGCAGAGCCGGCCGAGGTGGTCGGCCCGGGATGGCAGGGCGCACGGACCGGGCTGTCGTGCCGGCGGGGTGACCTGGCAGGCTTGCCGGTGGAGACCGAAGGACGTTCTCCGTAGCGACCCCCGTGGAGGCTGGCCGTGCAGGGACCTCTCAGCGGCATCGTCGTCCTCGATCTGTCCCGGGCCCTCGCCGGGCCGCACTGTGCGCAGATGCTCGGCGACCTGGGCGCCCACGTGATCAAGGTGGAGCACCCGTCGGGGGACGAGTCGCGCGGATGGGGCCCGCCCTTCGTCGGCCCGGACCACGACATATCCACATACTTCCTCGCGGCCAATCGCAACAAGCGGTCGATCACGGTGGACATGAAGTCCGAGGAGGGCCGCGACCTCGTCGAGCGGCTCGTACGGCAGAGCGACGTGCTCGTGGAGAACTTCCGCACCGGCGTGCTCGACCGTCTCGGGTTCTCCGCCGAGCGCCTGCACGCGCTCAATCCCCGGCTGGTGATCCTGTCCATCACCGGCTTCGGCCACGACGGTCCCGAGGGCGGCCGGCCGGGCTACGACCAGATCGCCCAGGGAGAGGCCGGGCTGATGTCGCTGACCGGGCCGTCGCCCGAGGAGCCGTACCGGGTCGGGGCCTCGATCGCCGACCTGCTCGCGGGCATCCACGGCGCGTACGGCGTGGTCGCGGCGCTGTACGAGCGCGAGCGCACCGGTCGCGGGACGGTCGTCAGGACGTCCCTGCTGGCGTCGGTCGTGGGCGTGCACTCCTACCACGGCACCGCCTGGACCGTCGGCGGCACGGTGCCGAGGGCGGGCGGCAACCACCACGCGTCCATCGCCCCGTACGGCGCCTTCCGCTGCGCCGACGGCATGATCCAGATCGCGGTGGCCAACGACGGGCAGTGGCGCAAGGTGGCCCAGCTGCTGGACATCGATCCCGAAATGCCGAAATATGCGACAAACAGGGATAGGTTCGCCCATCGGGAAGAGCTGATCGCCGAGATGGAGAAGGCGCTGGCGGCGCACGACCGCGAGCACTGGCTCGCGGCGCTGCGGGAGATCGGCGTGCCCGCGGGCGCGATCCGGTCGATCGACGAGGTGTACGCCTGGGACCAGGTCCGGTCGCAGGGCCTGCTCGTCACCGTCGACCATCCCGTGCTGGGCGAGATTGAATTGCCCGGCCCCCCGCTGCGGTTCGACGGCCGAGCCTCCGACGACGGTCATGCCGCGCCTCCCGGCCTGGGCCAGGACAACGACGCCGTGCTCGGCTGGCTGGCCGAACGGGAGCGGCGATCGCCATGAACGGAGCCGGCGGGGGCAGGCCGGACGCGCGGGCGCTGATCGCGCGGGTGCTCGACCCGCACTCGTGGAAGTCGTGGGACGAGCCCCCGCGGGACCGGGCCGCGCCCGGGTCGGAGTACGCCGCCGAACTCGCCCGCGTCCGGGCCAGGACGGGGTACGACGAGTCGGTCGTCACCGGCGAGGGCACGCTCGAAGGACGCCGGGTGGCCGTCGTCGCCTGCGAGTTCTCCTTCCTGGCCGGCTCGATCGGGGTGGCGGCGGCCGAGCGGCTCGTCCGGGCCGTCGAGCGGGCCACCGCCGAGCGCCTGCCGCTGCTCGCCGCACCGGCCAGCGGCGGCACCCGCATGCAGGAGGGCGCGCTGGCCTTCACCCAGATGGTGAAGATCACCGCGGCGGTCGCCGCCCATCGCGCCGCCGGCCTGCCGTACGTCGTCTACCTGCGCCACCCCACCACGGGCGGGGTGTTCGCCTCGTGGGGCTCGCTCGGGCACGTGACGGCCGCGGAGCCGGGCGCGCTCATCGGCTTCCTCGGGCCGCGGGTGTTCGAGTCGCTGCACGGCTACCCGTTCCCCAAGGGAGTGCAGGTCGCGGAGAACCTCTACTCCCACGGGCTGGTCGACGCCGTGGTCTCGGCCGAGGACGCGCGGGAGATCGCCATCCGGGCGCTGGCCGTGCTCTGCGCCCCGCGCGCGGGCCTGGACCCCGGCCCGGAACCCGAGGAGGCGGCCGAACCGGTGCCGGCGTGGGAAGCCGTCACCCGCTCGCGCCGCGACGACCGCCCCGGAGTGCGCGAACTGCTCAAACACGGCGCACGCGACGTGACCCCGCTGCACGGCACCGGCACCGGGGAGCGCGACCCCGGCCTCCTGCTGGCGCTGGCCAGGTTCGGCGCCGCGCCCGCCGTCGTCCTCGGCCAGGACCGGCGGCGGCAGCGGACGGGCAGCACGCTCGGCCCGGCCGGGCTGCGGGTGGCCAGGCGCGGCATGCGGCTGGCGGGGGAACTGCGCCTGCCGCTGGTCACGGTCGTCGACACTGGCGGGGCCGAGCTGTCGAAGGCGGCCGAGGAGGGCGGCCTGGCCGCCGAGATCGCCCGCTGCCTGGCCGACCTCGTCATGCTCGACGCGCCGACCGTGTGCCTGCTGCTGGGGGAGGGCGCGGGCGGCGCCGCGCTGGCCCTGCTCCCGGCCGACCGGGTCGTCTGCGCGCAGCACGCCTGGCTCTCGCCGCTCCCGCCGGAGGGCGCGTCGGCCTTGCTGTACCGGACCGTCGACTTCGCTCCGGAGATCGCCGCCGCCCAGGGCGTACGCGCCGCCGACCTGCGGCGGGACGGCGTCGTGGACAGGATCGTGCCGGAACGGCCCGACGCGGCGTACGAGCCGGAGGAGTTCTGCGGCAGGGTCGGCCGCACGCTCGAACACGAGATCGCGGGCCTGCTGGACCGCCCGGCGGGGGAGCGGATGGCGGCCCGCTTCGCCCGCTACCGGTCGCTCGGCTGCTGAACCGGCCGCCCCACCCTCACTCGCCGGGCTTCGGAAAATCCTGCCTCGCCAGCGTCCTCACGGGCTCTCGTGACCGTCCGCCCGGTCAGCGGTGAGCGGCACCGGCACGCGCTCCACCCGGATCGCGTGGACCTCGTCGCGGGGCACGACCACCTCGTAGGCGCCGTGGTCCACGAGCCAGTAGCCGAGCGCCTCGGCCTTCAGGCCGTTGTGCCCCGTGTAGGCGATGTGCAGGCCGCCCTCCCCGCCGTCGCCGCCGTCGTCCTCGTCCAGCACGAGGCACGGCTCGCCGCCGAACGCCCCGACCGTGCGCAGCAGCGTCAGCCGCTCCAGCGCGGCCCGGCTCACCCGAAGCCGCCAGTAGCCGCCCGCGGCGGTGAACCCCTCCTGCGGCGTCTCGCTGAACAGCACCACGTCGTCGCCGCCGGGCCCGACCGCGGCGGCGTAGTCCCGGTCGCGGTAGCGGGCGACGAATCCCAGGCCGACCGGCTCGATCTCGCTCATCGGGCCGGCCGCCAGGTCAGGCCGTCGTACCCGGCGAAGGGACGCTCACCGCCCGCGGTGAGGTGGACGATCTCCGCGCCCGCGGGGATCGGCATGGGCATCGTGTGGAACTGCGGCACCACCTGCTCGCGTGAGGCGGTGAAGCCGTTCCCGGTGAAGGGCGGTGCATCGCTCCAATCACCGCCCATGTGCGGGCCGTACGGGACGACGTAGGTGTCGATGTCCCGCGCGTCCCAGCGCATGATGTACAGCTCGGGCACGTCCGGCGTCAGCTCCGATCCGTCGAAGCACAGGTCGAGGGCCTCGACGAGCGCGGCGGGGGTGGTGAGGCGGTCGCAGTCCTGCACGCGGTACACGTAGCCGGAGATGATCGTGCGACGGCCCGACAGGTACGGCACGAGCAGCCGCGGCGGAACCACCTTCTGCATCCGTGTCCTGTGTCCCGGCTCGCTCATGGGGCCAAGTTTACGATCTGCTGACTCCGAGCCGGCGATGTTCGAGGGAGGGGAGGGTCGCGCGCGCGGTCTCGGTCCACGCCGCGTCGATCTCCGCGATCAGCACGCCGGGGCCGGTGCCCAGGTCATGCCGGGCGACGCCCATCGGATCGACGAGCATGCTGCGGCCGACACCGAACCCGTCCGGTATGGCGGGGTTGGGCGCTTGACCGACCGCGATGGTCCAGGTGGTGTTCTCGATGGCCCTGGCCCTGACGAGGGTCGTCCAGTGGTCCTCCTTCAACGGGCCCGAGCCCCAGGCGGCGATCACCGCGAACGTGTCCGCGCCCTGGTCGACCAGCGCGCGGGCCAGTTCGGGGAAGCGGACGTCGTAACAGGTGATCAGGCCGATCCTGAGCCCGGCCAGCTCCACGACCGCCGGCGCGTCCCCCGGCGCGACCAGCTTCGACTCCTTGGCGCCGAAGGAGTCGAACAGGTGGATCTTCCGGTAGGCCGCGGCGAGCGAGCCGTCCTCCCGCAGGGCGACGGCGGTGTTCCAGACCCTGCCGTCCGCGGCGGGCTCGAAGACGCCGGCGATGACGGCCGTGCCGTGCTCGCGCGCGGCCTCGGCCAGGCCGGTGACGAACGGGCCGTCCAGCGGCTGGGCCGTCTCGAGGATTCCCGGGCCGAACCGGGCGAGCGTCGCCTCGGGGAACACGGCGAGGTCGGCTCCCCGCGCCCGGGCGAGGGCATCACGAACGGTCGAGAGGTTGGTCTCCGGGTCGTGGTCGACGGGGATCTGGCACAGCGCTACGCGGGTCACGGATCACAGTCTGCCCGGTCGCCGCCACGCCCCACCAGGTGCCCCGGGACGTGCCCCACCAGGTGAGCGTGCGCCACACCCATTCCAGCGGGCCGTACCGGTGCCGGGCGAGCCACCACCTGCAGAAGAACGCCTGGGCGGCGACGGTGACGACGGCGAGCACCACGACGGCGATCCCCGTGCGGTCGGCCTCCAGAAGCGGCATCGCCACCACGATCACCGTCGTGCCGGTCACGTAGTTGGTCAGCGTCATCCGGCCCAGCGCCTCGAACACCGCCGTATGCCGGGCGAGCAGCAGGAACGCCGTCGCGTACGTCACCGCGCCGCACAGCGCCGCCGCCTGGTAGATCCCGCCGCCGGGCGGCGCGTGGTTCCACCACCAGGTCAGCCCGGCCGCGAGCAGGGCCGCCGTCCCGCACACGACGCCGAGGAACGGCCCGCTGCCCAGGCCGTCCGTCCCGCCGAGGCGCCCGGCCCCCCTCGCCCTCTCCCCGGGAGCGGCGGCCAGGCCGAGCAGGAACAGCGCGGTGATCAGCACGTACGGATGGGGGTCGAGCACGGCGGCGACCAGGACGCCGCAGCCCACCAGCAGCACGGCCGCCCGGGGCAGGAGGCTCGCCGGAAGCAGGACGACCACCCCCAGCAGCGCGTACGGCAGCAGCACCTCGCCGGGGTCGATCAGGACGTGCGCCGCGCCCAGCGCCGCGAGCACGGCCAGGCGCCGCAGCATGACGACGCGCGGACGCCGCGTGCGCAGCCGTGCCGAGCGCAGGAACAGCGCGAAGGACACCCCGAACAGGAACGCGAACATCGGGTAGAAGCGGCTCTGGAACAGGTTCTCCATCACCCAGTCCAGCGAGGCCGGCCCCTGCCGCACCCTCTGCTGCCAGGCGTTGACCAGCATGATCCCGCACACCGCGAACCCGCGCAGCGCGTCGACCCGCCGGATCCTGCCCGCCGCCACGCTCACCCGCCAGTCCCTCCTGTCAGTCCCGTCGCGAGCCGGGCGGCCAGAGCACCAGCACCCGCATCTCCTGCTCGCGGGCGTGCGCGACGACGTCGGCCGTGCCGCCGAACCCGCGCGCCGGCAGCCCGTCCCAGACGGCGAGCAGCTCGTCCGCCCGCTCCAGCATGAAGATCGAGGCGGCCATGAACGCCACCGGCTCCGGCCGTTCGAACGGCATCCGGTGCACGTGCCGCGCGAGCGACAGCAGGTCGTCGTATCCCGCTCGGGCCGCGCGGGGCAGGCTCTCCCGATATCCGGCGGCGGGCACGATCACGTCCAGGTCGCCGCCGGCACGCAGCACCTCCCGGGCGAAGAGCTGGTCTGCCCCCTCGGCCAGGCAGGACACGCCGACCAGCGGCCGGTCCCGGTCGGCGAGCACGGCCCGCAGGGCGTGGCGGATCCGGTCGGCCGTGTCCCTGGGCAGGCCCCGGTGGCCGGTGAACGCGATCGTGGTCATCCCCCTCACTCGTTCAGCCGACCCGCACGATCTGGAAACCGGCGGTGGCCAGGATGCGCGGCAGGTTGCGCACGGTGTCGCGGTCCTTCTCCTTCGCCGCGTCCGAGATGTTGTCCCAGCTGTCCAGGTCGGGGTGTCTCCTGTTCGCCTCGTCGCGGACCGGGCCGCGGGTCCATCCGTCGGCGACCAGGTCCCGCAGCCACCGTTCGTGCTCCATCATCGCAAGTTGCTCGATCTCGTAGTCCTTGAAGGAGAAATGCAGCTCGGGCTCCACGCGGGGAGCGAGGGCGCAGCCGATGCTCGTCAGCTTGCGGCCGATGTCCTCGGCCTGCCGCCGATTCGCCGCCCGCAGGTGCGACGGCAGGCTCTCCCACGGCACCAGCGACGGGTTGGTCGCTCGCACGTGGCGGCGCGCGGTGTTCTCCGCGACGTAGCTGTCGTGGATCGCCCGGGCGAGCGTTTCCACCAGGTCCTCCCCGATGAGCCGCGGATCGCCGGCCTCCTCGTTGACCGCGAAGACCCGTAGGGCGCCGGACAGCCCCTCCAGCAGGTGCACGTCCTCGAAGGCCCGGCTGAATGTGCCGGCCTCCTCGACCCGCACCACGAGCGAGCCCGGCCCGCAGTTCCACAGGCGCAGCGAGGTGAGCGCGGTCTTGAGCGCGAGGTCCTGGTCGCCGTGGCACACGAACACCCGCTGGGGCGGCTCGGACGGCAGCAGCTCTCCCAGAGGCAGGTCGCCGGGCGGCGCGTCGTGCGTGGTCAGCGCGCACACCTCGGTCACGAACTCGAATCTGCGGCACACGGCCTCGACGGTCCGCGCGGCGTCGGCGTCGATGATCGTCACCGGCAGAGGGTACGGCGCGGGGGTCAGCCGCCGCCTGCGCGCCATCTCGACCAGCAGGCTGCGGCCGAAGGCGTCGAGCCCGATGACGACGACCGGTTGTTCGTTCACGATCGGATGCCGATCCAGGAGCACCCGGGCGGCGAGCTCGTCCAGGTTGAAGAAGTCGAGACGCAGCCGGGGCCTGCCGGGAAGGCTCAGCCGGCGGGCCCGCAGGGCGGCGCACAGGTCGGGATCGGAGATCAGGGCGTACGCCGACAGCGGCCGCCTGCCGCCCGTTCTGGCCACGCCGTGCGCCGCCAGGGCGATCGCCGTGTTGGCCGAGCTGTCCGGCTCGCAGGCGTACAGGACGGAGGCCCGCTGGATCCCGGCGGCCCGCAGGGTCGCGGGGCTGCGCGCGTCGCCGCTGACGTAGAGCACCCTGCGGTCGGCGGCGGTGGCCGCCGGAGCCGAGCCGATCATCACGATCCGCGTGCTCGTCGCGCGCAGCCGTTCCACGAGGGCCAGGGCCGGCGACCCCGTGCCGCACACGACCACGTGCTCCTTCGACCTGCGCGCCCGGAACCGCCGCAGTTCGGCGGCGAACAGCAGGCGGGCTCCGTCGACCAGGGTGTAGATCGTCACGCCGGGCGCGGCGAAACGGGCGAACTCCAGCAGGGACGGCAGCGGTTTCGGCTCGTCGAGCGGCGCGGAGTCGAACACGAACAGTTGCAGGTCCCAGTAGAGGAGGTCAAGGGGAGCCGAAGGCAGATTCAGTGTTTCCGCATACGTGTGAAGGCCTATATATCCTGTTACCAATGCGGCCACCGCCAGGCCCGCGAATACCGCACGCACCACGTAGCTCGCGGGAAAGGCCATAAATCCTCTCCTTCGCTGGGCGGCACGTGCCTTTACCGAAAATAACCCGTTAAAAGGGAGCGCTCCAGGGTCCGTCCCATGAAAGGTGTTGCCGTTCCGAGGCCGCCGGGCTCTTTCGCCTTACACCGGTTCGGAGGATGCTGGGCCTTAGATCCTTCGACGATCGACACGGAGGGCCCGGCGTTGACGGACGGGGTGTGGTCGGCGGATCGCGAGCGGCGCCTCGCGGTCGCGCAGCGGGGAAAGATCCACGGAGGCAGACCGGTGTTCCTGCTCCACGGGACGCCCGGCAGCCGGATCGGCCCCCTCCCACGTGAAGGTCTGCTCTATCGGCTCGGCGTGCGGCTCATCACCTACGACCGCCCGGGGTACGGCGACTCCGACCGGCACGAGGGCCGCAGCGTGGGGGACGTCGCCGCGGACGTGGCCGCCATCGCGGACCACCTCGGCCTGGACCGCTTCGCGGTGGTGGGCCGGTCCGGCGGCGGGCCGCACGCGCTCGCCTGCGCCGCCCTGATCCCCCACCGGGTGACCCGGGCCGGGGTGCTCGTCGGGCTCGCCCCCCGGGAGGCGGAGGGCCTCGACTGGTTCGATGGCATGGCCGAGGGCAACGTGGCGGAGTACATGACCGCCATGCAGGGGCGGGCGCGGCTCGCGGCGCGGCTCGGCCCGACCGCCGCCGAGATCCGCGAGGACCCCGTACGGCTTGTGAACGCCCTCTACGACGAGCTGCCGGAGTCGGACAGGAGCGTCATCGCGGACGCCGGGATCCGGACGATGCTGGTGCAGAACTACGCGGAGGCCGTGCGCACCTCCGCGTACGGCTGGATCGACGACGCCATGGCCTTCTGCTCGCCGTGGGGGTTCGACCCCGCCGACATCAGGGTGCCCACTCTTCTGTGGCACGGCGAGGACGACGTGTTCTCACCGGTCAGCCACTCCCGCTGGCTGGCCAGGCGGATACCGACCGCCACGGTGCGGATCCAGCGGGGCGCGGCGCACTTCCATGCCCTGCACGTGCTGCCCGACCTGCTGGGCTGGCTCGCCAGGGACGGACGGGCGGCCTGATCATTCAGGCCTGCCCGGTCGCACGCACGGTCACACGACCCCTCACCAGGGGAGGGGCTCCAGCTCGCGGTCGACGCGGCGCCAGTCCAGCACCGCGGCGATGATCGGGTGCGCCTCCCCGAGGATCCGGCGGAGCTGGACGAGCAGGGGCTCGCGCAGCACCCGCGCCTCGTCGGTCCGCCTGACGTCGCGCAGGGTCACGGCCAGGTCGGCCTCGCAGATCAGCGTGGTGGGGTGGTAGGGCCCGAGAACCGCGCGCAGCCGGTCGAGAGTGTCCCGCTGCAGCTTCTCGGCCTCGGCGTGGTCCTGCAGGTCCCCCAGCGTGTTCGCCACGTTGACGGCGCAGGCGAGCGAGAAGGGGTGATCGGGCCCGACCTTGCGCCGCAGCGTGGCGAGGGTCCGAGTGCCCAGCGCCCGGCTCTCGGCCGGCTCCCCCAGGTGCCGCAGGTAGACCGTGAGGTTGTTGGCCGCGATGAGGGTGTAAGGGTTGTCCGCCCCCAGTTTGCTTTCGTAGCTCGCCCTGACCTCTGAGGCGAGTTCGAACGCCCGCCGCCTGTCGCCGGCAGCGGCGAGGTCGCAGGCGAGGCTCAGCTTGCAGGCGACCGTGTCGGGCGAATCGGGGCCGAAGCGCTGGAGACAGCGCTCGTAGGTCGTCTCGGTGAGCCGCCGCGCTTCCGCGAGCGCTCCGGTCTCCCGCAGGGACACGGCGAGGCTGCGCGCCGTGTTCAACGTGTCGGGGAGCTCGGGGCCGGACACCTCGGCGTAGCTGTTCAGCGTCTCGCGCAGCAGGTCGGCCGACTTCGCGTACTCTCCGGCCTCGCGGATGTCCAGAGCGAGGTTCGTCTCGGACAGGAGTGTGAAGGGATGGGCGGGACCGAGCACCTCACGGCGTTTGTCCGCGGTCTCCTGGTCGAGCCGGCGCGCGGCGCCGATGTCGCCGACGTGCCGCAGGGCGACGGCCAGGTTGTTGGCCGCCGCGAGGACGCGGGGGTGGTCGTCGAAGAACAGCTCCTTGGTGCGCGCGTAGGTCTCCTGCTCCATCCGCAGCGACTCGGCCAGCTCGCCGAGGGCCCGCAGGTCCGCCGCGAGGCTTCCCGCGGTCTGCAGCGTGTGGGGATGCGGGTCGGGCAGGACCCGGCGCTGGTCGGCGAGGATCGCCCGGTTGAGATCGCACGCCTCGCGATACCTGCCCTGGGAACGCAGCACGTTACCCATGTGGAACCGCAGGTAGAGCGTCTGCCGGTCGTAGTCGCCGAGCTTCCTGATCCAGAGCTCCTCCAGGCGGCGGCCGAGGTTCAGCGCCCGGTCGAACTCGCCCCGGCGATACAGGTACCGCACGCGGTCGATCAGCAGCTGCCGGGTCTGCTCCTCGTCGCAGTCCTCCGCATTGGACGGGGCGAGGTGCGGCCAGATCTCGTCATACCGCGGCCAGTTGCCGGGGTCGTCGGTGTCGCCCTCGCGCGGGCGGGCGCCCAGGAGGATGCGGTGCACCTCGTGGACGGTGCGCTCGCGCTCGTCGTCGTCCATCTGGTCGCGCAGCACGGCCTGCACCAGTCTGTGCACCTGCACCGAGTTGTTGCGCTGGTCGACCTTGGCGAGGGCGAACCTGTTCAGCTCGCGCACCAGCCGCCCGATCATGATCTTCTCGCGCAGCGAGTCGTCGTATGGGACCAGGCAGCGCACGGTCTCGTCGCCGTACAGCATGGACAGCGACACCGGTTCCGCGGCGAAGAAGGCCAGCAGCTGCAGCAGCCGGACCGCCGCGGGCGACTTCTCCCGCAGGCGCTGGAACGACACGTTCCATGTGGCGGCGACCGGGGTCGGGTAGGTCGGGGAGTCCCCGAGCGCGAGCGTCCTGACGGGTTGCTTGGAGAGCTTGTCGACGTACTCGTCCACGCTCATGCCGGTCTCCTGCAGCCACGCCCCGGCCTGCTCGATGGCGAGCGGCAGGTCGCCGAGCGCGGCGGCCACCCGGTCGGCGTCGTCGTCGCCGAGGTCGGCCACCCGGCGCCGCAGGTGCTCCAGGCTCTCCTCGCGGGTGAAGACGTCGATCTCCAGCGGCTTGGCGATCTGAGACCAGGTCTGGCTCCGCGACGTGATCAGCACGTGCCCGGAGCCGCCCGGGAGGTAGGTCTGCACGTCCTCCGCGCTGTTGGCGTTGTCGAAGATGAGCAGCCAGCGGGCGTACGGCTCGCCCCGCCGCAACGCGTCCTTGGCGGCCAGCGCCGCCTCCGCCAGGTTGTCGCCGATCCTGATGCCCAGCCGCTCGGCCAGATCGGCCATCGCTCCGTTCAGCAGTTCCGGCTGCTCGGCCGACACCCACCACACGACGTCGTAGTCGCTCATGAAACGGTGGGCGTACTCGATGGCCAGCTGGGTCTTGCCCACGCCGCCGAGTCCGAACAGAGCCTGGGTGCGGCCCTCCTGCACCTGGGTCACCACGGCCTGGCTGCCGCCGACGAGCTGGTCGCGCAGCCGCTCCAGCGTCTCGCCACGGCCGGTGAAGGCGGCGTTCCTGGTCGGCAGGTTGAGGATGGCCGGCTGGATGCCGGGATACCGCGGCGTTGCTCCCTGCCCGGTGGCATCGGCCCCCGCCGGGCGGTCGAGGGCGCGCAGCAGCGCGGCGGCCGCGTGCTGCTCGTCCAGCCGGAACAGGTCCAGCGCGGGCGGGTCGGCGTACAACTGCGGGATCCGGACGTCCGACACCCGGACGGGAAGGAGGTTGGGGGACAGCCCGGTGGGCCCCTCGGTGGCGTGCCAGGTCTCCCGGGCCTGCCGGGAGCGCAGGTAGGCGGGGGACAGCAGCGCGACCGTGCGGCCCGCGGCGTCCGGCGTCCGCGCCTGCCCGCTCTCATCCGCCTCGCGGACGCCACCCTGCGTACGGACCCGCATGCCGGCCTGGGTCAGCACGGCGGCGATCCACTCCGCCCACAACCGGTCCTCGGGGACGTAGCTCAAAGTTACGTCGTTCGACAGCGACGGGCGGCGCCGGACGAACAGCTCCCGGTAGCTCAGCCGCAGGTCCTCGTCCAGCGGAGGAAGGGACGAGACCCGGCCTCCGGTGATGACGCCCGCGAGCCGCTCGTAGGCGGCCAGCAGCGAGCCGGGGGAGCCGGGCGCGTCACCGAAGGTCGCCAGGGTCTCCTCGTAGGCGTAGAACGGCTTGTAGGGGATTTCGACGGCGCCCCAGTAACTGCCGGCCTGGTCCTGGCCGACGCCGCTGGGGAACCCTTCGAACTGGCTGCGGGCGAAGGCCCGGCCGGCGTCGAGCTTCTCCTTTTCCGCGTCGTCCACGCGCATGGGGATCGGCAGGATCCTGATGCGCCGGTCGGGGAACCGTTCGGCGATCTCCGCCGCGACCCTCGCGGCCCCCTCGATGCTCTGGTCGCTCAGCGTGAAGCAGGTCACGACGGTGTCGGGGAAGTGGACCGTGCAGATGTCGGCGATGTCGCTCAGACCGGTGCGGCTGTCGATGAGCACGTAGTCGTAGCCGCGCCGCATGTCCACTCGCAGGGCGTCGAGGAACTGCCCGCCGCCCAGCCGCTCGTAGAAGTTGTCCCAGTCGAAGGTGGACACCAGCGAGGAGTAGTCACGGTTCTGCCGCCCGGCGGGCAGGAAGTCGAGGGAGCCGCCGCCGGGGAAGTGGGGCCACTCGACCGAGACGACGTGCCGTCCCACGCTCGCATACCGGGTGTGCCAGTCGGCCGGACGCGGGTCGGGACGGGTGGCCGCCCAGGCGAAGTCCTTGATCAGGTCGATCACGCCGGCCGTGCCGCTGATCAGCTCGCCATCGAGGAAGGGCCGGAAGAACTTGTGCAGGCCGGGAGACTCCAGGTCCCAGTCCACGACCAGCACGCGATGGCCGTTGGAGGCGAGGATCCAGGCCGTGTTGGCCAGCGCCATCGTCCTTCCCGTCCCTCCCTTGTAGGAGTAGAAGGTGACGATGTGGCCGTCCCGGAACTCGGTCATTGCCTCCCCTTCCGTCCTGGCGGCTCGTCGGGCGCGGGGTCCTCGGATGCGCGGTCCTCGTGCGTGGGGTCGTCCGGCGTGAGCGGCCACAGCCGCGGGCGGCCGCTGCCGGGCACCTGCGGCGGGAACACCCGTCCGTGCCGCAGGTAGGAGTTGCCCGCGGACTCGACCACCGGCCGCAGCGCCGTCTCGAAGCCGGCCACGGTGGAGGTGTCGCTCACCGCCCGCCGTGCGGCCGGGCGGCCCTGCGCCAGCTTCCCGGGCAGGAGGGCGTGCAGGGCGGCGCGCAACTCCGCCGCGTTTTGGCCGGTCTGGGAGTCGGTGCCGCTCCACGGCACGACCACACCCACCCACGGCTTGTCGGCCTGGTCGAAGGCCTCGAGTAACGGGCGGAACTGCGGGTCGAGGGCCGTCCACACGTCGAGCAGCACGATGCCCGGGCAACTCGGCGCCCCCGCGCCCAGCAGCTCGTCGTGATGGTGGAGGAAGGTCCCGACGTCGGGTTCGAAGCCCAGGTGCCGCACGATGTCGGCGGCGATCTGCGCCACCGGGCGGAGGTCCTCCGGATGGTAGGGATTCCAGTCGCACGGAGAGGACCCGTAGAACCGCGCGTCCCGCGGTGCCGTACGCGTGGCCGTCGTGTGGGCGAGGACGGCTATCAGGAAACGGCGTTCCTCGTCGCGGTTGAAGGCGCTCTTTATGCTGCCGTAATCGCACGGCGTGATCGGGGGGAGCCGCACTCCCTCGGCCACCTCGATGATGCGCTGAGCCAGCGCGTCCACGGCGGACTTGTAATGGTCGCGGTATCTCCTGATCTTCATCAGGCCGTAGAGGCCTCGTTCGAGATAGTGCGTCCCCAGATCCGGATGAGTGAATTGAATAGATTTGACCATATCCGGCAGTTCGAAGTCCGGAACCGGAACCCAGAACGCGGGAACGATCACTTCGGGAATGTCCCGCCGTCCGTCCAGATGCAGCCGCCTGCGCAGGTCGAAGGCGGCCCATTCCTTGCCGCACTGCTCGCTGCGGAAGTAGCGACGAGAGTAGAGGGGGACGAAGACCCTGCAGGTCGCCAGCTCCTTGGCCAGGCGCTTGTCCCACTCGACGCCCGGGAGGATGTCCATGTCCATGAAGCCCGGGGGAACGCCCGCGGGCAGGGACGTGTGCTGCAGGATCTCCCGGCACAGCTCTTTGTAGAGCTTTTCCACGGGGAGGTTGGGGTTCTCGTCGTCGGGATGGGTGCGAGGTGTGCGCGCGTAACTGAGGAAGAAATACGGGAGATGGCCTCCAGTACCCGAGGTACCAGCCACCGCACCTCCCGCGTTCCGCCGGTCACTTCACTATAGGCTCTCGCCCCAGGAGTGACAGGAATTTCGCATTATTCCTCTGCTCGTCCTCGTTTTTCGGACAGCCATCTTTCGGCGAAAGCCACGGCCATCGGAAGTGAGAAGAGCCTGCTGTCCGCTTTTCCGACCCGGCCCCGCCTGATCTTCTCGGTTCGCTCCAGCGCGGCGCCGCACTCCGCGAAATCACGGTCGTCCAGCACCACGTCGTCGTAATGGGTCCAGGTGCGTCGTCCGCCGACCTGCACCACGCATCCGTACCGCACCTCGGGCGGGTCGGGCCGGTAGCGGTATTCCGCCAGATGAAAGGCGCTGCACTTGTCGAAACCGACGCCGAGCAGCAGCACCACCGCCTCCGTCTTCGCGAGCTTGGCCAGCGGCGACCGTTCCCCGAGGTGGCACCTGAGGTCGTGGTCGGCCATGAGCCACTCCGCGCCGGGGCCGACCGCGGCGAAGGAGGTCTGCGGATGCTCGCTGCGGACCGCGTTCTCCAGCAGCCGCACATGCTCCGACAGCCTTCCGCACTCGATCGCGGAGCTCCGCCTCACATCGAAGGCGGGGATGCCGTCGCGGTACCGCCTCGTCTCCTCCTCGGTCATCCCCTGAACGGCCTGCACATAGGAGCGAGATGTGTCCGAGTTGCCGGACGTGAAGGTGGGGACGACGAGCGTGCCCCCGGCGCCGAGGACCTTCATCAGGGCGTCGGCCAGTGTCGCGACGCCTCCGTCGATCCTGCCGATGCTGCGGAGCGAGGCGTGCACCAGCACGGTCTGGCCGGACCGCAGGCCCAGCCGCCGCAGAGCCTGAACGAGGGTGTCCCGTCCGAGGGTGAGGTCCGCCCGGCCGGGGATCGCGTTCAGCGCGGCAGGCCGTACGTGGGGGGTGAAGACAGAGAGGAGCCGGGCGACGAACGCGAGGGCGGACAGAAGCAGGCCCGGCATCGCTTCACCTCTGCCGTGAACCCGCGGGCAGAGGCAGGCGGGCGGCGGCTTCCGCGAGCCCCGCGGCGAATCGACGTCCCACGGCAGAGCGCACGCCGCCGGTGATCCGGCTGATCGCCGTCCTCAGCCGCGCGATCTCCTCATCGTCGAGGAGTCCGGCGACGGACAGCAGTCCGTATGCGTCGGACAGCAGGAGCTCCAGGTCTGCGTCGCCGGCGGCGAGGTCGAGCAGGTCGAGCAGCCCACCGAGCTGGGCCCTGTGGAAGTGCTCGACGAGCAGCCGGGCGGTCGTCGCCGGATCGGCGCCGAGCGGGAGGGCGACCGCACCGTAGGCCGCGCGGCTCGACGCCCCGGTCGCACCACTCGGCAAGGGCGTCACGACGCGCAGACCGGCGCGTACGGCGGCGCGCTTATCCGCGGTCAGCGAAGCCAGCGCCGCGCCGACGACCTCGCCCAGTGCGGCGGCTGCCTCGCCGGTCAAGCGGTCCTCGACGGGCATGCCGTAGCAGTCGCGGTACGGATCGACGTCGTCGAGCAGCAGATGGAGTCCGGCGGCCTCGATCGGGCGGACCGGTTCCCAGAGGCGGCTGTCCTCCGACAGCCATCGGCCGTCGACGCGCAGCGCGAACGACCCGTCGTGGACGTCCACCTCGGCGCGGTCCTGTGCGCCTGCGCGCATCCGGCCGAGTCCGGGCAGATGGACGAAGGTCCCCATGACCGGCACCGTGACCTTCACCGCCAGACCGGTCCGTACGGCGGCGACCGCGGCGACGGCCGCGAGATGACCGGCGTCGGCGGCGGTGAGCGGGACGGGGCCGGGAGCCGCGCAGCGCGCCGCCCAGGCGTGGACGTAGGGATGGCTCAGCAGGTCGTCGACCGCGGCGCGGTCCGCCTGCTCGGCCTCCACCAGGACGGACCAGGACTCCTGGTCCGACACGACCGACGCCGCGCGGCGCGCCGCCAGGCGGGCTCTGCTGAGCTGAGGAGCCCGCAGACGGGCGATGTCGTCCGCCCCGGCGTTCCCCGACGCCAGAGCGTCCACTGTGGCGACCGGCAGCCGATGGACGGGAGTCGCCGGGCGCCGCCGCTCGTCGGCGACCAGGTGGGAGATCAGCCGGAACAGGTCCGCGCAGTAGACCGAGGGGTTGGCGAAGCCCGAGCCCGTCCGGTAGCGGTGCGCGTAGAGGCCGCCGCCGCAACTGGCGACGAGCGGGCAGCGGCGGCATTCCTCGGACAGGGAGTCGAGTCCCCCTTGGCGTGCGGCGAAGCCGGGGTGCCGTGCGGCCTCGCTCAGCGAGTGACAGAAGACGTCGAATCCGGTCGCGGGCGCGCCGTCATAGGCGGTCTTCAGCGAGTCGGCCTGCTCGTAGGAGCCGTCGGTCTCGATGACGACGAGGTCGGACGGCCGCAGGCCGAGTGACTCGGTCTGGCTGTCCCCGCCCGACGCGGTCAGGATGATCGAGTCGAACATCCTGACCGGGACCGGCCTGCCGTCAGCGCGCCACCGGTCGTGCACGGCGATCAGCCAGTCGGCGTAGGCGGTCTCCTGCCCGGCGGGCCGCAGCGGCGGGTTGTCCCAGGTGGCATGTGGCAGCAGGAAGTCGACGCGCGGAGGGCGCAGCGCGACGAGCGCCTCGTAGACCGCGACAGGATCGTTGCGGACGTCGATCGTGCACAGCAGCCCGGCGTACAGATGCGGGTAGTGGTCCCGCAGGAGGGTGATCGCCCGGACGACCTGGTCGTAGCTGCTGCGGCCGTTGGCGTAGAGCCGATGGCGGTCGTTCGCCACACGGTCGCCGTCGATCGAGACGCCTACCTTGACACCCTCGTCCGCGAACATGTCGCAGAACGCGCGGGACAGGAGCACGCCGTTGGTGTGGATGCGCAGATCGAGGTCGCAGACGCCCTCGACCGCCCGGCGGAGCGTACGCGCGAATCGCCGGAGCCGCTCGATTCCGGCGAGGAGGGGCTCGCCTCCGTGGAGGACGACGTGCGTCGTCTGGATCCGGTGCTCGACCGCATGCTCCGCGATCCGTTCCGCCGCCCGGACGGCGGTCTCGTCGGACATCACCATCGGCCGTCCCCGCCAGCTGGTGTCGGCGTGTTCGTACACGTAGCAGTGATCGCAGGCCAAATCACACCTGCTCGCCACTTTGAGCACGAATTGCCGGAACGGCACGATGGGCGGACGCATTACGAGCGAGCGAAATCAGATGGACGAATTGAACTCGCTCGAAGTCTCCCCGGGGCGATCGTCCGGCAGCATGGAGAGCGGAGAAGCGGTGACATCGGCGGCGTGTGTCGCAAACGTCGCGTCGTTGTGCATAGCGGCACCTGTTTCTGGGCATGAGAGCAGTCGATATTGAACCCCGTGGCGCAGGGGACGCCTGCTATGTATCCCCAGGTGAACACGCCTACGCCCGACGGGACCCAAACCCGGGAATCTTAACAGGAGAACATTAAGGAAAGTGGCACGCACGATATTTGCGCTACTGGAACTTGCCAATGTCGGGCGTTTTATTCCTTGACGTGTCCGATTGCCTGCTAGAACAGGTATCAGTGCTCATTGAGTCTTTTGGGGCCTATGGGATGATCACTGGACGCCCCAGGGAAGGCCGGTTGGCGCGTGCGGGCCCTCGGCGACGGCGGATAGGGTGAGGGCCGTGAGGGAGCCGCTGGTGCGGCGGATGCGGGAGTTCGGCACGACCGTGTTCGCCACGATGACGAAGCTGGCCGTGGAGACGGGCTCGATCAACCTGGGCCAGGGCTTCCCGGACACGGACGGGCCGGAGCGCATGCTGGAGCGCGCGGTCGGGGCGGTGCGGAGCGGTCTCAACCAGTACCCGCCCGGACCGGGCCTCCCCGAGCTGCGGCAGGCGGTCGCCGAGCACCGCAAGCAGTGGTACGGCCTCGCCTACGACCCCGACGGGGAGGTCCTCGTCACCGTCGGCGCCACCGAGGCCATCGCCGCGGCGATTCTCGCGCTCTGCGAACCGGGCGACGAGGTGGTCGTCTTCGAGCCCTACTACGACTCCTACGCAGCGGCCGTCGCGCTCGCGGGGGCCGTGCGCAGGCCGGTCACGCTGCGTGTCGACGCGGGGCGGTTCACGTTCGACCCGGCCGAGCTGGAGGCCGCGATCACGCCCCGCACCCGGGTGATCCTGGTGAACTCGCCGCACAACCCGACCGGGACCGTGTTCACCCGCGAGGAGCTGGAGTGCGTCGCCCGGGTCTGCCTGGAGCACGACCTCATCGCGGTGACCGACGAGGTCTACGAGCACCTCACCTTCGACGGCGTCGAGCACGTTCCGCTCGCCACGCTGCCCGGAATGCGCGAGCGCACGGTCATGATCTCATCCGCGGGCAAGACCTTCAGCGTCACCGGCTGGAAGACCGGCTGGGTATGCGCTCCGGCGCCGCTCGCGGGCGCCGTGCAGGCGGTCAAGCAGTTCCTCACCTACACCGCGAACGCCCCCTGGCAGGTGGCGGTCGCGTACGCCCTGCGGGAGGAGATGGAGTGGGTCGCGGCCCAGCGGGCGGCCCTGCAGACCAAGCGGGACCGCCTCGTGACGGGGCTGGCGAAGGCCGGCTTCGACGTGCTCCGGCCGGCGGGCACTTACTTCGTGCAGACCGACATACGGCCGCTCGGCTTCGACGACGGCCTGGAACTCGCCCGGCGGCTGCCCGAACTGGCGGGGGTGGTGGCCATCCCGACCCAGGTCTTCTACGACCACCCCGCACGGGGCCGTCACTTCCTGCGGTTCGCCTTCTGCAAGCGGGACGAGGTCATCGACGAGGCGGTGACCCGCCTGCGCCGCCTCGGCGGCGACCAGGCGTAGGCCGACGAGCAGACCGAGCCCTCCGGCGGCGCCGAGAAGGAAGGCCTACGACATCGTGATCGCGGTGGCGTCGGGGAAGCTCACCGAGGCCGAGAGATCGCGGACGTGTCGCGCGGCTTCACCGTCTCATCCTGAGCACCCGGACCGTGCCGGCGGCGACGAGCGGGGTCGCCAGCCACAGGAAGGGCACCGCGGTGACCGCCCACGCGCTCGCCACGGCGGTCAGCAGCCAGTAGATCCCGATGGCCCAGTAGACGCCGGCGTTGCCGCGCAGGCGTCGCAGGTCGGCGTCCGGCCGGTGCAGGCGCTGCGCAAGCACCAGGGTGAACAGCGCGCCCTGCGCGAGCAGCAGGATGGCCTCGTTGCCGGCGAACAGGCCGGTCGCCAGGGCCCTGCCGTTCGCCTCGGCCGGCAGGTGGCCGGCGTTGGTCTCGCCGAAGATCGACGTCGTGTACGGCAGGAAGGCCACGAAGAACAGCAGCGGGATGTGCAGCAGGAGCATCGGCTGGGACACCCGCTCGATCTGGTCGAACAGCGTGTGATGGGCCCGCCAGGCGAACCAGAGCATGAGAAAGGCGATGGCGAAGGCCATGAAGGAGCCGAAGTGGTCGCCGAAGAACGCGCCCAGCCGCTGGAAGTCCTCGCCCTCCGGCCGGGGAAGCTCCAGCGCGAGCAGCGTGATGGCGATCGCGAAGATCGCGTCGGCGAAGACGCCGACGCGCTCGTGCGTGAGCCCGGGACGCACCTGAGGCGTGGCCATGCGGATCTCCAGGAAAAGGGGGGCAGTGGCGAGCATTCTGGCAGAACTCGCCTCGCATGGGTGCCGGCCGGTGGGCTGGACGGCCACGCGCCCGGACAGGCGGACACGGCCTCGCCGCTCGGCGCCGGCTCGCATGCCGAGCTTGGTGAAATCTGCCCATGGATGCGGCAGGGGTGGGCGAGACTCGCCAATGAAGGCCCGGGTGGGGCTGGATAGTTTCCGGATGTGGGCGGACGCGTACTGATCGCACTGGGCGGCAACGCCATGACGGCTCCCGACGGGAGCGCGTCCCCGGCCGACCAGCAGCGGGCGATCGGCGAGGCGATGGCCCACGTGGCGGCGCTCAGCAGGGCCGGGCACGAGGTGGTGCTCACCCACGGCAACGGCCCCCAGGTCGGCAACCTCCTGCTGAAGAACCAGCTCGCCGCCCACGTCGTGCCGCCCGTCCCGCTCGACTGGTGCGTGGCGCAGACGCAGGGCACGATCGGCACGCTCATCATGAACGCCTTGCAGCGCGAGCTGGGGCACGCCCGGGTGGCGGCGGTCGTCACCCGTACGCTCGTGGACCCGGCCGACCCGGCGTTCCGGGACCCGGTCAAGCCGATCGGGCGGTACTTCGGGGAGGACGAGGCGCGCCGCTTCGAGGAGCACGGCCAGGTGTGGCGGCGCTTCGACCGCGGATGGCGGCGGGTGGTCGCCTCGCCGCGGCCCGTGGAGATCCTCGACGCCCCCGCCGCCGTCGCGCTCATCGACGCCGGATTCACGGTCGTCGCGGCGGGAGGCGGGGGAGTGCCGGTCGTGCGCCGGGAGGACGGCACGCTGGCCGGAATCGAGGCCGTGATCGACAAGGACCTCGCCGCCGCCGCGCTGGCGGTCGCCGTCGGCGCCACCGATCTCGTGATCGCGACGGACGTGCCGTACGCCGCCGTGGACTTCGGCACGCCCCGCGCCCGCCCGATCGGGGAGATCGACGTCGCCGCCCTGCGCGAGTTGCAGGCGGCCGGTCACTTCGCCGGAGGCAGCATGGGACCCAAGGTCGAGGCCGCCCTGTGCTTCGCCGAGGAGACCGGGGGACGGGCCGTGATCACCTCGCTGCACCACATCGGTGCCGCGCTGTCAGGAAATATCGGTACGAGGGTGTACAGAGGGGTGGAGAGATAGTGCCGGATCCGATCGAGGTACGGAAGGTTCCCATCGAGAGCGTCACCGACGCCTCCGGGCTGGCGAGGCTGATCGACGACGGCGTGATCGAGGCCGACCGCGTGCTGGCCGTGATCGGCAAGACCGAGGGCAACGGCGGCGTGAACGACTACACGCGGATCCTGGCCGACCGGGCCTTCCGCGAGGTGCTCGTGGCCAAGGGCACGCGCACCGCCGAGGAGGTCGCGCAGGTGCCCCTGGTGTGGTCCGGCGGCACCGACGGCGTGCTCAGCCCGCACGCGACGATCTTCGCGACCGTCGATCCGGCCACGGCCGTACAGACCGACGAGCCGCGGGTGAGCGTCGGTGTGGCGATGAGCGAGGTCATCCTCCCCGAGGACATCGGCAGGCCCGCCATGGTCGAGAAGGTGGCCGCCGGAGTGCGCGAGGCCATGAAGACCGCCGGTATCGACGACCCGGCCGACGTCCACTACGTGCAGACCAAGACGCCGCTGCTCACGCTGTCCACGATCACCGACGCCAAGGAGCGCGGCCAGACGGTCGTGACCGAGGACACGCTGAAGTCGATGGACATCTCCAACTCCACCACGGCGCTCGGCATCGCGGTCGCGCTCGGGGAGATCGAGATGCCCTCGGCCGAGCAGATCCACAAGGACCTGTCGCTCTACTCGTCGGTCGCCTCGTGCTCCAGCGGCGTCGAGCTCGACCGGGCCCAGATCGTCGTGGTGGGCAACGTACGCGGGATCGGCGGGCGTTACCGCGCCGGCCACTCGGTCATGAAGGACGCCCTGGACGCCGACGGGATCTGGGAGGCCATCCGCGGCGCGGGTGTCGACCTGCCCGAGCGCCCGCATCCGAGTGACCTCGGCGACCGGCTGGTCAACCTGTTCATCAAGTGCGAGGCCGACCCGTCGGGCCGCGTACGCGGGCGGCGCAACATCATGCTCGACGACTCCGACGTCCACTGGCACCGCCAGATCAAGGCGACCGTCGGCGGGGTGGCGGCGAGCGTGACCGGCGACCCGGCCGTGTTCGTCTCCGTGGCGGCCGTCCACCAGGGCCCGTCCGGCGGAGGCCCGGTGATCGCCATCGCCGACCTGGGCTGACGCCCCAGCCGAGGCCGGGGGTAGGGTCGGGAGACGTGCCATCGATTCCGCAGCCCCTGCGCCCCGACGACGACGGCGGCACCGACGCGTCCGTCGCGTCGGCGCTGACGGCGTTCCAGGCCGGCACGGCGACGGCGGCCGACGTCCTGGCGGCGCTCGCCGGGACCAGGCTGCTGGTGCCCGTGGTCGCGCTGCTCACCGAGTCGGAAGTGGGGGAGCACGGCCTGCGCCAGGAGAAGGAGAGCGAGATGGCCCTCCCGAAACTGGTCGGCAAGGACGGTCGTGAGGCCGTGCTCGCCTTCACCGGGACCGAGCCGATGCGCAGGTGGCGCGCGGACGCGCGGCCGGTGCAGGCCACCGCCCCGCAGGTGTGCCAGGCGGCGCGGCACGAGAGCGCCGCCGCCGTGGTGGTGGACGTGGCCGGGCCGGTCCCGTTCGTGATCGAGGGCGGCATGCTGCAGGCCCTCGCCACGGTGGAGGACGCCAAGAGGGACGCCTCGGCCGTGGACCGTCTCGCGCGCGAGGTGCCGGGCGCCACGGTGGCCCGTCTGGGGACCCCGGAGGAGAAGCGCCGCGGCCGCTGGTGGAGCCGCCGCCGCGCCTGAGCGGCCTCGATCGCCGGCGGAGCCGCGGCCGCTGGTGAAGTCGCCGTCGAGCCTGAGCGGTCTCGGCCGCCGGCGGAGACGCCGTGCCCGAGCGGCCTCGGCCGCCGCCCGCGTGACGCCTGGCTCGTCGTCCACAGGAACGCGGTCGTCCACAGGGGAGCCCGCACCCCGGCCCTCGGCGGCGTGTGGGCGTTAGTGTCGGCCGCGTGTCCCTCGTCGTCCTCGCCGCCGCCGTCCTCGGTCTGATCGCCGGCGCGTACGCGCGCGCGATCGCCGCCGGATTCGGCGCGGAGCCGGGCGACCGGCGCGAGAGCCTCGGCGGGGAGGCCCGGAGGGCCTTCGCCGCCGCGGCCCGCACCGTGCCGCTGCCCCGCCCGCCGTACGCGGTCGAGGGCGCGACGGCGCTGGCCGCGGCGCTGGTGGCCTGGCGCGTCCACGACGGCTGGGTGCTCGCCGCGTGGCTGTACGCCGTGGCCGCCGGAGCCGCGCTCGCGGAGATCGACCGGAGAACCTGGCGGCTGCCCGACGCGATCATGCTGCCGTCGTACCCGATCCTGCTGGCCCTGCTCGCGCCGTCGGGCCGCCTGCTGCCCGCGGTGGCGTCGGGGTGCGCGCTCGGCGCCGTCTACGCCGTGCTGTGGTTCGCCCGCCCCACGGGCCTCGGGCTCGGCGACGTGAAGCTGGCCGGGCTGATCGGCCTGCTCACCGGCGCGCTCGGCGTGCAGGCCACGGTCGTGGCCGGGATGGCGGGCCAGGTCCTCGGCGCGCTGTACGCCGTGGGGCTGCTCCTGGCCCGCAGGGCCACCCGCACGACCGAGTTCCCGTTCGGCCCGTTCATGCTCGCGGGGGCGCTCGTGGCAGTGGCCTTTCCCGGGACCATTCCCGAGGCCTTTCCCGCGGCTTTCCCCTGGGCTTCCCCCGGCGGGTAGCACGTGCTGTTTCCCGGTCTGGGGGCATCCGCGTACGGTCATGGGGGTGTCAGGGGGACGTCGCAGTCGGGTGCACATGGAAGACTTGTCACCATGCTGCGCTGGTTGACTGCCGGGGAGTCACACGGCCCCGAGCTTCTCGCGATCCTGGAAGGCCTGCCCGCCGGGGTGGAGGTGACCACCGCCGACCTCGCCGAGGCGCTGCGCCGCCGCCGTCTCGGATACGGCCGCGGGGCGCGGATGAAGTTCGAGCAGGACGAGGTGACGATCTCCGGCGGCGTACGGCACGGCCGCACGCTCGGCTCGCCCGTCGCGATCCGCATCGGCAACACCGAGTGGCCGAAGTGGGAGACCGTGATGGCCGCAGACCCGGTCGACCCGGCGGTGCTGGAGGGCCAGGCGCGCAACGCGCCGCGGTCGCGGCCCCGTCCCGGTCACGCCGACCTCGCCGGCATGCAGAAGTACGGCTTCGACGACGCGCGGCCGGTGCTCGACCGGGCCAGCGCCCGGGAGACCGCGGCCCGGGTGGCGCTCGGCCAGGTGGCCCGATCCTTCCTCAAGCAGGCCCTCGGCGTCGACATCGTCAGCCACGTGGTCTCGATCGGCGAGGCCGTCGCCCCCCGCGACGTGCTGCCCGGCCCCGGCGACATGGAGGCCGTGGACGCCGACCCGGTGCGCTGCGTCGATCCGGCCGCGAGCGCGGCGATGGTGGCCGAGATCGACAAGGCGCACAAGGAGGGCGACACCCTCGGCGGCGTGGTCGAGGTCGTCGTCTACGGCCTGCCGCCGGGCCTCGGCAGCTACACCCACTGGGACCGGCGCCTCGACGCCCGCCTCGCCGCGGCCCTCATGGGCATCCAGGCGATCAAGGGGGTCGCGGTCGGCGACGGCTTCGAGACCGCCCGCCGCCCCGGCTCCCGGGCCCACGACGAGATCGAGAACACCCCCGAGGGCGTGCGCCGCCTGACGAACCGGGCCGGCGGCGTCGAGGGCGGCATGACCAACGGCGAGCCGCTGCGGGTCAGCGCCGCGATGAAGCCGATCTCCACCGTGCCCCGCGCGCTCGCCACGGTCGACGTGCTGACCGGCGAGCCGGCCAAGGCGCACCACGAGCGCTCGGACGTCTGCGCGGTCCCGGCCGCCGCGATCGTCGCCGAGGCGATGGTGGCGCTGGTGCTCGCGGACGCCGCTGTGGAGAAGTTCGGCGGCGACTCCGTCGAGGAGGTCGCGCGCAACGTGTCGGGCTACCTGTCGTCCCTGGTCATCAAGTAATAGGGTTTGTGATCATGCAATCGGCGTCCCAAGGCCCCGCCGCGGTCCTCATCGGCCCGCCCGGCTCGGGCAAGTCCACGGTCGGGCGGCTCCTCGCGGACCGCCTCGGCCTGCCGTTCCGCGACACCGACGCCGACGTCGAGGCCGTCGCCGGCAAGACCGTCAGCGACGTGTTCGTGGAGGACGGCGAGGAGAGGTTCCGCGAGCTGGAGGCGCAGGCCGTGCGCGACGCGCTGGAGACGCATCCCGGCGTGCTCGCGCTCGGCGGGGGCGCGATCCTGCACGAGCACACCCAGAAGCTGCTGTCCGGCCACCGGGTCGTGTACCTCCAGGTCGGGCTCGACCAGGCGGTCAAGCGGGTCGGCCTCGCCTCGGCCCGGCCGCTGCTGGTGCTGAACCCGCGCAGCCGGCTGAGGCAGCTGATGGAGCAGCGCCGCCCGATCTACGAGGGCCTCGCCGCGATCACCGTCGCCACCGACGGCCGCGAGCCCGACGACGTGGTGACCGAGATCGAGGCGGCGCTGTGACCGCGACACGCATCACCGTGCGGGGCGACAGCCCTTACGACGTCGTCGTCGGCACCGATGTGCTGCCGGAGCTGCCGGGCCTGCTGGACGCGAAGGTGCGCACGGTCGCCGTGATCCACCCCGCCGGGCTGCCCGAGATCGCCAGGCCGGTGCGCGAGACCCTGGAAGGCGCCGGGTTCGAGGTCGTGGCCCTGCCCGTGCCGGACGGCGAGGAGGCCAAGTCGGTCCACGTCGCGGCCGAGCTGTGGTCGGCGTTCGGCCGCTACGGCATCACGCGTTCGGACGCGGTCGTCGGCGTCGGCGGCGGGGCGACCACCGACCTGGCCGGGTTCGTGGCCGCGACGTGGCTGCGCGGCGTCCAGGTCGTGCAGGTGCCGACCACGCTGCTGGCCATGGTGGACGCGGCGGTCGGCGGCAAGACCGGCATCAACACCCCCGAGGGCAAGAACCTGGTCGGGTCCTTCCATCCGCCGAAGGGCGTGCTGTGCGACCTGGCCACGCTGGCGAGCGTGCCGCGCGAGGACTACGTCGCGGGCCTCGCCGAGATCATCAAGGGCGGGTTCATCGCCGACCCCACGATCCTCATGCTGATCGAGGACGACCCCGCCGCCGCCCGCACTCCCGAAGGCGAGCACACCCGCGAGCTGGTCGAGCGCAAGATCCGGGTGAAGGCCGACGTCGTCGGGGCGGACCTGCGGGAAAGCGGCATCCGGGAGATCCTCAACTACGGTCACACCCTCGCCCACGCGATCGAGCGGGTCGAGGACTACCGCATCAGGCACGGCGAGGCCGTGGCCATCGGGCTGGTCTACGCCGCCGAGCTGTCCCGGCTCGACGGCCGCGTCGGCCGCGACGTCGTGGACCGCACGCGCGCGATCCTGGAGTCGGTCGGGCTGCCCACCTCCTACCGCGCCGACGCCTGGCCCCGGTTGCGCGAGCACATGCGGGTGGACAAGAAGGCCAGGGGAGCGGTGCTGCGGTTCGTCGTGCTCGACGACATCGCCAGGCCCGCCCGCCTGGAGAACCCGTCGGAGGAACTGCTCGAAGCCGCGTACCGGGAGGTCGCCCGATGAGGCAGGTGCTCGTGCTGAACGGGCCCAACCTGGGCCGCCTCGGCAGCCGGGAGCCCGACGTCTACGGCGCGCAGACCTTCGACGACCTGGCGGCCCTGTGCCGCGAGACCGGCCGCGAGCTGGGCCTGTCGGTGGAGGTCAGGCAGACCGACGACGAGGCCGAGCTGGTGAGCTGGATCCACGAGGCGGCCGACAGCAGGACCCCCGTGGTCCTCAACCCCGCCGCCTTCACCCACTATTCGTACGCGTTGCGCGACGCGATCGCGCAGCGTACGGCTCCGCTGGTCGAGGTGCACATCTCCAACCCGAACGCGCGGGAGGAGTTCCGCCACACCTCGGTCGTGGCGGCGGTGGCCACCGGCACGATCGCGGGTTTCGGCATGCGGTCGTACGAGCTCGCGCTGCGCGCGATCGCGGACATGGGCGAGTGACGAAAGAAGGGATCATGGGCTACCGGTCGTACGTGGCGGTCGGAGACAGCTTCACCGAGGGGCTCAACGACCCCCTCCCGGACGCGCCCCCTCCGGCGCCGGGGGAGGTGGTCCGCTACCGGGGCTGGGCCGACCGGGTCGCCGAGCGGCTCGCCCTGCTCGAACCGGACTTCCGCTACGCCAACCTCGCGGTGCGGGGGAAGCTGATCGACCAGATCATCGCCGACCAGGTCCCCGTGGCAGTGGGGCTGAAGCCCGACCTCGTCAGCTTCTGCGCGGGCGGCAACGACCTCATCCGCCCCGGCACCGACCCCGACCAGATGGCCAAGAAGCTCGCCTCCGCCGTACGCGACCTGCGGGCCACCGGCGCTGACGTCGTGCTGTTCACCGGGACCGATCCCCGGGACACCCCGATCATGCGGCAGCTGCGCGGCAAGTTCGCGATCTTCTTCATGCACGTCCGCTCGATCGCCGACCTGTACGGCTGCCACCTCGTGGACATGTGGTCGATGCAGGGACTGCGGGACTGGCGGGCCTGGAGCGACGACCGGCTGCACATGAACGCCGAGGGCCACCGCCTGGTCGCGGCCCGGGTCCTGCACGTGCTGGGCGTGCCGGGCGAGGACGACTGGCGCAAGACCTGGCCGCCCCGCGAGAAGGTGGACCCGAGGGCCAAGCGCCGCGAGGACATGCAGTGGCTCAGGGAGCACTTCGGCCCGTGGATCGGGCGGCGCCTTCGCGGCACGTCCTCCGGCGACGGCCTCGCCCCCAAGCGGCCCGAGCTCGGCCCGCTGCCCCCTGCCAGCTGACCCCGGTCCCCTGCCAGCTGACCCCGTCCCCTGCTCACTGACCCTGCTCCCGCTCCGGGACCCGACGCGATTCGAGACAGGGGAGTGACGATGGCCTGGAGACTACGACGGCGCGTGCCCCGGCGCGGACGGGTGTGGCTGCTGGTCGTGCTCGCGGCCCTGCCGATCGCGGCGGCCGCCGTCGTGGCGGTGGCATTCCCGTCGGTCGCCGCCACGACCTGCCCCGGCTGTTACGGGCTGGAGCGGCTGGCCCCGGATGTCTACGCGGAGCCGAGCCTGCCGCCGGACCGGAAGCGGCAGGTGGTCGCCACCGTGGAGGAGGCGGAGCGGCGCGTCCGCGACTTCTACGGCGGCAGGCAGACCTCCCCCCGGATCCTCGCCTGCCTCAGCGATCGCTGTTACCGCCGGATCGGCGGCGGCGGGGAGCGGGGCGTCGCGGTGCTGAACCGCGCGGTGATGCTGTCACCCGAGGGTGTGGACCCGGTGATCGCCTCCCACGAGATGTCGCACGTCGAACTGCACGCGCGGCTCGACTCGGGCGGCGCGCAGGTGCCGCAGTGGTTCGACGAGGGGCTGGCCGTCCTGGTCTCCGGTGACCCGCGGTATCTCGCGCCGGAGACGGCGGCCGACCGCTGCCTGGTGAGCACGGACGCCGCGCTGCCGGTGACGCTGGACGCCTGGTTGCGGGCGGCCGGCGCGGACGCGCGCACCTACGCGAAGGCGGCGTGCCGGGTGAGCCGCTGGGTCACCGCCAACGGCGGGCCGCACGCCGTGCTCGACCTCGTACGCCGCCTGAACGCGGGAGAGACGTTCGGCGCGGTCACGAAGATGTGATCGGAGCCGGCGCGGCCGATCTGACCGTTCCTCCCGGCGACCGGGGCCGAGCGTGCCGGCCGGGTGCAGCGGACTCGACCGGGCGGCGGCCGCCGTTCCGCGGGCCGACGAGCAGGTTCATCCGGCTGCTCGGCCGGAGGCCGCCCTGCCCTCCGCCGGCCCGCTCAGGAGCCGGCGGTGAGACGGCGCAGGGCGTCGCGGACCTTCGCGGGGTCGGTGGTGCGCCAGAAGGGCGGCAGCGAGTTGAGCAGGAACCCGCTGTAACGGGCGGTGGCGAGCCGCGGATCGAGGACGGCGACGACGCCCCGGTCGTCCATCGACCGCAGCAACCGGCCCGCGCCCTGCGCCAGCAGCAGCGCGGCGTGGGTGGCCGCCACCGCCATGAAGCCGTTGCCCCCCGTGGCCGCCACGTGCCGCTGGCGGGCCGAGGCGAGCGGGTCGTCGGGACGCGGGAACGGGATCCTGTCGATGATCACCAGGGTCAGCGAGGGGCCGGGCACGTCGACGCCCTGCCACAGGGACAGCGTGCCGAACAGGCAGGTGGCGGGGTCGCCCGCGAACTGCTTGACGAGCTGCGAAGTGGAGTCGTCGCCCTGGCAGAGCAGCGGCACGTCGAGCCGCTCGCGCAGTGCCTCCGTGGCGGCCTTCGCGGCCCGCATGGAGGAGAACAGGCCGAGCGTCCGGCCGCCTGCCGCCTCGATGAGCTCGGCGATCTCGTCGACGTACGCCTCGGGCAGGCCGTCGCGGCCGGGCTGGGGGAGATGCGTGGCGACGTAGAGGATGCCCCGGCGCGGGTGATCGAACGGCGAGCCGACGTCGAGGCCGGTCCACTCCCCGGCCCGCAGGCCCCATTGGCGCGACAGACTGTCGAACGAGCCGCCGAGCGCGAGCGTGGCGCTGGTGAGGACGACGGTGCGGTCGCCGAACAGCTTGTCGCGCAGCATGCCGCCGACCGACAGCGGCGCGACCCGCAGGGTGGGGGGAACGCGCCCGCGCCCCTCCTCCAACCAGACGACCTCGGCCCGGTGGACCTCCTCGGACCGGGCGTCCACGGCCCCGCTGTTCGCGCCGCGCTCCGAAGCCCGTGAGTCCCGCGAGTCTCCGGAGTCCCCGGCGTCCTCCGCGTCGTCTCCGGCCTCGTCGCCGCCGGCCGCCGGGCCGAAGGCGTCGAGCATCCGCTGCGCGGTGTCGTGCACCTCGTCCAGCGCCGTGAACGCGGCCTTGCGCAGCCCGGCGTTCTCCGGGTCGTCCTTATCCTTGTTGCGCGGCCCGAGGGCCGTGATGCAGGCGAAGGCGGCGTCGCGCACCAGCGCGAGCGTCATCCCGAGCGATTGCGGCAGCGTGTCGACGCGGCCGGGCGGGGCGACGGCCAGCAGGGCGCGCAGGTCCTCGCCCGCCTCCTGGAGCCGGTCGGCCACCCCCTGCTCGATGAGCCGCCCGGCCCGGCGCACGGCGAGGCTGACGGTGCTCTCCGACAGCTCTCCGGTGACCACCGACGTCACCCGGTCGACCAGCTCGTGCGCCTCGTCCACCACGACCACGTCGTGCTCGGGCAGGACCGCGAAGTCCTCCATGGCGTCGATCGCCAGCAGCGCGTGGTTGGTCACGACGACGTCGGCCTCGCCCGCCCTTTCCCGCGCGAGCTCGGCGAAGCAGTCGGCGCCGCTGGGGCACCGCTGGGCCCCCAGGCACTCCCGGGCCGTCACGGAGAACTGCCGCCAGGCCTGGTCGCTCACACCGGGCACGATCTCGTCGCGGTCGCCGGTCTCGGTCTCGTTGGCCCACTCCTGGATGCGCTGCACCATCCGGCCGGTGGCGCTGACCTCGCGCGGGTCGAAGAGCTGGTCGTCCTCGTCCTCGGGCATCCCGGCGGCCATCTTGTGGCGGCACAGGTAGTTGCGGCGGCCCTTCAGGATCGCGAACTCGGGGCGGTGCGGCAGCAGGCTCTCCAGCGCATCGGCCAGCCGGGGCAGGTCGCGGTCGACCAGCTGGCGTTGCAGCGCGATCGTGGCGGTGGACACCACCACGGCCTCGCGGCTCTCGGCCGCGTGCCTGATCGCTGGCACGAGGTAGGCCAGCGACTTGCCGGTGCCGGTGCCGGCCTGCACCGCGAGGTGCTCCTCGCTCTCGATGGCGTCGCGCACCGCCTGCGCCATCTTGACCTGCCCCGGGCGCTCGACGCCGCCCACCGCGGTCACCGCGGCGGTGAGGAGTTCTTCGACGGGCGGAAGCTCGGGACGGTCCTTGGGCACGGAAGAACGCTACCCGGTGCCACCGACATCCGGTGCGTGTCCGCCTCACCACATCCTGGCGTTCCAGGAACTCCCTCCCGGCACGCATGGCACACTGAGATGTCAGTGCTCTCAAGGTCAACGGCGATCTACCCAGTGAGGTCGAAAAGGGACGAAACGGAAGTTTCGCGAGGGTTCCCGAGATCGAGTGGACGGAAAAGGGCAGGTAAAGGCACTATGTCTGCCATGTCGGAAGTTGTCCCACTGCCATCGTTCGGCGAGGTGTTCTTCGACGCGCGAGGCCAGGACCGTGTGCTGCGGGTCACGTGGCACGACGGCACGCTGGTGCTGAGCCTGTGGCGGGGCGAGATGTGCACGGCCAGTTTCCGCATGCCCATGAACGACGTGGGACGGCTGATCGACACCCTGGACGAGGGTTTCGCCGAGGCGGGCGGCGAGGAGCAGGACGCGGGGACGGGGCCGTTCCCCCGGCAGGGGATGGCGGGCCAGGACGGCTACGCCCCCCAGGAGGCATACCCTCCGCACCCGCAGGACCAGGGGCAGGACGCCTACGCGACCCAGGTGCACGACCCGTACGCCACGCAGGTCCACGACCCGTACGCGGCCGAGGCGCCGGAGGCGTACCCGGCGCGGGCCCAGGACGCCTACGCCGTTCCCGACGGGTACGCGGGCCAGCCCGGTGACGGATACGCGGCGCAGGACCCCTACGGCGCACCCCAGGGCGTGCCGCACAACGCGGCCCAGATCCCGTACGGCCAGGCCCGGGACGGGTACGCCGTCGACGAGGGCCACGCCGCCGCGCCCGACGGCTACGGCCAGGCCGCCCCGGACGGGTACGGCAGAGCCCGCGACGGCTACGCGCAGGGCGAGAACGGCTACGCCGCCCGGGACCGCCGCGCGTCGTACGACGCCGGGTTCCCCGAGCAGCCCGCCCAGCCCGACTACGAGTACCCGGACTATCCGGGGACCGGGCAGTACGCCCGTCCGCCGGTGCCGCCGCCCGCCCCGGCCCCCGAGGCCTACCCGGCGCCGGCCGCGCTCGGCCCCAACGACGTGCTCGTCGCCCGGGGCACGCCCACCCAGGACCGCCTCGTCGCGTCCTCGGCCCAGACCGGCCCGCAGCCGGCCTACCGCCCGGGCCCGCAGCCGCAGGCCCCGCAGCCCGTGGCAGGGCAGCCGGCGGGGCAGCAGCCCGGGGCGGTCGACCCGAGCGATCCCCTGGGCCTCGGCGCGGTCCGGCCCTACGTCAACGAGCAGTACCCGCACGAGCAGTACGCGAGCGAACCGCCGCTCTACACGACGGGCGAGCGCCTGCGGCCGGACCAGTGGCCTGCCGGTCAGGCCCCGGACCAGCACGCCGAGCACGAGCGCCGCGGGGCCCGGCGCGGCGGGCAGCCCGCGACGGACTCTCCGATCCCGTGGTCGGACGAGGACGGGGAAGGCTGGGAGAGCTCGCGGGGGTGGTGAGGGCCCCGGTCAGCGGGAGTTCCAGCTGTAAGTAACCTCGTCGTTTGATGGACACATCAACGGCACTGCAGTTCCTCCTGCTCCCGGCCGGCGCCCTCGGCGTCGCCGCCCTGGCCAGATGGCGTGACTGGTCGGCTCCACTGCTCCTGGTGGTGGCCGGCCTGGCCGCCTCCTATGTGCCCGGGGTTCCCGACTACAGCCTCGACCCCCACATCGTCCTGGTGGTCTTCCTGCCGCCGATGCTCTACTCGGCGGCGCTGGACAGCTCATATCTGCGGCTGCGCGACGCCGCCAGGCCCGTCGGCCTCCTGGCCGTCGGGCTCGTTTTGGCGACCACCCTGGTGGTCGGCTTCGTCGCGCACGCGATCGTCCCCCAGCTCCCGCTCGCGGCGGCCTTCGCGCTCGGCGCGATCGTCGCCCCTCCCGACGCGGTGTCGGCGGTCGCCGTGGGGCGCAGGCTCGGTCTGCCCCGACGCGCGCTGACCATCCTCGTAGGCGAGAGCCTGTTCAACGACGCGACGGCCCTGACCGCCTACCGGGTCGCGGTCGGCGCGGTGACCGGCGCGGCCGCCGACCTGCTCGACATCGGCGGGCAGTTCCTCCTGGCCGCCGGCCTCGGCGTGGCGATCGGCCTGGCCATCGCCTACCTCGCGGGGTTCGTGCTGCGGCGGCTCGACGACGCGCTGATCGCCAACGGGGTCTCGCTGCTCGTGCCGTACGCCGCCTACCTCGCGGCCGAGGCCGTGCACGCCTCCGGCGTGATCGCCGTCGTGATCGTCGGCATCTACCTCGGCCACGAGCTCAGCCGGACGACCTACGGCACGCGGCTGCTGTCGGACGCGGTGTGGAAGGTCGCCGACCTGGTGCTGGAGTCGATCGTGTTCGCCCTGATCGGCCTGCAGCTGCGCCCGATCATCGCCGGGCTGGACGGCCAGCGGCCGGGGGAGCTGGCGACGTACGCGATCGTGCTGTTCCTGGTGGTGGTCCTGGTCCGGATCGCGTGGGTGCCGCCCAGCACCTACCTGCCGCGGATGCTGTCGAAGCGGGTGCGCGCCCGGGAGCCCAAGACGCCGTCGTGGCAGAACGTGATGCTGACGAGCTGGGCGGGCATGCGCGGGGTGGTGTCGCTGGCCGCGGCCTTCGCCCTGCCCGTGCACTTTCCCCAGCGCAACCTGCTGCTGTTCCTGACGTTCGCGATCGTCGTGGGCACGCTGATCGTCCACGGGCTGTCGTTCCCGTGGCTGATCAGGCGGCTGGGCGTCTCCACCGCCCGGGAGCGGTACGGCGACGACCTCGCGGAGGCGGGCGCCCAGCAGGCCGCCGCGGCCGCGGCCCTGGCGCGGCTGGAGGAGCTCACCTCCGACGGCGTGCTGGACGTCCACGAAGAGGTCGTCGACCAGTTGCGCACCCGCGCGGAGCGCCGGGCCATGCACGCCTGGGAGCGGCTCGGCGGCGGCACCGGCCCCGAGGGCGAGGAGACGCCCGCCTCGCTCTACCGGCGGCTGCGCCGCGAGATGCTCGCCGCGGAACGCGAGGTGTTCGTGCGGCTGCGTGACGAGCGGCGCATCGACGACGAGGTCCTCCACCGGGTCATGCAGGAGCTCGACTTCGAGGAGGCGACGCTCGAACGCGGCTGAGCGGGCTCAGGGCGCGGTCTACTGGCTCAGGCGCTGGTCGATGAAGCACCAGCGCCAGTCCTCTCCCGGCTCGAACGAGCGGATCACCGGGTGGCCGGTCTCCTTGTAGTGGGCGGTGGCGTGCTTGCCGGGAGAGGAGTCGCAGCAGCCGATGTGGCCGCACTCCAGGCACTTGCGCAGGTGGACCCATCGCATGCCGCGCTCCAGGCACTCCTGGCAGCCTTCGGGCGTGAGCGGCTCAGGGTCGGCCGTCACGAGCAGGTGTTCGCAGTTCCCCATGCCGCAGATGCTACGGGGCGCGTCGGGTGCCCGGCTCCGCCCGGGGCCGGGGGCCATGTACGCCGAACCTCTACAAACTCCCCCTCGGGATCTGCACACCGCTTCCGTAGGTTCGTGGGCCATGACGACGACGGTCGACACGGGCGACTTCACCGCCTGGTTACGCGACTTCGAGGGCGCGGCGCTGCTGCGGCGCACATGGGGCGACCCCGACTGGAGCGCGGGAGCACGGCTGGAGCCCGCCCTCGTACGGAGCCTCCAGCGGTTCCAAGTGGGGGAGGACGGCGACGGCGCCCGCCTCATGGACAAGGCCCGCCGGGCGGGCGACCCCGTCTACGCGGAGGCGGTCCGCCTGTTCGTGGCCGAGGAGTGCGAGCACGCCCGCCTGCTGGGCCGGCTCCTGGAGGCGGCGGGTGCGGCGACGATCTCCGGCCACTGGACCGACGCCGCCTTCGTCCGGCTGCGGCGGCTCCTCGGGCTGCGCACGGAGCTGATGGTCCTGATGCTGGCCGAGGTGGTCGCGCTCGGCTACTACCGGGCCGTGCGCGACGGCGCCCGTGACCTGCTCGCCTCCGAGGTCGCGGGCCGGATCCTCGCCGACGAGCTGCGCCACGTGCCCTTCCACCGCGAATGGCTGCGGCGGTCCTTCCGGAGGTCCTCCCGGCTGTCGCGGGTGGTCGCCTCGGCCCTGTGGTGGTCGCTGCTTGCGGGCGTGCTGGCCGTGGTCGCCCTCGATCACGGCGACGCCCTGTGCCGGGCCGGAGTGTCCAGGACCGCCTTCGCCTGCGAGGTCGCGGGGTATTTCCGCGGGGTCGTCGGCGAGGTGATGACGGGGTGAGCGCGCAGGACCTCCCTGCGGTACGCCGAAGGTTCAGGGGTGAGTGCGGAGGGACGCGGAGGTCCCCCGCTTCGGCTCCGCGGCGGGCGGGCCGCGGTTGGGTAGGGTGATCGGCATGCGACTCCTCCCGTTCGCCGCCGCCTGCGCGGCCGCCGTCCTGCTCGCCTCCGGCTGCGCGAGTGCGGACAAGGCGCAGACGTGCGCCGAGGCGACGCGGCTGATCAGCCAGACCATCAGCGAGATCGGCAAGGTCGTGGACGACCCCGCCGCCATGCGCAAGAAGATCGAGGATGGCGCCGCTGACCTGGAGGACATGGCGAACAAGGCCGCCGACACCACGCTCAGGGACGCCCTTCAAGGGCTTGCCGACAGCCTCCAGAAGCTCGATGTCGACGACGCCAACGCGGCGGTGGACGCGGCGCAGAAGGTCGCCACCGACGGCGCGACCTACCTGCGCGAGGTCAGCCGGGCCTGCCTCTGACCCGGCCGCCCGCACCGCGCCTTTCGCTCAGGTGTGGTCTACGAGGGTCGACTGATCCCTTCCGGCCGGGCGCAGCGCCGGCGTGACCGCCACACCGATCACGGAGACCACGGCGGCGACCAGGACGGCAGAGCGCAGACCGTCGGCGGTGGCGGCGCGCAGCGCCTCCCCGGTCAGGCCGGCGGTCGCGCGACCGGAGACGGCCACCAAGGCGGCCAGGCCCGCGGCGCTGCCCGCCTGCAGGACGGTGGAGGACAGGCCGGAGACCACGCCCTGCTCCCGCGCGGCCACGCCGGTCGAGGCGAGGATGAACATCGTGGAGAACCACAGGCCCGCGCCCAGCCCGAACCCGGCGACGCCGGCCATCAGGCCGAGGTAGGACCCGCCGGCCGACAGACGCCAGGCCAGCAGCGCCGTACCCGTCGCCCCCACGGCGATGCCGAGGATCAGCGTGCCGCGCAGCCCGAGGCGCGGGATGAGCCGTTCGGCGGCCAGGTTGCCCGCCGTGATCGCGAGGGTGGGTCCGAGGAAGGCCAGGCCCGACTCGACGGAGTCGTAGCCGAGCACGTCCTGGAAGTGCAGCGTGAGGAAGTACGGCACGCACTGCAGGGTCATGCCGTAGACCAGGATGACCCCGGCCGCGGCGGCCGTGTGCCGGTTGGCGAGCAGCCGTGGCGGCAGCAACGGGTCGCGGCCGCGCGCCTCGGCCACGAGGAAGACGGCGAGCAGTCCGGCCGCCGCGGCGGCGGACGCCAGGACGCCGGGGGAGGTCCAGCCCCACTGGGGGCCCTGCGCGACGGCGAACACGAGTCCGGTGACGCCCGCGGTGCCCGTAAGGGCTCCCGGCAGGTCGAGTCCGCCGGCCCGCCGCCTTCCGTCCGGCGTCAGCACGGTGAACGCCGCGGCGGCGCCCACCGCAGTCAGCGGCACGTTCACGAAGAAGACCGACTCCCAGCCGAACGCGCCGGTCAGGACGCCGCCGAGCAGCGCGCCGAGACTCAGCCCGGCGGCGCCGCACGTCGCCCAGACGGTCATCGCCCGGTTGCGCGCGGGTCCTTCCGGGAACATGGTGACGACCAGGGAGAGGGTCGCGGGCATCAGGACCGCTCCACCGAGCCCCTGCAGCGCCCTGGCGCAGACCAGCGGTGCGGGGGAGGAGGCCAGCCCGCCGAGCAGCGAGGCGACGCCGTACAGCAGCAGGCCGGTCACGAACATGCGCCGCCTGCCGACCAGGTCGGACAGGCGGCCCCCGAGCAGCAGGAAGCCGCCGAAGGGCACCGCGTAGCCGCTGACCACCCACTGCAGCGCGTGCGGGGAGAACCCCGCCTCGCGGGCGATCTGCGGCAGCGCGACGTAGACGACGGTGAAGTCCAGGGCGGTGATCGAGCTGCCCAGGCCGAGAAGCACGAGAGGGATCACGGATCTCATGCGGGCAGCCTGATCGCGGCCGCGGACCCCAGCCAGCCCCGAGTTCTGACTACTCAAAAGTTGCCTAGGCTGGACGATCGTGGATCGAGGGGTCGAGTTGAGCGAGTTCCTCAAGTCCCGCAGAGCGCGGGTGCGGCCGGAGGACGTCGGCCTGCCCTACAAGGGCAACGGAACGCGGCGCGTGCGCGGCCTGCGCCGCGAGGAGCTGGCGCTGGCTGCCGGGGTCAGCGTCAGTCATTACACGCGCCTGGAACAGGGCAACGGCAGGAACGTCTCGGCCGAGGTGCTGGACGCGATCGCCGACGTGCTGCGGCTCACCGGGGACGAGCGGGCCTATCTGCACGCGCTGGCCCGCCCGGCGCACAGGTGCCACGACGTCGCGCAGGCCCCGATCAGGCCAGGGTTGCGGCGTGTCCTGGACTCGCTGGTGCTCACCCCGGCGCTCGTCCTCGGACGGCACGCCAACGTGGTCGCCTGGAACAGGCCGGCGGCCGCCGTCTTCGCCGACTTCGCCGCTATCCCGGAGGAGCGCAGGACGATCGCCCACCTGATCTTCCTGGACGAGGAGATCAGGCGCATGCACGGCGAGGGGTGGCCGCGGCTCGCCCGGGAGCACGTCGCCCAGCTGCGCGTCCTGGCCGCGCGCTACCCGCGGAACGCGCAGATCATGGAGCACGTCGACACCATCTGCCGGCAGAGCCCCGAGTTCGGGAGACTGTGGCACGAGCACCACGTGGCCGTCGCGACACACCGCGACTACGTCCTCGACCACCCGGTCGTGGGCGAGCTGCGGCTGTCCGCCGAGCTCGTCGGCCTGCCCGGCGACCCGGAGCTGCAGGGGATGGACCTGTTCGCCGCCGAGCCCGGGTCGGAGTCGGAGGACAGGCTGCGGCGCCTGGTCGCCACGACGACGCGGGTGGCGTCGTCCTGACTCCCGGAGAACTGGCAGCTTTCCCGTAGAACTGGCAACCCGGCAAATCTAGGGGAAAAGGGGCAGAAATAGCGTTCTCGTATGGAAGAGAACGAACCAGACCCCCGCTTCGTCCTCGCCAACGAGCGTACGTTCCTCACCTGGATCAGCACCTCCCTCGCGCTGAGCGCGGGCGGCATCGCCATCGCGGTCGTCCCCGAGGGCGTCTTCGTGGCGTGGGTGCGCACGCTGCTCGCCGTGGTGCTCGTGCTGCTGTCCGCCGTGGCGGCCGGCTCGGCCTATCCCCGCTGGCGGCACATCGACCGGGCGCTCCGGCAGGACCGCGCACTCCCGCCGCCCGCCCTGGCCCCGATGTTCGGGTACGGCGTGGCCGCGGTGGCCGTCCTGGCCCTGCTCCTCATCCTCCTGGCACGGTGAGCGGCGCGTGAGCGGCGAGCCGAGACCGGGCCTGCACAGCGAGCGGACCCGGCTGGCCTGGGTCCGCACGGCCGTGACGATGTCGGGCTCGGCCGTCGGGGCGGCGGGGATCGCGGTCCGGCACGACCTGCCCGGCCTCGCCGTCCCGTTCACCGCGGCCGCCCTGGCCGGGGCGGTCCTGCTGCTGCGCACCGGAAAGCGGCACCGCGCCCTGGAACGGACGCTGCGGCACGGGCGCCCGCTCGACCACCGGCTGGACGCCCGCATCGCCTGGGCGGGCGCGCTGGCCGTGGCCGCCGCGGCGCTGGTCCTGGTGCTGGCCATGTGAACCCGCCGGTCCTGCGGGGCCGGAGCGGACGCCGCTCCCGCCGCCCCCGCTCCCTGCGCCGTGACGCCGGGTGACAGATCACCGCGGGGAATCGTGGCTTCAGATCGCCGGTACGGCTTCCATACTGTGCGGGCGCGGGCTGGTCTCCAGCCGCACGCCGCCGATGGCCGTCACCGCCGCCTTGTCCGCGTTCTTTCCCGCCCACGCCTCCGCCTGCTCGCGCAGGGTCCGGTCGGGGGACAGCAGCGCATCCGCCATCATCGAGAACAGGCTCGTGCACGCCTTCGCTCCGAGGCCGAGATCGCAGCGGGCTTTCACCGACAGCACCTTGTCGGGCCCGTCGAACCAGATCTGGACGGACATGTGGAGCCTGGCGGCGTCGCCGGGGCGGCAGATCACTCCCCTCTTGGCGCCGGTCAGCGGGTCGGGCGCCGCCGACCTCGCGCATCTCCAGGAATTGGCCGCCTGCAGCCAGTTCCCCGCGATCATGTTGAACGTCACCTTGGGCAGGTACCGCTGCTTCGCCGTGGGGAACCTCTTCGGGAAGGAGGGCGCGGGGGCGTCCGTCACCGGCTCGGCGGTCGCCAGGCCCACGGCGGCGCCGGCAGCCCCGCCCAGCACCAGCGCCGCGATCAGCGTCCCCATCGTGACCAGGACGAACACCGCGGTTCCCGAGCGGCGGGGACGGGGGGCCACGCCGGACGGGGCCGGCGAGGGAGCACCGGTCCCGGGATGCGCGTACGGGGGCGCCTGCCGCACGGCGTACGGCTGAGCCGCCTGCGGCGCGGGAGGCGGCGGCACGGCGAGGCCCTGCTGCGCGGGAGGCGGCGGCACGGCGAGGCCCTGCTGCGCGGGAGGCCCGGGGGGCGGCGTCCGCACCGGCTGCCAGGCGGTGCCGTCCCACCAGAACCTGCCGTCCGGAGAGTACGGCCAGCCGGGTGGAGCGGGCATCAATATCTCCTCTTCATCGTGAGTTCGATGGACCGGGTGTTCGCCTCCCGCTCCAGCGTGTACTCCCAGTCGAGAATGAAGGTCACATCCCCGTCGCCCGCGATCTGCTCGGCCAGCCAGCCGTCGACCTTCCCGACCGTCGAGGGATCGTCACGGTGCGGCAGCATCGCGAACCACGACATGTAGTCCAACCCCGCCGCCGCCGTGGTGCTGTCCGGGTTGACGATCCTGGCCTCGACCTTGCTGATGTACTCGTAGAAGTCCGCCACGTTGCGGGCGCGGAAGAGGTCCGCCTCGAACCGCACTTTGCCGATTCTCAGCTCACAGGACCAGAACTGCCTCTTGTCGGCGCAGGTGTGCCCCTGGTCCCGCAGCGCCTCGACCACGGTGCCGATCCTGAGGCCGGGGACGCAGTCGTGGCCGCAGTATTTCGTGTCCTGCCTGCGATCGGTGGACGCGACGGCGTACGCACCCAGGCCGGCGAGCAGGAAGGCGACCAGGCCGATCGCCCCGGCCACGATCCGGCGGGACCCGCGGCCACTCTGCGTCAACTCCTCAGTCACGAAGACGGAGTATGGCAAGGATCCCCCACAGATGGGGACAAGGATCGCGAATCCCGCCGATCACCCCGACCCCGCCGGGGTCCGCGGTCGCGTCGATCACGATGCGGGCCGCGGTCAGTCGCCGGTCGCGGTCAGTCGCCGGCCGCGGCGATGGTCTCGGCGACCTCCTCCGCCCGCTCCTCCTCCTCGCGGGCGAAGCGCTCGGCGTCGAGCCGCTCGGCGATCTCCTCATCCTGCCGCATCAGCGCGTCGAGGCTCTGCCCGGCCATGTCGAGCACGCCCATGTCGGCGTACGCCTTCTGCAGGCGGGGGCTCCACAGGCCGATGTCCTTGACGCACGGCACGATCCGGCTGAACAGCAGCGCGCGGAACAGCCGCAGGTACTCCGACCGGTCCACGCACTCCATGGCCTCGGCGGACTCCTGCCGCGACAGGCCGATGGTCTCCCAGATCTCCTCGCCGCGCAGCCGGTCGCGCATGAGGTAGCACCCCTCGATGACGAAGTCCTCGCGCTCGCGCAGCTCGGCCTCCGACAGGTTCCGGTAGTAGTCGCGCAGCGCCATCCGGCCGAACGCCACGTGCCTGGCCTCGTCCTGCATCACGTACGCGAGGATCTGCTTGGGCAGCGGCTTGGTGGTGATGTCGCGCATCACCCCGAACGCGGCGAGGGCGAGGCCCTCGATCAGCACCTGCATGCCGAGGTAGGGCATGTCCCACCGCGAGTCGTTCAGCGTGCTGTCCAGCAGGGCCTTGAGGTGCTCGTTGATGGGGTAGGCGAGCCCGACCTTCTCCTGCAGGAACCGCGCGTACGTCTCGGCGTGCCGCGCCTCGTCCATCGTCTGGGTGGCGGCGTAGAACTTGGAGTCGAGGTCGGGCACCGACTCCACGATGCGGGCCGAGCAGATCATCGCGCCCTGCTCGCCGTGCAGGAACTGGGAGAACTGCCAGGCGGCGTTGTGCCTGCGCACCTTGTCGCGCTGCCGGCGGTCCATGCGGTCCCACAGGGGGGAGCCGTAGATGGCGAGGGTGGTGTCGGGGATGCCGAGCACGTCGCAGGGGTCGACCTCGAGGTCCCAGTCGATCCGCTTGACCGAGTCCCACTGCTTGTCCTTGCCCCTCTGGTAGAGGGCGAGCATGCGGTCCCTGCCGTCGTCGTACTCCCAGGTGAACCGGGCGGCTCCGGTCATCTCCACGTCCCACGTGGACAGCTCGGCGGGGATGGTGTAGAGCTCGTGGGTCGACACGGGGGGACCTCCCTTGACGTACACCGTACGTGTCCCTGCGAGCGTGTCACGTACGCTGTACGTACGTCAATGGACGGACGGACGTGCGCGGCGAGAGAGGATTCGGTCATGCTCAACCGGAACCGCATCGTGACCGCCGCCGTGGAGCTCATCGAGAGAGAGGGCGCCGACGCCGTCTCGATGCGCAGGATCGCCGCGGAACTCGGCGTCGGCGTCATGTCGCTGTACAACCACGTGCCCAGCAAGGCCGCGCTGCTCGACGCCGTCGCCGAGGACGTGCTGTCGCGGATCGGCTTCACCGACGACCCGTCGGCCCACTGGACCGAGCGGGTGCGCATCCAGGCGCGTGCCTTCCGGCGCATCGCCCACCACTACCCCCGTTCCACGATGGTCGTGGTGAGCAGGCAGCTGAGCTCGACCGCGGGCCTCCTCCCGGTGGAGCGCGCCCTGGCGACGCTGCGCGAGGCGGGCTTCGACGGCCGGGAGGCCGTCCGGATGCTGCGGATGTTCATCGCGTACGTCGTCGGCTCGCTGCTGCGGGAGGTGGGGGTGACCCCCACGTTCGCCCCCGTACGCGCCGACGCGAGCATCGCCGAGGTGGATCCGGCGCTGTTTCCCGTAGTGAGCGAGCTGCGGCCGCATCTGGACTCCTGCGACCACGACGAGGAGTTCGAGTTCGGCCTGGAACTGCTGGTCCAGGCGATGGCCGTGCGGGCCGCCGCGCGGGCGGACGCGCAGGCCGGGCGCGGGGCCGGCGAGCGGGGCGGCGAGCGGGCCGGTCGTGGAGGCGCCCGGCAGTAGGCCGCCGGGCGCCTCCGCCCGGGTCAGTACCAGTTGTGGGACCGGAAGTGGCCCCAGGCGCCGCACGGCGAGCCGTATCGGCCCTTGATGTATCGCAGCCCCCACCTGATCTGGGTCTGCGGGTTGAACCGCCAGTCGCCGGCGACGTAGCCCATCTTCCGCCCGGGCAGCGCCTGCGGGATGCCGTAGGCGCCCGAGCCCTGGTTGTAGGCCCGGTGGTCCCAGTTGCTCTCTCTGGTCCACAGGCTGTCCAGGCACTGGAACTGCTCGCCCGACCAGGTGTTGCGGGTGACGAGCCGGAAGGCGTACGCCTTGCTGCGGATCTTCGCCGGCGCCCGGCGGAACCGGGGCGGCTGCGCCGCCGCCCGCGTCGTCCACACTCCGACGTGGGTGACGGGCCGCACGCTCTCCCCGGTCAGCTCCGTCTCCCCGGTCCCCCCCAGGGCGGCCCACTCGCCGGCCCACGCCACTCCGCTTCCGCCACCGGCGACGGTGGCCGCGATGACGGCGGCGACTGTGTTGCGTAGAACGCTTCTGCTGTCCAAATCGGTCCTTGTCGTCGGGTCGCGTGCGGAAGGCGGGCGCGCGTGCGCCCGCCGCGCGGCCGCGCGCCCATGGCGTGGGCGCCGCCGTCCGCTCGGCCCGCACCGGATCGTCAAAGCTTCCGGCGGGGCACCGCGACGGGTCCTCACGCGGATTGAAATACGGCCGCCCGCTTCCCCGGCGGCATTCGCGGCACGCCGCGGACGGTTCTTTGCCGATCCGCCCCCCAACGCCGACCCTTCGCGGGGGCGCGGGTTACCGTGCGCGGCGCGGCGTGCCCTGCGGCGAGATCGGGCGCGAGACTCGTTTAGGGTGCGGACATGAGCGTTCTCGAGATTCCGGTGACCACGATCGACGGTGCGAGCACGACCCTCGGCGACCTGCTGGGCGGCGGGGCCGCCCTGGTGGTCAACGTGGCGTCCAGGTGCGGGCTGACCCCGCAGTACGAGGGCCTGGTCGCCCTTCAGCGGGCGTACGCCGGCCGGGGGTTCACCGTCGTCGGCGTGCCCTGCAACCAGTTCATGGGCCAGGAGCCCGGTTCGGCGGAGGAGATCAAGGAGTTCTGCTCCACGACCTACGGCGTGGACTTCCCGCTGCTGGAGAAGACCGAGGTCAACGGCCCGGACAAGCATCCTCTCTACGCCGAGCTGACCGAGACCCCCGACGCGGAGGGCGAGGCGGGCGACATCCAGTGGAACTTCGAGAAGTTCCTGGTCGCCGCCGACGGCCAGGTGGTCGCCCGGTTCCGCCCCCGCGTCGTCCCCGAGGCTCCGGAGATCACCGAGGCGATCGAGAAGGTCATCTCCTAGGGGCCGAGACCTTGGGCCCGCAGCTCGCCCGTACGACGAGCTTGGTGGGCAGCGTGACGGCAGGAGGACGCCTGCCCTGCCGCAGCACCAGCTCGGCGGCGCGGTAGCCGATGTCCTGGGCCGGCTGGGCGATCACCGTCAGCGGCGGGGAGCACAGCTCGGCCCAGGGCACGTCGTCGAACATGATGAGGGACACGTCCCTGGGGATGCGCACGTCCAGCTCGCGGGCGGCCAGCACGGCCGCCTCGCCGAGCACGTTGCCGCCCGCGATCACCGCGGTGACGTCCGGCCGGTGCTGCAGCAGGCCCGCGGCGGCGGCGTAGGCGGAGTCGCGGCTCGACCGGGCGTGCACGACCAGATCCCGGTCGGCGGGCAGGCCAAGCGAGGCGATGGCGGCGGTGAACGCGGCCACCCGCTGCGACTGCCCGTGCCGGCCGAGATAGGCGATCTTCCGGTGGCCCAGCCCGGCCAGGTACTCCACGGCCGTCAGCACCCCCGCCCGGTCGTCGGGCACCACGCTGGGCACGTCAGCGCGCACCCGCCGGTCGGCGAACACGACGTTCAGTCCCGCGCGCAGCGCGGGCGCCCACATCTCGCCGTCTCCGGACGGCACCGAGATGAGCCGGTCCATGCTCTGCTCGATGAGCGTGCCGATCAGCTCGGCCTCCCGCTCGGGGTCGTCGCCGGTGACCCCCACCGTGACGGGCTCGCCGTACGAGCGGGCGCACGACAGCACGCCGTCGGCCAGGCGCGCGTAGAAGCTGTCGGTGATGTCGGGGACCAGCAGGCCGATGCCGCCCGTCCGCTGGCGCCTCAGGTTGCGTCCCAGCGCGCTCGGCCGGTAGTCGAGCCGCGCCGCCGCGGCGAGCACCTTCTCGCGGGTCTCGGCGCTCGCCGAGCCGCCCGAGAGGACCCGGGAGACGGTGGCCACCCCGACCCCGGCCGCCTCCGCCACTTCCTTGATGGTTATCCGTCGCTGCACTGGACCGCTCATGGAAACGATTCCATCATGATTCCATGGGTTGTATCGCCGATATCTTGACAATAGGCGGTATTTCACGGGACAGTCTTGAAAACGTATCCACTTCCTCTTGTTGTCTCGGAAGCGCGAAGGACTGGCATGGCTTCTATCGTTCTGAACAACGTCGACAAGATCTACGCGGGTGGGGTGAAGGCCGTGAACGGCCTCAACCTGGAGATCAAGGACGGCGAGTTCATGGTGCTGGTCGGCCCGTCGGGCTGTGGCAAGTCCACCGCCCTGCGGATGATCGCCGGCCTGGAGGACATCAGCGGCGGCGAGATCGTCATCGGCGACCGTGTCGTGAACCACCTTCCCCCGAAGGACCGCGACATCGCGATGGTCTTCCAGAACTACGCGCTGTACCCGCACATGACGGTCGAGGAGAACCTCGCCTTCGGCCTCAAGCTGCGCAAGATGTCGAAGCCCGAGATCCAGAAGCGGGTCAACGAGGCCGCCCGCATGCTCGGCCTGGAGCAGTACCTCAAGCGCAAGCCGGCCGCTCTGTCCGGTGGTCAGCGCCAGCGTGTCGCGATGGGCCGCGCCATCGTCCGCGAGCCCCAGGCCTTCCTCATGGACGAGCCGCTGTCCAACCTGGACGCCAAGCTCCGCGTCTCCATGCGCGCCTCGCTGAACCAGCTCCACGAGCGCCTGGGCGTCACCACCGTGTACGTCACCCACGACCAGGTCGAGGCCATGACCCTCGGCGACCGCGTCTGCGTCCTGCGCGACGGCGTGCTCCAGCAGGTGGACACCCCGCAGAACCTGTTCGACGACCCGGTCAACCTGTTCGTCGCCGGCTTCATGGGCTCCCCGGCCATGAACTTCACCTACGCCGAGCTGATCCGCGACAACGGCGGCGCGGCCGTGGCCTTCGCCGGCTACCGCCTGCCCGTCCCCGACTCGACCTTCGCCGAGAAGCCGGGCCTCGACCGCTACATCGGCCGCAAGATCATCCTCGGCATCCGGCCCTCCGACTTCGAGGACGCCGGTTCGGCCAGCGGCAACAGCGCCGGGTGGGTGCGCATCCCGGTCCGCGCCAACGTCACCGAGGAGCTCGGCTCGGAGATCAACGTCCTGTTCACGATCGACGCCCCGCCGGTCGAGCACAAGGACACCGTGGCCGCCGCCCACGACGGCGACGACGAGGAGACGACGCTGCCGCTGACCGGCGACAAGTCGCTGTGGACCGCGCGTGTCAACGCCCGCAGCCACGTCCGTCCGGGCCAGGAGATCGAGCTGGTCGTCGACACGCACAACCTGCACTTCTTCGACGTCGACTCGGGCCTGTCCATCGGCCACGAGGCCAACATCGGCCGCTGACCCCGGTCACCCCCGCCGCACGAAGGGCGGCGGGGGAGTCCCGGCGGAGCGCGGGCGCGGCACGCGTCCGCGCGGCCGGTCGTCACCGGCCGGCATTCCCAGGGACGTCCACGCCCGCTTCGGATACGCGTGGAGATCGCTCCGGAGGCGTGCGGAGAAGAAGCCGCGCCTAATGCGCGCGACGCACAACAGCGCGGCGGCGGTCGCGGCGGTGACCGCGGCCACGGTGCTCGCGGCCACGGCGCCCGCGGGCACCCAGCCGAGCGCGACCGCGAGCCCGGCCGTCCCGGTGCCGGCCGAGACACCGCACAGCGCGGGCGCCGCCTTCCGCGCCGATCCCACCGGCCGGCCCGCGCGCCGCGGCCGGCGTACGGCGTACGCCCCGGCCCCCGCGATGGCGGCCAGCGCCGGCAGCAGCAGCCCGGCCGCGATCACGGCCGTGCCGCGCCCGGCCGTCAGCCCGGCAGCCGTGCAGGTCAGGACGAACCCGGTGAACAGCGAGGCGGACGGCCCGAGCCGGACCCTGCCCGCCGCCCTGCCGTACGGGAGGGCACCGAGGCACGCCCCGGCCAGGGCGGCCGCGAGCACCGCGAGGGACGGGTCGCCCAGCACCAGCGCCGTCCCGGCGAGGAACGCGCCGGTGACGGCGGCGACCGCGGCGAGCGCGCCGCCGAGCCGATCGAGCAGCCCGTACGCGTTGGTCATCGCGACGATCCACATCACGGTGACCGGGCCGTCCAGCCAGTCGCCCGTCAGCGTCACCTGCACCCCGCACAGCACGACCCCGCCGGCCGCCACCGACTCCACGATGAGCCGCGTGACGAGCGGCAGCGCGCCCACGTCCGCGATAAGCCCGAGCAGCGCCACCGCCCCGGCGGCCAGCAGGACCGCGCTCACCCGCCGGTCCGGCGCGCCGCACGCCGCCACCACGGCAGCCGCCGTGGCCGCCGCAAGCGTCATCCCGGTCAGGTAGGGAACCGCACGGCGGACCGGGCGCAGGCCCGAGACCGACAGCAGGCAGGCGGCCGCTCCCGCGAGCACGGGCGCCAGCGCCGGAAGGGGCGTCATCGGCTTCCCACCTCCGACCGCGTCGCGCCGCGCAGCGCCCGGTAGAGAGCCTCGGTGTCGGCCACCAGCCGGTCCACGCAGAACGCCCGCCCGGTCCAGGCGCGGGCCGACTCGCCCATCCGCCGCGCGAGGCCGGGGTCCACCAGCAGTCGCACGACGTGGTCGGCCATCTCGTCCGGGTCGGGCTCGGTCAGGAACCCCGTGCGACGGTCCATGACGACCTCGGGGACGCTGCCGACGCGCGTGGCCACCACCGGCAGGCCCGCCATGCCGGCCTCCACGAGCGCCAGCGGCGTGCCCTCGCTGTCGGAGGTGAGCAGCACCACGTCGGCCGCGGCGTACACGGTCTCGACGTCGCGCCGCCAGCCGAGCAGCCGGAAGGACTCCCACATCGGCATGACGGCCCGCTCCACCTCCTCCTTCAGCTCGCCGCTGCCGCAGACGAGGAACCGGGCGCCGGGCAGGCGGGCCAGGACCGCCCTGGCGACCTCCGCGAGCCGGTCGGGCCGTTTGGCCTTCTTCAGCCGGCCGACGTACGCCACGACCGGCGCGTCCAGCGGTACGCCCAGCGCGGCGCGGGCCCGGGCACGTTCGGGCAGGGGGGCGAGCCCGACGCCGGGCGGGATGACGACGTACTGCTCTGGCCGGCCGATCCCGGCCGCGAGAAGGTCGTCGCGCACCCGGGCGCCGACCGTGACGAGGCGGTCGGTCATCCTCGCCAGCCGGCGCTCGGTGCGGACGTAGACGGCCCGCCGCAGGCGGGAGAGCTGTCCGTCGAGGAGGTGGCCGTGGTAGCTGTGCACGCGGGCCGCCCCGACGCCCGACAGCCGCACCGCGAGGCGGCCGAGCGCGCCCGCCTTGGTGGTCCTGGTGTGCACGATGTGCGGCCTGAACTCGCGCATCGCGTTCGTCAGCCGGAACAGGGCCCGGTAGTCGTCGGCCGGCTTGATCGCGCGGCCGAGGCCCGGCACCCGGTGGACCGGGATCGTCGCGTCGCGAAGCTGCAGGTGGTCGCCTTCGCCGCCGTCGACGTATCCGGTGTACAGGCGGTGGTCGAACTCGACCGGGCTGAGCCGCTCGCACAACCCGGTGACCTGGGTGGCGGGACCGCTCACGTTCATCCGGGCGATTATCTCCATGACACGAATCCGGTCGTCCGGTTTCATGCTGGCTCCTCCCTGATCATGTCGGAGAAGCTAGTCCGCGGTCCCACCGCCGACGGGGCGCCCGGACGCCGCCGGAAGAGACTTTTCCCTATCCGTACCCAAGCCTTACAGCCGTCCCGTCCGCCAATCCCGGGGACGGCGGCGGGGTCGCTCCTACAGTCGTAGCGTGGCGGAGAAGCTGGTGGTCGTGGGCCAGGGCCCGGCCGGGCTGCCCCTGGCGATGCGCGCCGTGGAGGCGGGATTCCGCGTCGTCGGCCTCGACGAGGACGCGTGGCGGGTCAAGCGGCTGAACGCGGGGGAGCCGTGCGCCGAGGGCGTCGGTGCGGCCGTGCTGGCGGCCGCGCACGCCTCCGGCCGGTACGCGGCCGGCGTCGACGCGGCCGACGCCTCAGGGTTCGACGTCTGCGTGCTCACCTCGCCCGTGCGGATGCGGAACGGCGCGCCCGACCTCGGTCCGCTAGGCTCGGCCGCCGGCCGGATCGCCCCGTACCTGCGGCCGGGGGCGACCGTGGTGCTGGAGGGCACCGTCTATCCCGGCACCACCGAGGAGTTCGTACGGCCGCTGCTCGAACAGGGGTCGGGACTGCGGGCGGGGGACGACTTCCACCTCGGCCACAGCCCGCACCGGGCCGAGCCGGGCAACCCGCGCTGGCGGCTCGGCAACACGCCCAAGGTCGTCTCGGGCGTCGACGCGGCCTCGCTGCGGGCGGTGACGGACTTCTACGGCAGGCTGGTGCGGGAGACCGTGCCGGTCTCCTCGCCGCGGGTGTCGGAGCTGTGCGCGCTGCTGGAGAGCGCCCGCGCGCACGTGGGCGCGGCCCTGGCGAACGAGCTGTCGATCTTCGCCGCGCACCTCGGCGTCGACGTGTGGGAGGCGGTCGAGGCCGCCGCCACCACGCCCTTCGGGCAGGCCGCCGTGGCGCCCGGCCCGGGGGTCGAGGACTCCTGCCTGCCGCTCGATCCGGCCTACCTGCCGTGGGGGATCCGGCGCGGCGTCGGGCGGGGATTCCGGCTGGTCGAGGCGGCCAACGACGTCAACGCGCACATGCCCGCCCACGTGGTCGACCGGCTGTGCCTCGCGCTCAACCGCAGGTGCCGCTCGATCAGGGGCAGCAGGATCCTGCTGCTCGGGCTGTCGCCGGTCGAGGTCGCCAAGACGCTGTGCCGGCTCGGCGCCCGGGTGCGGGCGGCCGACCCCCGTGCCGCGGACTCCAGCGCCGACGACCTCGTCGTACCGGCGGGGGTCGAGGTGGTCGAGCCGGACGCGGCCGAGCTGGCCAGGGCCGACGCGGTCGTCGTTCTCGGCGGGCAGGACTGCTACGACTACGACCTGGTCCAGCGGGCCAGCCGGTTCGTCTTCGACACCCGGGGCCGCTGCCGCGGCCCGAACGTCGAACGGCTGTGAGTCAGCGGTAGCGCAGCCGCGCCACGCGGCCGACCAGGTTGAGCGGCAGGAGCCTGGCGAGCGCCGCGACCGCCTTGTAGCGGGCCGACGGGACGCTCACCCAGGCCCCGCGGGCCAGGTCGCGCATCGCGTCGGCGGCGACGCGGTCGGCCGACAGCCACGCGAAACGCGGCAGGCCCGACATGTCGAGCTTGGCCCGGTCGTGGAACTCGGTCCGCACGAACCCCGGGCACAGCGCCATCACCCGCACGCCGTGCCGGTCGACCATGTTGGCCGCCGAGGCGCTGTAGTTCACCACCCACGCCTTCGTGGCGCTGTAGGTGCCGCCGGGGAGGAACGCCGCGACCGACGCCACGTTGATCACCCCGCCCCGCCTCTTGGAGATCATGTACGGCAGGGCCGCCCGGGTCAGCCGCAGCACCGCCTCGCAGTGCAGCCGCAGCATCCGGACCTCGTCCTCCACCGGGGTGTCCAGGAAGCCGCCCGGGTGCCCGAACCCGGCGTTGTTGACCAGCAGGTCGACGCCGGAGCGCAGCCGCTCCTCGGCCGCCGCCATCCCCTCCTCGGCGGTCAGGTCGGCGCACAGCGGCTCGACCGGCACGCCGTACCGATTGTGCAGGGCCTCGGCGGAGGCGGCGAGCCGCTCCTCGTCGCGGGCCACCAGGACCAGGGAGAAGCCGTCGGCGGCCAGGCGGCGCGCGAAGGCGGCGCCGATCCCGGCGGTCGCGCCGGTGATGAGTGCGGTGGGCATGACGGCAGCGTACCCATCGCACGGGTCCCCTCGTCCGCCCCGTAGCGGCGGTCACACCTCGGCGGTGCGGCTGATCAGCTCCTCCACTTTCGCGCTGAGCCGGGCGGCCCGGGGCCACCCGGCGTACAGGGTGAGGAACACGACCGTCTCGCGCAGCTCGGCCGGGGTCAGCTCGCCCGAGCGCAGGGCGGTGTCGAGGTGCAGTTCGAGCATGTCGTCCATGTCCTGGCCGACGAGCAGGCCGATCAGCAGCAGGCGCCGTTCCCTGACCGTGAGCACCTGCCGGGACCACACCTCGGAGAACATGCGCTCCGCCGTCACTCCGAAGAAGCCGTCCGGCCCCTCGCCGGTGCCGTCTTCTTCGTAGACCTGCTTCATGTGCGCCAGCCTTCCCACGGTGATTCCTGACGGCATGCATCAAGTTGTCGTGTTCGAGGCAGTCAGGTGTTACACGATCTGCTCATCCGGCACCGTCCGATCTCACGGCGCAGGTCTTCCCTGGGTCATGCCTGCTTTCGCCGGTCGTCCATTGGGTATCGGCATCAGAGGGCCACCGGGGGCAGGCGCCGGTGCCGGCCGGCGACGCGTGCCGCCTTCGTATAACAGGAAGAGCCAAGATCCGAGAAAGATTCGGTCTAGTTTTCCGGCCCATCGCAGATTTACCGTTGAGAAGGAAAGTTGGAAAACGGGCACTACTACCTCGTAGACCCGCAAAGCGGAGGTTGGGCCCTGGTGGAAAGACCACGGGTAAGGACCGGGGTGGTGGGAACGGTCGTGGGGGCGGCGGTGGCCGCCTCTGTGCTGTCCGGCTGTGCCGGCCCCGAATACACCTACGTACGCGACGATTCGGGCGGCACCTACTTCAAGGTCCCCGCGTCGTGGCGGCAGATCGACCAGAAGACGCTCGACAAGGAGTTCTTCGGCGACGCCGAGTCGGCCACCGCGCAGCTCGCGAAGCAGGCGGTGTGGACGAAGGCCTTCGACGCGCACGCCAATCCGTCACTCGGCCATCTGCTCCAGGGCTCGGCCGGAGCCGATGACGAGCCGTTCGTGCTGGCCAGGGTGGAGAAGCTCAGCGAGGACGCGCAGAACGCGGTGTCGCTCAACGAGCTGCGCAACTCCGCTCTGATGCCGGTGGCGGTGCCCAAGGAGCAGCGGCAGCAGTTGGAGGCGCAGGGTCTGTCGGGCTTCGAGCTGCTGGACGACGAGGTGCTGCCGGTCGCGGACGGCGTGCGGGGAGTCCACAGCGTCTTCAATTACAGCTTGCTGGACGGGCCGGTGCAGACGTTCGACAAGACCGCCTACCTGTCGGCCGACGGGACGACGGTCTCCACTCTCCTGATCCGCTGCTCGCCCGCGTGCTACCGGAAGCGGGCCGCGGAGATCGAAGGCGTCGTCAAGTCCTTCAAGGTCAAGCACCTCATCAACCCGTGAAGGAGCCCCTCATATGAGCACGGCCCTCCCACCGAAGCACCACGAGGGGCTTCGCGAGCCGGGGTCGGGTCCGGTGGACCGCGACCCCCGCACCAGGAAACGTCTGCCGCTGTGGGACCGCACCAAGTTCCTGATCCTGCTCGCCGTCGCGTTCGGCGTGCTGCTCTGGAACCAGATCGCGACGTACGAGGGCATCATCTCCCTCTACGACGCCTTCGTTATGACCGTCAGGGAGGCGTCCTGGGTCCTGTGGCTGGCGGGCGTCGAGCTGGTCCGGCAGATCCACTTCCTCATCAGTGAGCGCTCGGCCGGCTACCACCGGTTCTGGACCCAGAAGATCTTCGGCGGCTGGAACCGCTGGACGCACCGCAGGTTCAACGACTGGAACCGCTACCGCATCGCCCGCGCGATCAAGTGGGTCGTCTGGATCGCGGTCATCGCGCTGGTGCTGGGCAAGGTGCAGCAGGTCTCGCCGCTCGAGGCGCTGTACAGCGTGCCGGCCACCGTGTGGGGCTTCCTCCCCATGGTCCTGCAGATCGTGCTGCTCATGGTGCTCGCGGTGGGGCAGTTCGTCGCCATCTTCTGGTTCCTGTCGCGGGGCGGCGTCGACGTCTACTACCCCGACGACATCAAGACGCGCTTCTCCGACGTCTGGGGCCAGGACCACGTGGTCGAACGGGTCAAGGAGAACATCGTCTTCCTGGAGAAGCCGGACGAGATCGAGGCCAGAGGCGGCTACGTGCCCAGCGGCATCCTGCTGTGGGGACCGCCCGGCACCGGCAAGACGCTGATGGCCGAGGCGGTCGCCGGCTCGACCGGCAAGCCGTACGTGTTCGTCGACCCGGGCGCGTTCATCAACATGTTCTTCGGCGTCGGCGTCCTCAAGGTCAAGTCGCTGTTCCGCAAGCTGCGCAAGCTGGCCCTGCGGTACGGCGGCGTCATCGTGTTCTTCGATGAGGCCGACTCGCTCGGCAACCGCGGCGCGCTCGCGCAGGGCGGGCCCGGCGGCTGGGGCAGGTCGGCGCCGGCGCCGTTCCAGGACTCCGGCTGCCACGGCTTCGCCTACCTCGACCCGCACACCCGCACCGTGCTCGGCCGGCACGCCGCCGGCCCGGCCGCCGAGGCCGCACCCGCGCGGATGCCGCGCACCGGCGCCTTCGTCAACCGCCTGGTGTACGGCGGGGGCATGGGCGGCGGTGGCGGCATGGGCACGCTGGAGGCGCTGCTCACCGAGATCTCCGGCCTGAAGAAGCCGCGCGGCTTCGTCAACCGCTACGTGCGCAGGCTGCTCGGCATGCGGCCCAAGCCGCCGCCGAAATACCGCATCCTCATCATGATGGCCACCAACCTGCCCGAGGCCCTGGACGAGGCGCTGCTGAGGCCCGGCCGCATCGACCGCATCTACAAGGTCGGCTATCCCTCCAAGGCGGGCCGGATCCGCACGTACAAGGGTTACTTCGACAAGGTCAGCCACCAGCTCACCGACGAGCAGATCGACAAGCTCGCCACGATCACGCCGTACGCGACCGGCGCGACGATCAAGGACCTGGTCAACGAGTCGCTGATCACCGCGATCCGCGACGGCCGGGAGACCATCACCTGGTCGGACGTCATGCGGGCCAAGCGGCTCAAGCAGCTCGGGCCGCCCGAGGACGTCGAGTACATCGAGCGTGAGCGGCACGCGGTCGCGGTGCACGAGGCATGCCACGCCGTCGTCGCGTACCGCACCCAGCACCACCTGGAGGTCGACCTCGCGACGATCGAGAAGGGCGCCGACTACCTCGGCATGGTGGCCAGCATCAAGCCGGAGGACCAGTTCACCCGGTGGAAGTCGGAGTACGAGGCCGACATCATGGTCTCCCTCGCCTCACTCGCGGGGGAGCGGATGTTCTTCGGCGAGGACAACTCCTCCGGCGTCTCGAGCGACCTGCAGAACGCGACCGCCATCACCGGGCTGATGGAGGCCTACTGGGGCATGGGCATCGGCGTCGCCTCGCTGCCCGCCCTGCAGGAGCTTGGCCTGCGCGAGGGCAAGGCGGCCCAGCCGCAGCCGGGGGGCGGCGGCATCGGCTTCACCGGCACTCCGGCGGGCCGGCGCGACGAGATGGTGCCCGACATGCTCCCCGAGCGGATCGAGTTCAACCTCAGCCGGCTGCTGGAGAAGACGGCCGAGCTGCTGCGCGAGCACCGCCGCGAGGTGCTGGCGGTCGCGCACGCGCTCGAACAGCACAAGACGCTCAACGGTGACGACGTGGTCGCGGTCATCGAGGGCAGGATGGGCCCGCTGATCGACGGCACCGTCTACACCTCCGACGAGTTCTACGAGGAGATCGAGGCGTACCACACGGCCGCGGTGGCGGCCCACAAGGCGCACAGCGAGGTCCCGGTCGAGCTTCCGCTGCCCCGGACGCGGGTGATCGAGGCGTCGGTCGTGGCGGCGTCCTCGGGCGGCGCCGCGCCGGTGCTGGTCGCCCCGCCGCCGAACGGCCTGGCCGGAGGCAACGGGCACGCTCCGGCCGTGCAGGCGGCCGGTCCGGAGCAGCCGGACTTCGTGCCGTGGAACGGCACGCCGCCACCGCTCTCCCCGGCCCCGCCGCCCGGGCCGTCGCACACCGCGCCGTCCCGCACGTCGTACGGCGCGCTGTGGGCGGTCGGCGTCGTCGTGGCGGTGGTGCTGCTCACACTGCTGGGGGTGCTGCTGTTCGCATCGCCGCGGGGCGCGGCCGGCGCCGGGGGCGCCGCCGCCGTCGGGGGCGTGCCCGCAGGCACGGCCGTCCTGCTGGCCGTCGCGCTGGTCGCGGTGATCGGCGGCATCGCGGTCGCGGTCCTGCTGGTCCGCTCCCACCAGGCGGGGCGGCGGCGGGCCGAGGAGGCCAGAGACCGGGCGGCCGAACGCGCGCAGTTGCTCGCGGCGGCCATGGACCCCGAGGTCGCCATGCGGCTGCTCGGCTACGACGGCAGGCGAGGCCCGGAGGCCTGAGACGCCTTCGCGATCCGATCCCCGGCGGAGTGCCCGCCGGGGATCGGCGTTTTCCGGGGCAATCTGGATGCATTAGCAACTTAATTAAGTTACTGATACAGTTTGGCCGTGCCTGAGATCAGCGAGCTGAGCATCGCCCGCCTGACCCGTGTGCTCGAAGACTTCACCCGGATGCACATCCGGCTGCCCGCGGAGCGGCGGCTGAGCTTCACGACCCTGTCCGTGCTCCACACGCTCGCGGGCGGCGGCCCCAAGCGGCTCACCGAACTCGCCGGAAGCGAACAGGTCACGCAGTCGGCGATCACCCAGATGGTGACCAAGCTGGAGCGCGAGGGCCTGGTCGAGCGCCACCCGGATCCGTCGGACGGCCGGGCGGTCCTCGTCCACGTCACGGCCGCGGGCGCCGCGATCGTGGACGGACGGCGCGCCGAGCGCGTGGCCCGGCTCTCCGAGCTCGCCGACCGGCTCACTTCGGCGGAGCGGGCGGCCGTCGCGGCGGCGCTGCCCGCGCTGGCCCGCATGGTCGAACTGCACTCCACCGCGATCGGGGATCCGCCGATCGAACGGGGAGCCGGTGAGAGCGACTCCGGCACGGACACGCCGCGCGACAGTGCGAGGAGATGAACGATGCGCCCCACGACCACCCCGTCCACCCCTTCCGCCACAAGCACGCCGTCCGCCGCGACCCGGCCGTTCCCGCTGGAGCCCGCGCCGATCCACGTGCCCGACGAGGTCCTCGCCGACCTGCGGCTGCGCCTGGAGCTGACCCGCCTGCCCGACGACGCGGGCAACGACAACTGGCGCTACGGCGTGAGCGCCGCCTACCTGCGCGAACTCGTGGACTACTGGCGCGACGGGTACGACTGGCGGGCGGCCGAGGCCGCCATCAACGCCTACGAGCACTACCGCGTCGAGGTCGAGGGTGTGCCGGTCCACTTCATGCGCAGGCCGGGCGCCGGTCCCGATCCCACGCCGCTGATCCTCACCCACGGCTGGCCCTGGACGTTCTGGCACTGGTCCAAGGTGGTCGATCCGCTGGCCGACCCCGGCGCGTACGGCGGCGACCCGGCCGACGCGTTCGACGTGATCGTGCCCTCGTTCCCCGGCTTCGGGTTCTCCACCCCGCTGCCGGACCACCCCGACATGAACTTCTGGAAGGTCGCCGACCTCTGGCACACGCTGATGACCCAGACCCTCGGCTACGAAAGGTACGGCGCGGCGGGCTGCGACGTCGGAGCCCTGGTGACCGGGCAGCTCGGCCACAAGTACGCCGGCGAGCTGCACGCCATCCACATCGGGTCGGGTCAGAAGCTCACGTTCTTCAACGGCGACAGGGCCTGGGACTTCAGCGGCGGCAAGCCCATCCCGGACGGCCTGCCCGCCGCCGTCCACGCCCAGGTCGTCGCCATGGACAGGCGGTTCGCCGTCCACCTCGCCGCGCACATGCTCGCCCCGAGCACGCTCGCCCACGGGCTGTCCGACTCACCCGCCGGGATGCTCGCCTGGGTGCTGGAGCGCTGGGTGAACTGGAGCGACAACGGCGGCGACGTCGAGACCGTCTTCACCAAGGACGACCTGCTCACCCACGCCATGATCTTCTGGGTGACCAACTCGATCGGCACCTCGGTGCGGACCTACGCCAACAACAACCGCTACCCCTGGACCCCGTCCCACGACCGGCAGCCGGCCGTCGAGGCCCCCACCGGCATCACCTTCGTCGGATACGAGAACCCGCCCGGCGTGAGCACGGACCAGCGGGTGCGGCACTTCCTCGACGGCGACCGCGCCGGCTGGTACAACCTCGTGAACCTCAACGTCCACGACCGCGGCGGCCGCTTCATCCCCTGGGAGATTCCCGGCGAGTGGGTGGACGACCTGCGGCGCACCTTCCACGGCCGGCGGTGACCAATCCCGGCCGCGGCGGGACCTGGGCGAACGGACTGTCCGGCGGTAGTTCTGATTCGGCCACGACTTTGTCCTACCGCAAACGAAAGTCATTGAAACTTGGACGTAACTTCTTCCAACTCGTGACCAAAGACGGTAACTTGGCGCCCACTTGAGGTCGTGGCCGCCTCCCGGCGCGCGACCCCGCCTTCGTCACCGGACCCGTAGCCCCACCACCCCCCTGCGTGGGTCGCGACGTCCAGGGCGCACGAGATGGAGGACTCTCACCATGTCACGTAAGCGACTTCTCGCTCTGGCGGCGCTGTCGGCGATCGTCGCGCCGGCGTTCGCCGGCGTCAGCGCGCACGCGGCCGGCGCGGACGACTCGGCGTTCCGCGTGCTGGTCTTCTCCAAGACCACCGGCTTCCGTCATGACTCGATCCCCGCCGGTGTCGCGGCGATCCAGAAGCTCGGTCAGGAGAACGGCTTCACGGTGGACGTGACGGAGGACGCGAGCCAGTTCACCGACGCGAACCTGGCCAAGTATCAGACCGTCGTCTTCATGTCCACGACCGGCGACCCCCTCGGGCAGCCGGAGGAGAAGGCGGCGTTCCAGCGCTACATCGAGAACGGCGGAGGATTCGCGGGCGTGCACGCCGCCGGGGACTCGGGCTACACCTGGGCCTGGTACGGCGGCCTCGTCGGCGCCTACTTCCGCAACCATCCGGCGCAGCAGTACGCGACGGTGAAGATCGTCGGCCAGGGCGCGGCGTCCAACCGCGGGCTGCCGAACCGCTGGACCCGCTGGGACGAGTGGTACAACTACCGCACGAACCCGCGCGACGCCGGGGTGCGCGTGCTCGCCGAACTCGACGAGACGTCCTACAACCCCGGCTCCGGCGCCATGGGCGACCACCCGATCGCCTGGTGCCACAACTACGACGGTGGGCGCGCCTGGTACACGGGCATGGGCCACACCAAGGAGGCCTACAGCGACCCGCTGTTCCTGAAGCACCTGCTCGGCGGCATCAAGATGACCGCCGGAGCGGCGAGCTTCCCCTGCGACCCGGACGGCGACTGAGCACCGGCGGGAAACGTTCCCCACGTGACGAGTGACCGGCCGATGGTCTGAGGCACTCCGGCGAGAGGTGTGACGGCACGCCGTCCGGTGCGTTCACCGGGCGGCGTGCGGTCCTCCAGGTCAGAGCCGGAAGGCCAGGTCGGGCGTGATCTCCGCCACGTCCATCTGGGCCTTCTGCAGGCGGCCCGAGTAGTCCCAGTTCATCGCCTGCCAGCGGGTGAACTGGTCGAGCACCCAGATGCCGCTCTGCCTGCTGCCGTTGCCGGACTTGCCGTTCCCGCCGAACGGCAGGTGGGCCTCCGCGCCGGAGGTGGAGTTGTTGACGCTGACCATGCCGGCCGAGACGCCCTCGCGGAACCGGAACACCGCCTTCGGGTCGGTGGTGTAGATGGACGACGACAGGCCGTACCCCGGCCGGTTGGCCAGGTCGATCGCCTCGTCGAGGGTGGCGAACGTCGTCACGCCCACGATCGGGCCGAACGTCTCCTCCAGGAACAGCCGGTCGTCGGGGCGGACGCCGTCCACCACCACGGGGTGGTAGTAGAGGCCCTCGCCGTCCATCCGGCCGACCGGGCCCGGCAGCACGGTGTGGTGCGGCTGGATCCAGCCCAGGTACTCCTCGTATCGCTCGGCGAACTTGTGGTCGAGCAGTGGGCCGTACAGCACGTCGCCGTTCGGGTCGCCGACCTTCGCGTCGCGTACGGCGGCGGTGAAGCGGCGCAGGAACTCGTCGTGGACGTCCTCGTGGACGATGACCGTGCCGAGGGAGGTGCACCGCTGACCGGCGGTGCCGAAGCCGGAGAACAGGGCGCCCTCGGCGGCGAGGTCGAGATCGGCGTCCGGCATGACGACCATCGGGTTCTTGCCGCCGAGCTCCAGGCAGGGCGACTGCAGGTGCCGCCCGCACAGCTCGCCGACGGCCCGGCCGACCGCGCTCGACCCGGTGAAGCCGACCTTCTGCACGGTGCCCTCGCCGAGCGCGCGGTCGAGGCCCTCGTAGGTCTGGCCGCCGTCGGCGAAGACGAGGTTGAGCACGCCGTCGGGCAGTCCGGCCGCGGCGAACAGCCGGTAGAGCGCGTGCGCGGAGGCCGCGGCGTACTCGGCGGGCTTCCACACCACCGCGTTGCCGCACAGCAGCGCCGGGACCAGATACCACGAGGGGACGGCGACCGGGAAGTTGCCCGCCGTCACGACCGCCGCCACGCCGACCGGGACACGGAAGGTGAACAGGCTCTTGTCGGGCATCTCCGACGGCACGGTCTGCCCGTAGAGGCGGCGGCCCTCGCCGAGGAAGAAGTCGCAGGTGTCCACGATCTCGCGGACCTCGCCCAGCGCCTCGGCGTACGGCTTGCCGATCTCCTCGGTCACGAGCCGGGCCAGCGCCTCGGTGTTGGCCTCGACCAGGCGGCCGATCGAGGCGATCACCCGTCCGCGCACCGGCGCGGGGACGCGCGCCCACTCCCGCTGAGCCGCCGCCGCGGCGCGGCAGGCGCCGGCGAAGTCGTCCGCGCCGGCGAGCAGGACGGTCGCCACCGTCTCCGCGGGCCGCGCCGGGTTGACGGACTCGTACGGCGTGCCCGAAGACAGCTCCTCACCCGCGACGACGGAAACGATTTGCCGAGCCACCGCTGACCTCCGGAAGTGTTGCTGGTGCCGAGCCTCGATTACACAGTATTTCCGTCCGCGGCGCCCGGCGACAGACCCTCCTGCAGGGCGACGGCGGCGGCCTGGGTGCGGCTGGTCACGCCGAGCTTGGCCAGGATGTTCGAGACGTGCACGCTCACCGTCTTCTGCGAGATGAACAGCCGCTCGCCGATCTCCCGGTTGGCCAGGCCGTTCGCGACGTGGGCCAGCACCTCCCGCTCGCGCGCGGTGAGCGTGGACAGCCGCCCCGGCTCCCGTGCCGTCCCCGGCGCCTCACCGGCGGCGCTCTCCTGCGCGCCGCCGTCGGGGGCGGCGGTGGAGTCCGTGGGGGTGGCCGCCGTGGGGTCGGGGAATCCGGCCCGCGTCCCGACTCCTCTGAGCGTCTCGAGGAAGGGCCGGGCCCCCAGCGCGGCGGCGACGCGCACCGCGCGCTCCCACTCAGCGCGGGCCCCCGCGCGGTCGCCCGTCCGCAGCAGGCTCTCGGCCAGGCGCCACCGCGAGCGGGCCTCCTCGTAGACGAAGCCGAAGCCGAAGGCCTCGGTGGCGCGCCGCCAGACCTGCGGATCCTCCGTGCCGTGGGCGCGGTGCCACTCGGCCTCCGCGCGGGCCAGCCAGGCGACTCCTTCCGGCCCCAGCCGGCCGCGCGGGCCGTTCGGCCCGTTCTCCGCCGCCCACCGCGCCCGGCGCAGCAGGTCGTCGCAGGGCTCGCCGGCCCGGCCGAGGTCGGCCAGCGCCCGCAGGCCGGTGGCCGCGATGCGGATCAGACTGGGATCGAACGGCTCGAGCGCCGCGACGATCGCGTCGACGTGGTCGAGCGCGGTGTGCGGGTCGCCGCGCCACAGCGCCTGCTCGGCCGCCATGCCGCGCGCCATGTAAGCGATCAGCGGGTCCGGCCAGAAGCGGGACAGCCACCGCAGCCTCTCGTCGGCGCCCGGGCGCCCCCGGCCCACCTCGACGAAGAGGGCGAACGACGACAACTGGGCCTCGGCCCGGGTGCCGACCCGGACGCCGAACCCTCCCGCCAGCCGTTCCGCGGCGTCCCAGTCGCCGTCCGCGTAGTGCACCAGATAGTGCAGGAAACGCAGGTCCGTGCCGAACGTGCTCCAGGTGAGCCCGGTCTCCCCGGCCAGCCGTACGCCGTCCTCGGTGATGCGGGCGGCGACCGCGAGGGCGCCGTTCTCGTAATGGATGCGGGCGAGGTTGAAGCGCGCCCGCAGATCGATGGACAGGTCGCCCGAGGGGCGGCGGGTGGCGCGCGTGAGCAGGTCGACGGCCTGTTCGACGCTGCTCCCGAACTCCTCCTCGATCAGGGCGAGCGAGATGAGGGCGCTGACCTCCGCGTCGCGGGCGCCGGTCGCCTCCGCGACCTCCAGCGCCTTGGAAGCCGTCGCCGCCGCCTCCTCGTCGCGGTACTGCCGGAAGAGGGCGCGAGCGTAGGTGGCCAGGGCTCTGGCCAGCAGCGGGCTGTGCGGCGCGTTGTCCACCGCCTCCCGGGCGGCCTCGATCGCCTCGGCCTCGTCGCCGCCCGCGTCCGCCAGATAGTAGGACAGGCGCTCGCCGGTCTCCGCGATCAGGACCGGGTCGCCGGCCTCACGGCGCAGCCGCCGCATCTGTTCCGCCGCCCGGTGGTAGTCACCGGCCGCTGCCGCCGCCGCGGCGCTGGCCAGCGCGATCCTCGCCCGGCTCTCCCCGGCCAGCCGTTCGGCCTCCGGCACCTGGTCCCAGACCTCCAGTGCCCGCTCGAAGTGCCGGTGTGCCTCGGCCGGCGCGCCGAGCCCGGCGGCCAGCCCCCCGGCCTCCACCGACGCCCGCAGTGCGCCCGGCAGGTCGTGCCCGGCGAGATGGTGATGGGCCAGCTCGGCGGGGGCGCCGCCGCGTTCGGCGAGCAGCGCGGCGAACGCGGTGTGCAGGCGGGTCCGCTCGCCCGGCAGCAGGTCGTCGTAGACGGCCTCCTGGAGAAGCGCGTGCCGGAAGGTGTAGCCGTCGCTGCCCGCCGTGAGCAGCCGCTGCGAGACGATCTCGCGCAGCGCGTCCTCCAGCGGCAGGTCGCCGAGCCCGGTCGCGTCGCGCAGCAGGTCGTGGCCGACCCGGCGGCCGGCCACCGCGGCGACCCGCAGCACCTGGCGCGCGGTGTCCGACAGCGTCTCCACCCGGGCGAGCAGCAGGTCGGCGAGCGTGCCGGGCAGCCGCGCCCGTTCCGCGCCGGCCGCCAGGAGTTCCTCGGCGAAGAACGGATTGCCCCCGGCGCGCTCGATCACGGTCGTCAGGCGGCGTTCGGTTCCCGGCCCCGGGGGGCCCTCGCCGTACCGGTCGAGGACGGCGAGATACTCCGCCATCTCGTCGTCGCCGAGCGGCGGCAGTTCGACGGAGGTGACCAGCGGCAGCCGCCGCAGCTCGGCCAGGACCGGGCGCAGCGGATGGCGGCGGTGGAGGTCGTCGGTGCGGTAGGTGCCGACGAGGCAGACCCGCTCGCGCTGCAGCATGCGGGTGAGGAAGACCAGCAGGTCGCGGGTCGAGCGGTCGGCCCAGTGCAGGTCCTCGAACACGAACAGGACCGGCTGCCGCCCGGCCACCTCCGACAGCATGTCGAGCACCGACCCGAACAGGCGCTGCTGGGCGAGCCCTCCGGTGGTCGCCTCCGCCGGGCCCGCCTCGTCGCCGGGCAGCAGCCGCCGCAGCGCGGGACGAGCCGTGACGGCCGGACCGACCGGGCTGTCGGCGTCGGCGGCGGCCCCGCGCAGGGCGTCCGCGAGCGGAAGGTAGGGCAGGGCGTCGCCGAGCTCGGCGCACTGGCCGGTGAGCGTCACGAAGCCCTGCCGCTGCGCGAGGTCGCACAGCTCCGTGACGATCCGCGTCTTGCCGATCCCCGCGTCGCCGCCCACGAGGGCGACCCCCGCGAGCCCGGCCGCGGCGGCGTCGAGCACGCCTAGGAGCCGATCGAGCTCGGCGGAACGCCCGATCAGCACCCTTTGCGGCGTACGCGCAACCACGCAGGTGAGTATGACACGCGGCCCTGACAGAACCGGTCCCGCTGTCCGCGCGCCCCGGCACGGCACGCCGCCGCATCCGGTCTCGAAGCGTAATCCGGGAAGCCGTGAACTTTTCAGCGTCCGCCGACCTGTCCGTCGAGCGGTTCGATCACATCCGCATAGCTGTCCACCAGGCTGAATGCCTCCTGTCGTGCAATGCCGGGTGAAAAGGACGTTTCGGCGGCGTTTCGGGTGACGTTGACGGCTCGCCCGCGTGGTCCGATACTTTCGCCGCGATGCCGATAGTTTCGGCGTCGCGGCGCCGGTGCGGTGGCCGTCACTTCGGCCGTCCCCAGCCCGCGGTGCCTGGCCCGCGTCAGCCTTCTTAAGGAGGAAGTGCGCATGATCGACGCTCCCGTTCACCGGACAGGCCGCAGACGCGGCCGCGTCAGGCTGCTCGTCGTCCGGGCCTGCGCCGTGGCGCTGGCCGCGGCCGTGGCGATGCTGCCCGGCGTCGCCCACGCCGCCGTCACCACGAACCAGACCGGCACCAACAACGGATACTTCTATTCGTTCTGGACCGACAGCCAGGGCACGGTCTCCATGGATCTGGGGTCCGGCGGCAACTACAGCACCTCCTGGCGCAACACCGGCAACTTCGTCGCCGGCAAGGGGTGGAATCCCGGCGGGCGCAGGACCGTGACCTACTCGGGCAGCTTCAACCCCTCCGGCAACGCCTACCTGTCGCTGTACGGCTGGACCAGGAACCCGCTGGTGGAGTACTACATCGTCGACAACTGGGGCACCTACCGGCCGACGGGCACGTACAAGGGCACCGTGACCACCGACGGCGGCACCTACGACATCTATGAGACGACGCGCTACAACGCGCCCTCCATCGACGGCAACAAGACCTTCAACCAGTACTGGAGCGTCCGCCAGCAGAAGAGGACCGGCGGAAGCATCACGGTCGGCAACCACTTCGACGCCTGGGCCCGCTACGGCATGAACCTCGGCAGCCACGACTACCAGATCCTCGCCACCGAGGGCTACCAGAGCAGCGGGAACTCCAACATCACCATCGGCGGCTCCACCCCCACCGGCAACCCCACCACCTCTCCGAGCAACCCGCCGTCCGGCGGCGGCGGCCAGATCAAGAACGTCGCCGCCGGCCGCTGCCTGGACGTGCCGAACGCCAGCACCACCGACGGCACGCAGGTGCAGCTGTGGGACTGCAACGGCCAGAGCAACCAGCAGTGGAGCTACACCTCCGCCCAGGAGCTGCGGGTCTACGGCAACAAGTGCCTGGACGCCGCCGGCACCGGCAACGGCGCCAAGGTCCAGATCTACTCCTGCTGGGGCGGCGACAACCAGAAGTGGCGCCTCAACTCCGACGGGACCATCGTCGGTGTGCAGTCGAACCTGTGCCTGGACGCCGTCGGGCAGGGCACGAGCAACGGCACCCAGATCCAGCTGTACTCCTGCTGGGGCGGCAACAACCAGAAGTGGACGCGGAGCTGACGCCCGGGGCCGCGATCCCCGCTCGTTGATCGTTTCCTTCTGGTGAGCAGGCTCCGGTGCGGCGGCTCCGCCGCACCGGAGCCTTCCCTGTCGGGCCACTCCGTGCCGCTCTCGGCGAAGGTCGGCGCCGATCCCGGTGAAGGGCTCGGGGAACCGCCCGCGCGGGAGCGGGGCCTTCCCTCCCGGGCCGGCTCATACCACGATGGGCCGCAGCAGTTGCCGATGAGAAAACCTCGTCGGCTCGTGAAGCACACTGATGCGGCGTGTCCGTGGTTACCTCCCCGATCACACCGGCGCTCCACGGTCCCGCGCGCTGGGCCGTCCGCGACGAGGAGGGCGACCGCCGGCTCCCCGAGGACTTCTCGCTCGGAGAGGCGGCCTGGGCCGCGTTGTGGCGTGCGTACTCGGCGATCATGTCCACCAGGACGTGGCGCAGCGAGACCGGCTGCCCGGTGGCGCGGTGGACCCCGGTCTCGTCCGGTGACACAGTTCGCGGGCCTGTGACGGAGCGCCGTGCGGGAAACCGGTGCCGCCGAGGAGCCCGCGGGCAGGGCGGGTGTTCTCCCGGCCGCATGTCGCGGCGCTCGTGCACCTGCTCCTCGGCCGGCCGATCCCCGGCGGCCTCTGCCGGCTCCACGAGTAGGGCTAAATGTCGGAGGCCGTGGCTAGTCTGCGGCGCGTGATGGAACGGCGGAGCCGGGAGCAGGCGCCGGCGGCGGCTCCCGACGGGACCACCGGTGCAGGCGCCGGGGGACACGCGGCGGCCAGGCGCACCCAGGCCGAGCAGCGGGAGAGCAGGGTGGCGGCCGGCCTGTCGGAGCTGGAGCGGTGGCTGGCCGACCAGATCGGGCAGGGGATCGCACAGGCACGCCAGACGGGGCCGGCCGACTGGGACGACCTCGCCAGGCGGCTGGTCGACGCGCAGGCGCCGGGTGTGGCGGGGACGGTCGCCCGGCTCCCGCGGGTGCTCGGCGCCGAAGACTGGCCGGGCCTTCTGCTCGGGGAGTATGCGCTGCTTCGTCTGCTCGCGGTCGCCCATCGCCGCGCCGCCGCACTGGCGGAGCCGTTGCGGCAGACCGTGCGGGCGCGGGTCGGCTTCCCCGTCACCAGGGAGTCCGTCCTGGCCACCCCGGCGGTGCGGGACCACTGGGATGTCGTCGGCTGCCGGGACGAGGAGCAGGACCGGCTGGTCGCCCGGCGCGTGTGGCTGGCCGGGCGCACGACGGGCCGCCTGGCGATGGTGCTGTCGTTCTCGCCGGTCGGGCAGCCGCTCGAGTCGTTTCCGCCGCCGGGCACGACGATCGACGCCGATCTGGCCTTCTACCCGGGGGCGTCGCCGCTGCGCGCCCTGATCGCCGAGCGGCGGGGCCACGTCGACGCGGGGCCGCCCCCGGGGACGAAGGTCTCCCAGGCGCCCGCGCTGATCGCGGAGGTGCTCGCGGCCGATCCCTGGACCGACTCCTGGCCTCTGGTGCTTGCCGGGGCCGTTCCCTGCCCGGACGGCCTCGCGGACGACGAGGGGAACGCGCTGCCGCTGCATCCGTCCGTGGGCGTCCCGTGGCGGCTGCTGGCCGTCTCCGGCGGGCGGCCGGTGACGGTCGCCGCCGAATGGACGCCGCGCGGGCTGCTCCCGCTGACGGCCTGGGACGAGGACGGTGGGGTGGTGCGGTTATGACACGGGCCGTTCCCGGCGGGTGGGAGGCCGGGCAGGTGCCGTGGGAGGAACTGGTGTCCACCGCGCTGGTGGGCGCCGACCGCCGCGCCGTCCCGCCGGAGAGCCTGCTGGAGCTGGCCGCCGAGCAGGTGGTGCGGATGCGCGCGGGGCGGCGGCCGGGCAGGGGCAGGCCGCCGGCCCCCGCGGCGGCGGAGACGCTGCCACGCGTGCCCGGCGCCGCCGCGGAACGGCTGGCCCGGATGCTCGCGGGGGAGCAGGGCAGGCTGCTGACCGAGTGGCTGGAGACGGCCGCCGCGCGGCGAGTGCGGGTCCCGGCCGAGATGATCCCCGAGCTGCTCGACCTCGGGGCGCGGGACCGCTCGATCCGCGCCTGCCTGGGGGCGGTCACCGGAGCCCGGGGGCGCTGGCTCGCCGGTCTCAACTCCGCCTGGGCCTACCTGCTGGCGGAGCCGGCGCACGTGCCGCCCGACGAGGTGTGGGAGCTCGGCACGAGCGGCGACAGGCGCGCCTTCCTGACCGCGTTGCGGCGCCGCGACCCCGCCGCCGCGCGGGAGCTGCTGGAACGCGGCTGGAGCGCGGAGACGCCGGAGGACCGGGCCGTCTTCGTGACGATCCTCGCCGACGGCCTCGGCATGGCCGACGAGCCGTTCCTGGAGGCGGTGCTCGACGACCGGCGCCGCGAGGTGCGGCAGGCCGCCGCCGACCTCCTCACCCGCCTGCCGCGGTCGCGGCTGGCCCTCCGCATGACCGCGCGGGCGCGCCGGTTCGTGACCGCGAACGGCTCCGGGCTCCGGGCGGAGCCGCCGCCCGCCTGCGACGGCGCGATGGAGCGTGACGGCGTAAGGGCGCGGCCGCCCGCCGGGATGGAGACGCGGGGCTGGTGGCTGCAGCAGGTGGTGGCGCACACGCCGCTGTCGTTCTGGCCGGGTCACCTCGGCATGCCGCCGGACCGGATCGCCGGGGCCCGGATCGGCGACTGGGAGCGGGAGGTCCGCATGGGCTGGACCAGGGCCGCCATCCTGCAGCGGGACGCGACGTGGGCGCGTGCTCTGTTCGAGGCCGAGCCGCTGACCGACCTGCTGGCCGTGCTCCCGCCGGAGGAGCGGTCCCACCGGGCGGCCGAGCTGGTGGCGGGACATCCGGTGGACGGCCAGATGGTGATGATGCTGGGCGGCGTGCCGCGGCCGTGGGGGCACCGGCTGGCGAGGGCGGTGCTCAAGAAGATCGTCGAGACCACGCGGTCGCAGCCGTGGAACGCCGGGGAGCTCATCCGGCTGGCGGGGGAGCGGTTCGACCCCGCCATGCACGAGCACGCCGGGGAGGTCCCCGAACTCGCCGCGACCCTGCGGTTCCGATTCGACATGCTCAAGGAGCTTGCATGACCAGCGTTCTGCGCCCGCACGCGGAGGACCAGTTCGCAGACGAGCTGGCGCTTCTCGCGAAGACCGACGACCGGCCACGCCCTCCGGGCTGGCGGCTGTCGCCCTGGGCGGTGACGACCTACGTGCTGGGGGACGGCGGCCAGATCACGCCGAAGTACGTCGGCCCGCGCAGGATCGTCGAGGTCGCGGTGGCGACGCTCGCCACCGACAGGGCGCTGCTGCTGCTCGGCGTGCCCGGCACGGCCAAGACCTGGCTGTCCGAGCACCTCGCCGCGGCGATCAGCGGCGACTCGACCCTGCTCGTGCAGGGCACGGCCGGCACGGCGGAGGAGGCCGTCCGCTACGGGTGGAACTACGCGCGGCTGCTGTCGGAGGGCCCTTCCCGCCGGGCGCTGACGCCGAGCCCGGTCATGCGCGCGATGGCGGAGGGACGGCTGGCCCGGGTCGAGGAGCTCACCCGCATGCCGTCCGACGTCCAGGACGCCCTGATCACCGTGCTGTCGGAGAAGACGCTGCCGATCCCGGAGCTGGGGGAGGAGGTGCAGGCGGCCAAGGGCTTCAACGTCATCGCCACCGCCAACGACCGCGACCGCGGGGTCAACGACCTGTCGAGCGCGCTGCGCAGGCGGTTCAACACCGTCGTGCTGCCGGTCCCCGCCACCACGGAGGAGGAGGTCGACATCGTGGCCCGGCGCGTGGCGCAGCTCGGCCGCTCCCTGGAGCTGCCCGAGACCGTGACCGGGCTGGAGGAGATCCGCCGCGTGGTGACGGTCTTCCGGGAGCTGCGCGCGGGCGTGACCTCCGACGGGCGGACCAAGGTCAAGTCGCCCAGCGGCACGCTCAGCACGGCGGAGGCCATCTCGGTCGTCACCAACGGGATCGTCCTCGCCGCCCACTTCGGGGACGGCGTGCTGCGCCCGGCCGACGTCGCGGGCGGCATCGCGGGGGCGGTGATCCAGGACCCGGTGTCCGACCGCGTGGTCTGGCAGGAATACCTGGAGACGGTCGTCCGCGACCGCGACGACTGGCGCGACTTCTACCGGGCCTGCCGCGATGCCGGCTGACATCGCCGCCGGCGCCTCGTCCGGGCCGGGCGCGCCGGTGCGGGAGGTGCCGGTGCCGGGGTTGTCGGTGCTGGGGGTGCGGCACCACGGGCCGGGATCGGCCAGGGCCGTGCGTGACGAGCTGAACAGGATCCGGCCCGATCTGGTGCTCGTCGAGGGCCCGCCAGAGGCCGACGGCCTGGTGGCGCTCGCCGCCGACCCCGGCATGCGCCCGCCCGTCGCGCTGCTCGCGTACGTGCCGGGGGAGCCGTCGCGGGCCGCCTTCTGGCCGTTCGCGGAGTTCTCGCCGGAGTGGCAGGCGATCGCCTACGCCGCCCGGGCGGGCGTCGAGGCGCGGTTCTGCGACCTGCCCGCCGCGCACAGCCTCGCTCTCGACGCCGATCCCGTGCGCCGCGATCCCATCGGCGAGCTCGCCCGTGCGGCGGGGTACGACGACCCGGAGCGGTGGTGGGAGGACCTGGTCGAGCACCGGGGCGAGGCCGGGACGCTCGACGTGGTCGCCGAGGCGATGCGGGCCGTGCGCGAGGGGCACGTCGCGGAGGGAGTCGAGGCCCGGCGTGAGGCGTACATGCGCAGGACGCTGCGGAAGGCGGCCCGGGAGGGCTTCGCCCGGATCGCGGTGGTCTGCGGGGCCTGGCACCTGCCCGCGCTGACCCCGCCCACGCCGGCCCCGCCCGGAGGCCGCGCCCGCGGATCCGGCCTGACCGCCGGGCCCGGCCCGAACTCGCCGGACGGGCCCGGCCGCCTGCCCTCCGCGGCGGAGGACGAGCGGCTGCTGCGCGGCCTGCCCAAGGTCAGGGTCGAGATGACGTGGGTGCCGTGGACGCACGGACGGCTCGCCGCGGGGGCGGGCTACGGCGCGGGCGTCGCCGCGCCCGGGTGGTACGAGCACCTGTTCACGGCGCCCGACCGCCCGGTGGAGCGCTGGCTCGCCCGCGCCGCCGCGATCCTGCGGGAGGAGGACCTGCCCGTCTCCTCCGCGCACGTCATCGAGGCCGTACGGCTGGCCGAGGGACTGGCGGTGCTGCGCGGCAGGCCGCTCGCCGGGCTGTCGGAGGTCACCGAGGCTGTCAGGGCGGTGCTGTGCGGAGGCGACGAGCTGCCGGTCGAGCTGGTCCAGCGGCGGATGGTCGTGGGGGAGCGGCTCGGGCGGGTGCCGGACGCCACGCCCATGGTGCCGCTGCGGCGGGACCTGCGCGACGAGCAGCGCCGGCTGCGCATGAAGCCCGAGGCCATGGCCGGGGAGCACGACCTCGACCTGCGCAGGCCGCTCGACCTCGGCCGAAGCCGGCTGCTGCACCGGCTCGCCCTGCTGGATGTGCCCTGGGGGACGCCACGGCGGGCCCGGAGCAAGGGGACGTTCAAGGAGTCCTGGTCGCTGGAGTGGCGTCCGGAGCTCGACGTGGCCCTCATCGAGGCCGCCGTGTGGGGGATCACGGTCGAGGCGGCGGCGACGGCCCGCGTCCGCGACCTCGCGGGCGGCGCCGGCCTGTCCGAGCTGGCCGCGCTGGTCGAGCGCTGCCTGCTCGCCCACCTGCCGGGCGCGCTGCCGTACGTCCTGGGACGGATCGAGGACCGGGCGGCGCTCGACGGCGAGGTGCGCCACCTCATGGGGGCGCTGCCCGCGCTCGTGCGGGCCGGCCGATACGGGGACGTGCGCGGCACCGAGGGCCTCGCGGGCGTCACCGAGTCGATGCTCGCACGGATCTGCGCCGGGCTGTCCCCCGCCCTGACGGGCCTGGACGAGGACGCGGCCCGAGAGATGGCGGCGCTGATGGACGGCGTCCACACCGCGGCCGGGTTGATGGGGAGCGGCCGGTGGCTCGCGACGCTGGCCGGGATCGCCCGGCGCGACGACCTGCCGGGGCTGCTCGACGGCCGGATCGTACGGATCCTGTTCGACGCCGAGGCACTGGAGGACGACGTGGCCGCCCGCATGGCGCGGTCGATGTCGCCCGGCAACCCGCCGGCCCGGTCGGCGGCCTGGATGGAGGGCTTCCTGTCCGATGGCGGCCTGCTGCTCGTCCACGACCCGCGCCTGCTCGCCACCGTGGACTCCTGGCTCACCGGCCTGTCGCCCGAGGCGTTCGTGGACGCGCTGCCGTTGCTGCGGCGCACGTTCGGGGCGTTCCCGGCGCCGGAGCGGCGGATGATCGGCCGGCGGGTCCGCTCCGGCGCCGCGCCGCGTCCCGGTTCGCCGGGCGGCGACGAGGGGGCGGACTACGACGACGGGCTGGCGGCGGGGGCCGTGCGGACCGTCCGCGACATCCTGGGACGCGAGCCGGACGGGAGGCCCTGATGGACGGTGAGGACGAGCGGCTGCGCCGCTGGCGGCTGGTGCTGGGCGGCGCGGCGGAGGGGACGCTGGAAGGAGCGGACGCCCGGATGGACGCCGCGCTCACGGCCCTCTACGACGGGCAGGAACGGCGCGGCGCCGGACTCGGCGCGTCCGCCCCGCGGGTGGCCCGATGGCTGGGGGACATCAGGGAGTACTTCCCAGCCGGCGTCGTGCAGGTCATGCAGAAGGACGCCATCGAGCGGCTCGACCTGACCCGGCTGCTGCTGGAGCCCGAGATGCTGGAGGCCGTCGAGCCCGACGTGCACCTGGTGGGCACGCTGCTGTCGCTGGGCCGGCTGATACCGGAGCGGGCCCGCGAGTCGGCCAGGGCCGTCGTCCGCACGGTCGTGCGGGAGCTGGAGGCGCGGCTGACGCGGCGCACCCTGACGGCCGTCAGCGGCGCGCTCGACCGCTCGGCCAGGACCCACCGGCCGAGGAGGGCGGCCGAGGTCGACTGGGACCGTACGATCCGGGCGAACCTGCGCAACTACCTCCCGGAGCGGAAGACCGTCGTGCCGTCCCGGCTGGTCGGGTACGCCCGCGGGCAGCGGGCCGTCCAGCGGGAGGTCGTGCTGGCCGTCGACCAGAGCGGCTCGATGGCCGCCTCGGTGGTGTACGCGGGCGTCTTCGCCGCGGTGCTGGCCTCGATGCGTTCGCTCAGGACCTCGTTCGTGGCCTTCGACACGGCCGTGGCCGATCTGACCGACCGGCTGCACGACCCCGTCGAGGTGCTGTTCGGCACCCAGCTCGGCGGCGGCACCGACATCAACCGGGCGGTGGCCTACTGCCAGAACCTCGTCACCCGGCCGGCTGACACGATCTTCCTGCTGATCAGCGACCTGTACGAGGGCGGGCCGCGGGAGGAGATGCTGCGCAGGATCGCCGCCATGACCGCCGCCGGGGTCCAGGTGATCGTGCTGCTCGCGCTGTCGGACGAGGGGGCGCCGCAGTACGACCACGACAACGCGGCGGCGCTGGCCGCGCTGGGCGTGCCGGCCTTCGCCTGCACGCCGGACGCCTTCCCCGGCCTCATGGCGGCCGCCATCGAGCGCCGGTCCTACGACCAAGGTCGCATTTCCGCGCCAGGACGGTGATTTGTAATGTCCGTATCATGTCTTCGGTAATGACCGCCCCAGCCGTCTTCAGCCAGCGCTACCGCTCCCTGAGCGTCGGGATCGTGGCCCTGGTGATGCTCGTGGCGTTCGAGTATCTCGCGGTGGCCACCGCGATGCCCCTGATCGGCCGTGAGCTGAACGGCTACCACCTGTACGGCCTCGCGTTCAGCGGCGGCATGGCGGCCAACGTCATCGCCACGGTGGTCGGCGGGCGGTGGAGCGACGCACGAGGGCCGTTCCCCGCCCTGTGGACGGGAGTGGCGGGATTCGTCGCCGGGCTGGCCGTGTCCGGGTTCGCGCCCGCCATGGAGGTCTTCCTCGTCGGGCGCTTCCTCCAGGGGCTCGGCGGCGGCCTGTTCAACGTGGCGCTGTACGTCCTCGTCGCCCAGGCGTACCCCTCCGCCATGCACCCGAGGGTGTTCTCCACGCTGGCCGCGGCGTGGGTGCTGCCGTCCGTGGTCGGCCCGGCCGTCACCGGCTTCGTGGCGGAGACCTGGAGCTGGCGCTTGATCTTCCTGGGCGTGGCGGTGCTGTCGGTCCCCGCCGCGCTGATCATGTGGCGGGGGCTGCCCGCCACGGACGGGCAGCCGAGGGAGCCGATGGGCCGGGCCTTCCTGCCCCGGTTCGCCTGGGGCGTGTGCGCCGCGATCGGCGCGGCCCTGCTGCAGTACGGCAGCGGCGCGGCGGGCGCGGGGGTCGTCCTTGCGGCCGCCGGGCTGGCGGTCCTCGCGCTGGCGCTGCCGAAACTGCTGCCCAAGGGGACGCTGCGCGCGGCCCGCGGGCTGCCCACCGTGATCGCGCTGCGCGGCCTGGCCGCCGGGTCGTTCTTCGCCGCCGAGGTGTTCGTCCCGCTGATGCTGGTGCAGGAGCGGCACCTCAACACGGCCGAGGCCGGGCTCGCGCTCACCGGAGGGGCCCTCGCCTGGTCGCTCGGCTCGTGGATCCAGGGCCGCAGGCCCCACGCGCGGGCGCTGACCATCCGCCTCGGGGCGACGCTGATCGCCGCCGGCATCTGCGTCACCGCTCTGATCGTCATCCCCGCCACGCCTGCCGTCGTGGTCTTCGCGGGCTGGGTGGTGGCGGGCCTGGGCATCGGGATGGTGTTCCCGACGCTGTCGGTGCTGGTGCTGGAGCTGTCCGCGCCGGGGGAGGAGGGCCGCAACAGCGCGTCGCTGAGCATCGGCGAGTCGGTCTTCTCCGTCGTCGCCGTCGCGATCACGGGGGCCCTGTTCGCCGCGTACGGAGGCCGGCCCTGGGTCTACGTGACGTGCCTGGGCCTGCTCGTCGTCATGGCGGGCACGGCCACTCTCGTCGGCGGCCGTTTCGAGCACCGCCGCGAAGCGGGCACCATGGAGGTCTAGGGAATCCCGGAAATCCCGCCGCAGAGCAGGCCGGCCGGACGTAGCGCACCCGAGGCGCCGCCGGGACGGCCTTCGGCGGGATCCGGGGGAAGAAGCGAGGGGATCCGAGTGCCGCGTGTCCGGGAGCTGGAGGTCTTCAGGATGACGCTGCCGTACGGCAGGCGTCCGGAGACCGTCCTGGTGAAGATCACGGACTACGGCGGCATGGTCGGCTGGGGCGAGGCCGTCGATCCCGCCGAGGCCGGCCCGCTGGAGCGGGCCCTGCCCGCGCTCGTCGGAATCGACTGGGAGCACCCGTCGGAGCTGGGGGAGATCCCCGGCGGCGCGGCCGGCGACATGGCCTGCTGGGACCTGTGGGGCCGCATGAACGGCGTCCCGCTCGCCCACGCCCTCGGCGGCACCCGCACGTCGCTGATCGCGACCGTCAGGCTGTCGGCGGACCGCTCCCTGGAGAGCATGGTCGCCCGGGTGAACCGGCACGTCTGCGCGGGCTACGGCCACGTGACGCTGGACGTCCACCCCGGCTGGGACGTCGAGCCGCTGCGCGCCGTGCGCGCCGCCTACCCCGGCCTGGCCATCGCCGTGGACGGGCGCGGCGCCTACACGGAGATCGCGCAGCTGGAGGCGCTGGACGCCTACGGCGTGGTGGCCATCGAACGCCCCTTCAAGGACCTGCTGACCAGCGCCGACCTGCAGGACCGGGTGTCGGCCGCGGTCGCGGTCGAGGTGACCTCCGTGTCCGAGCTCGACGAGGCGGTGAGCCTCAACGCGGGCCGGGCACTGCTGCTGCGCCCCGCGAAGTTCGGCTCGCTCGGCGCCGTACGGCTCGCGCACGACCACGCGGTGGAGGCCGGGTGGGACATCGTCTGCGCCGGCGGCCTCGGCGCGGGGCTGGCCCGGGCCGCGACGGTCGCCGTCGCCAGCCTGCCCGGCTGCTCCCTGCCCAGCGACGTGGCCGAGCCGCCGCGAAGCGCCCAGGTGGTGCTCCCGCCGGTCGGCGCGTCCGGCGGGGTCGTCGCCGTGCCGCTCACCCAGCCCGGTCTCGGGCACACGGTGGACGAGGACCGGGTGCGCCGCATGGCCCGCGAGTCGTTCCGCGTCTGATCCGCGAGCCGGCCGGCGTCGGGCCCTCAGCGGAGCCCGCCGGCCCCGACTCGCAGCCGCCCACCGGCCCTCACCGAACGGGTGACCTCACAGCAACCTCCCTCTCACCGGTCACGCCGCCGGCTTCTTCATCAGCTCCACCAGGCTGGAGAAGCTGCCGGTCGCGTGTCCGGCGTCCATTCCGCGCCGGAACAGGTCGGCGACGGCGGCCGGAAGGGTCGTGTCGACGCCCGCGTCGGCGTTGGTGTGCAGAACGTGTTCGACGCTGGCGGTGCCCATGGCCAGGCGGTCCACGTCGCCGTCATGCCTGCCGGCGTCGATGCGTGCCGCGTAGAAGGCCAGGAAGCCCGGCAACGACGCCATGGTCTCGGTGGCGTGCGGCAGGATGTCGGCTGCGGTGAGGCCGTTGGCGTCGGCGAGCGCGACGGCCTGCCAGTAGCTGAGCATGGACGTCCAGAACATCACCATGCCGATCTGGTAGAACAGCGCGGCCAGTCCGGGGTCCTCACCCCGGAAGTCGGTGCGGGTCAGGACTTCGAGGGTGGGGCGGGCGGCTTCGAAAGGCGCCCGGGAGCCGCTGTAGAAGGTGGACGATCCGGGCTTGCCGATGCCCGACGGCGGCACGGTGACGCCACCGGTGATGTGGATTGCGCCGTGCTCGGCGACCCAGCGGGCCCCCGCGCGGGTCCTGTCCGGGCCGTCAGCTGGCCCGCCTGATCGGGTCGTACGAGACGGGCGCCGCGGAACGCCGCGACGAGGAGCCTGCCCGACCTGCGAGCTGAGCCGCGTGTCCGGCGGGAGGCGTGTCCCCGCCCGTACGCCGCCGGGCGCTCAGCGCCCCATCGCCGTGTGCGGCGCCCCGCAGCCGTCGTCGATGGGGCTCGGCGTCCCCGGAGGCGAGAGCACCGGAGTGGGGGAGGGCGGCGGGAAGTGCCGGTGCCGGTGCGGCCCCAGAACGGGCGCAGAGCCGGACGGCGTGGCGGAAGGGCCGGCCTGGGCGTGGACCGAGGCGCGGATCGCCTTTGCCGTCAGCAGCCGGATCCGGTCCCAGTCGGGATAGGCGGTATTGATCAGGGGCGGCACGAACTGCAGGCTGGTGATCGCGGCGTGCTTGACCTTCCAGGCCAGCGGCACCAGGTGTTCCAGCATGGGCCGGGGCACGTCGGTGCCGATTATCCTGCGCGTGGCCGCCGCGATCTCGGTGAACCGCGTCAGCACCGTGGCCGGGTCGGCCTGGGAGAGCAGGGCCCCGAGGACGCATCGCTGCCGGTGCATCCGGTCGAAGTCGTCGCTGAAGGTGCGGGAGCGGGCGTACCACAGCGCCTCGGCGCCGTTCAGCCGCCGGGTGCCCGCCCTGACGGTGCCCTCGTTGTGCAGGCCGTACACGATGTCGCGGTCCACCGTCACCACGAGCCCGCCGAGGGCGTCGATCATCTTCGCGAAGCCCCAGATGTTGACCAGGGCGTACCAGTCGATCCGCAGGCCCAGGATGTGGCCGACCGTCTCCTTGAGCACCTCGGCGCCCATGTGCCGCCGCCCGCCGAACAGCTCGGGGTGGTCGTCGGCGTACTGCCACACGGAGAACAGCAGGTCCTCACGCCAGCCGGGGTGATACTCCGGGAGCTGGAAACCGAAGGGGAACCGGGCGGCCATGGCGCTGCCCGGGGGGAAGCGGACGTGCTCCAGGTTGCGCGGCAGGCCGAGCAGCACGGTGTTGCCGGTCCGCACGTCCACGCTGGCGACGTTGATGCTGTCGGTGCGCATCCCGATCCGGTTCTCGCCCCAGTCGCCGCCGAGCAGCAGCACGTTGACCCGGTCGCGGCCCGCCCACGGGTCGTCCCTGCGTACGGCGCCGCCCGTCATGCCGGCCCCGCCCGGCGCGGCGAACAGCGAGTCGAGGGTCTGCTCGGAGACGCGGACGTACCGGGCGGCGATCGCGAACGGCACCGCGACGACGACCGCGAGCACGCCCGCGACCAGCCCGGTGAGGATCTGTTCCCTGCGGGGCAGCCGCCCGGGACGCAGGACGACGTACGAACGGACGACCAGCCAGAACCAGGCGACGGCACAGGCCGCGAACACCAGTGAGATCTGGCCCAGCCAGCCCAGCGCGCGTCCGGCCAGGCCCGCGTCCGCGCCGACGGCCACGCACGCGACGGCGACGACCACGGTCAGGTAGCCGCCGAGCAGGAGCAGCCCGGTGCGCCACCGGCCCGCTCGCAGGTGCGCCGCGCCGGGCAGCACCGCCGACAGCGCCACCCAGCCGATGAGCGCGGCGGCTTTGAACGCCGGCCCGCTGCGCCGCGGCGCCGGCGGGGCGCCGTTCCTGGGTGCCAGATCAGGGGTGACCACGCGTCAATTGAAGCGACACCGGCCGCGGAAAACCCGTGACCTGCCCGAGCCGGAGCAGTCCATACCGGCATTTGACCGAGGCTCGACCCGGGGCTCGACCTACCAGGGGAAGGCGAACAGGCCGTAGTAGGCGGCGGTCAGCAGCAGCAGCGCGGTCCCGCCGAGCACGCCGGCGAGGACGCTCTTCTGCCAGGGCGTCGGCTCCCAGCCGTCCCGCAGGCCGCCGAGCACCGCCACGAACGTCGTGACCGTCTGCACGAGCATCAGGAGGGCGAGCAGGCGTACGACCAGCCATCCGGCCTGCACGGCGGGCCAGGCGCCGGCCTGGTTGACCGAGAACAGCACGATGAGCGTGATGAACGCCAGGACGGCGACGAGCTCCCCGAGGCCGGTCCAGGCCATCCGGTGCAGCCGCCGCCGGATGGCCGGCCACAGCTGCACCCTCGCCTGCAACCGCAGGTCGCGCCCGCGCAGCCGGACGACCATCTCGGTGACCGGCGCCGCGACGTACCCGACCGCGGCGAGGCAGAGCGTGAGCCACAGGATCGTGCTGTCCCCCCACCACGGCGCGGCCGGCACGTCGGCCGCCTCGAAGCGCTGCACCGGGGTCGCCCCCGCGATCGCCACCGAGGGCCTGGCAGTACGCGGCAGGTCCTTCATCCAGTTGGCCAGCGTGGGCAGGTAGTCCGCCGCGAACGGCCCGCCGCGGATCCGCATCGCGTGGTCGGCCCCGGCGAGGAAGCGGATGGTGTAGTCGGTGTTGCCGCCCTCGGCCAGGGCGCCGGTGAGCGTCTCGGTGCTCTCCACGAAGGGGATGGACGGGTCGTCGGTGCCGTACAGCGCGAGGACGGGCTGGGTGATCCCGCGCAGGGCGGGCACCCCGTCGTACCGCAGGAAGTCGAAGCCGACCCCGCCCATCGCCCGGGTGAGCAGGTCGCGTACGCCGGTCGGGGCGTGCAGGCGCAGCAGTTGCTCGTTGAGCGCCCAGGCGACCTGGCGCAGCGGCGAGACGTTCGGAGAGGAGACCAGGACCACGAAGGCGGCCTGCGGATCGCGCGCGGCGGCGATCGGGACGACCCAGCCGCCCTCGCTGACGCCCCACAGGCCGGCTCGCGCGGGGTCGACGTCGGGCCGGCCGCGCAGCAGCCGCAGCATGCGCAGGGCGTCGTCGGCGAGCAGGCCGAAGTCGCGGCTGCGGAAGGAGTAGCCCACCGTCCGCTTGTCGTAGGCCAGCGTGACGATGCCCGCCTGGGCCAGCCACTCGGCCTGCTGGGTGAACTCCCCGCCGTCGCCCGACCCCGAGCCCTGCACGAACACCATCGCGGGGTGGCGTCCCGGGGACAGCGGCGCCCTGATCGTCGCCTTCAGCGTCTCGTTCTTCGCCGGCACCAGCAGCGTCTCCGTACGGAACCGGTCGGTGCGTGCGACCGGCCGGATTTCGGCGGCGGGCTGAGGAGGTATGTCGCGAAACTGGGGCGAAGTGGACAGGGGTGGGGGATCGAAGGCCGGTGGGGAGAGCAGGTGGCCGACGGCGGCGAGCATCACCATCAGCACACCGGCGATCACCCCGAGAGTGCCCCGGCCGACGTTCATGAGGCCGCTCCCCCATGCGTACTCGTGATACCGAACCCAGGTTAAGTCATTACTCCTCCTTTGCGGCATGCACCAGAGGGGCGGTTGTGGCCGCGTTTGTCGGCGGGACCTGTTAGCTTCCTGCGACATGCGTGTCCTGCACAGCTCCGACTGGCACCTCGGCCGGTCGTTCCACCGCGAGAGCCTGCTCGGCGCCCAGGCCGCGTTCGTCGACCACCTGGTCGAGACCGTGCGTGCCGAGCACGTGGACGTCGTGGTGGTCTCCGGCGACGTGTACGACCGCGCCCTGCCTCCGGTCGACGCGGTCGCGCTGTGCAACGAGGCGCTGGCCAGGCTCAAGGCCCTCGGCGTGCACACCGTGCTGATCAGCGGCAACCACGACTCCGCCGTACGGCTGGGCTTCGGCGCCGACCTCATGGAGCGGGTGCATCTGCGCACCGACCCCGCACGGGCCTGGGAACCGGTCGTGATCGGCGAGGTGGCGTTCTTCGGCATCCCCTACCTCGAGCCCGAGCTGGTCAGGGGGCCGTGGGAGCTGGCCGAGCGCAGCCACACCGCCGCCGTCACGTACGCGATGGACCGGGTGCGGGCGCATCCTGCGGCGCGCAAGGTCGTGCTCGCCCACGCGTTCGTCACCGGGGGACAGGCCAGCGACAGCGAGCGGGACATCAGCGTCGGCGGGGTCGCGCACGTGCCGTTGAGCGCGTTCTCCGGGGTCGACTACGCCGCGCTGGGGCACCTGCACGGCCGTCAGGTGATGAGCGAGACGGTCCGCTACAGCGGCTCGCCGATCGCCTACTCCTTCTCCGAGGCCGGCCACACCAAGGGTTCCTGGCTGGCCGACCTCGGCACCGGCCGGACGGAGTTCGTCCCCGCCCCGGTGCCCCGGCCGGTGAGCACGGTGCGGGGCCGCATCGACGACCTGCTGACCGACGGCCGCTTCGAGCGGTACGAGGACCACTGGCTACAGGTGACGCTGACCGATCCGGTGCGACCCCGCGAGGCCATGGAGCGCCTGCGCCGGCGCTTCCCGCACACGCTGGCGCTCGCCTTCCAGCCGGACGGCGTGGCGGAGGGACCGGCGGGCCGGGCGAGGATCGCCGGCCGGGCCGAGATCGAGGTGGCGCTCGACTTCGTCCGCGAGGTCCGCGGTGAGCCCGCGGACGACGACGAACGGCGCCTGCTGCAGGAGGCGGTCGAGGCGTGCCGCATCAAGGAGAGCGCATGAGCGAGCGAATCGGGCGAATCGGTGGGCGCCGGCGGACCGCCCGGACCTGGACGAGTGAGGAGGTCCGGTGAGGCTGCATCGGCTGCGCCTGGTCGCCTTCGGGTCGTTCCCCGGGACGGAGGAGGTCGACTTCGACGCGCTCGGCGAGGCGGGCCTGTTCCTGATCCACGGGCCGACCGGCGCCGGCAAGACGACCGTGCTCGACGCCGTCTGCTACGCCCTGTACGGCAGGGTGCCGGGCCAGCGGGAGAGCGCCAGGAGCCTGCGCTGCGACCACGCGCCGCCCGACCGCGGGCCGTCGGTCACGCTGGAGCTGACGATCCGGGGCAGGCGGCTGCGGATCACCCGTTCGCCCGCCTGGATGCGGCCGAAGCTGCGGGGTTCCGGCCAGGTCGAGGAGAAGGCCAAGGCCCGGATCGAGGAGCTGACCGAGCCCGGCGGGCAGTGGATCGTCCGCAGCACCCGCAGCGACGAGGCCGGCGACTTCGTGAACACGCTGACGGGCATGACCGCGGCCCAGTTCTGCCAGGTCGCGATGCTGCCGCAGGGCGAGTTCGCGAAGTTCCTGCGGGCCGGCGGCGAGGAGCGGCGGGAGCTGCTGGAGCGGCTCTTCTCGGTGCGCGTGTTCAGCGACGTGGAGCGGTGGCTGGCCGACCACCGCACGCGCACGTGGCGGGAGGCGCAGGAGCTGGGCCAGCGGGTCGAGTCGGTGCTCGATCGCATGCGCGGTGCGGCGGGCGACGGCCTGCCGCTGCCCGAGGACGCCGACGACCCGGCCGCCTGGGCGGAGGAGGTGCTCGACCTCGCCCGCGGCGCGCTCGCCGGCGCGGTCGCGGCCGGCGCGGCGAGCCAGGAGGCGCTGTTGTCGGCGCGCGCCCGGCTGGAGGAGGGCCGGGCCCTGGCCGACCGGCAGCGCAGGCACGCCGCCGCCCTCGCCCGGCGGCAGGAACTCGACGCGGCGGCGGACGAGCGGTCGGACCTGGAGGCGATGCTCGACGAGGCCGCGCGGGCCGACCGGGTGGCGCCGCTGATCCGGCAGGCCGCCCAGCGGGCGGAGGCCGCCGCCAAGGCGAGGCGGGTGGCCGCCGACGCCGTGCTCCGCGCGCTTCCCGGCCTCGGGCCGGGGCCCGACGGGGAGCCGGGCGCGGAGCGGCCGGGTGTCACGCGCCCCGGTGTCACGCGGCCCGGTGTCACGCGCCCGGGCGTCGTGTGGCCGGGAGCCGAGGGCGTCGCCGGGTCCGGCCCGCACGGGCCGGACACCGAGCGGATGGACACCGAGCGGATGGACACCGAGCGGATGGACACCGAGCGGCCGGATCCGGAGCGGCTGGCCGTGCTGGAGCGGGAGCGCCGCGACGAGGTCGCCCGGGTGCGCCAGATCCTCCCGGAGGAGGCGCGCCTGCGGCAGGTGCGAAGCGAGCGCGCGGACGCCGAACGCGGGCTGGCGGAGCTGGCCCGGGAGGAGTCGGAGCTGACGCGGCGGCTGGCGGCCCTGCCCGCCGAGCGGCTCGACGTCGATGAACGGCTCGCCCGGGCACGTACGGCGGCGGCGAGCCTGCCGGGCCTGACGGCCGCCAGGGACGCCGCGCTCCGGCTGCGGGAGGTCACCGGGCAGGCCGCGCTGCTGGACGCCGACCTGGCGCGGCTCGCCGAGGACGAGGCGCGGGCACTGGCCGCGCAGGCCGAGCTGCCGGAGCTGCTGGGCGGCGCCGAGGAGCGGCTCAGGGGCCTACGCGACATGGCCGCGCGCGTCCCCGCGCTGGAGGCCGCCGCCCAGATGGCGGGGGAGCGGCTGGAGGCCGCGCGGTTGCGCGACGCCCTGACCGCCGAGCTTGAGGTGGCCGAGCACGACCGGCGTGCGGCCGTCGACCTGGCCCAGGAGCGTCGCGACCGGCTCCAGGAGGTCCGGCAGGCCAGGATCGACGGCATGGCCGCAGAACTGGCGGCCGGGCTCGTGGCCGGGGCGCCCTGCGCCGTCTGCGGCGCCACCGAGCACCCCCGTCCCGCCGCACCCGCCGGACGGGCCGCGACCGCGGACGACGAGCAGGAGGCGCAGGAGGCGTTCGAGACCGCGCAGCGGGCCCGCGAAGAGGCGGAGACGACCGTCGCCGCCCTGTCGTCGCGGCTCGGCGACGCGACGGCACGCGCCGCGGACCTGTCCCAGGTGGACGCGTCCGCCGCCCTCGCGGACGCCCGTGAGGAGCTGGCGCGGCTGCAGGCGGCCGAGACGGCGATCGCGGCGGCCGAGGCGGAGGCCGGGCGGCTCGCGGCGGAGCTGGAGTCGGCCCGCGACCGGGCGGCGGAGCTGACCGGGCTGCTGACCGAGACCAGGACCAGGCGGGACGCCCTGCTCGCGGAGGGCGAGCGGCTCGCCGCCGCCCTGGAGGGCGACCTCGCGACGGCGGAGGCGGACCTGGAACGCGCCCGCTCCCTGGCCGCGGCCGAGGAGGAACTGAGCGCCCGCGCCGCCCGGCTCGCGGCCGAGCTGGATGAGCTGGGCGCGCGGGCCGCGCGCACCGGTGCGGCGCTCGCCGAGGCGCGCGCGCACCGGGACAGGCTGGAGGCCGACGAGCGCAGGCTGGCCGAGGTGATCGACGCCGCCCGGGGCGAGGACCCCTCGCTCGCCGCGCGGCTCGACCGGCTGCGTGAGGAGGCGGACCTGCTGAGGGAGGCCGCCGAGGCGGCGGCCGAGGCGGCGGCCGCGGACCGCGAGAGCGAGACGGCGCTGGCCGAGGCGTCCAGGGCGGCCACCGGCGAGGGGTTCGCGAGCGTGGAGCACGCGACGGCCGCCGTGCGCACGCCGGAGGACCGGGAGGCGATGTCCGAGCGCCTGGGACACCTGGACGCCGAGCGGGCCACGGTCGAGGGACTGCTCGCCGACCCCGAACTGGTCGCGGCGGCGGCCCGGCCCGCCGCGGACCTGCCGGAGCTGGAAGCCGGCCACGAGCGGGCCGAACGGGACCACACCGCCCGCGCCTCGGCGCGCGACCGGGCGAGGGGCAGGCTCGACCAGCTCACAGGGCTCGCCGGCGAGCTGGACGCCGCGCTGCGCGCCTACCGGCCGGCCGAGGAGCGGCACCGCCTTGCGCGCCGGCTCGCCGAGCTGGCGACCGGCACGTCCGGCGACAACCGGTGGCACATGAGGTTGTCGGCGTACGTGCTGGGCGAGCGCCTCCGCCAGGTCGTCGACGCGGCGAACGAGCGCCTCGACCGCATGTCGAGCGGGCGCTACCTGCTGCGGCACGACCTGAGCCGGTCCGCGGGCGACCGGGGCCGGTCGGGCGGCGGGCTGGGTCTGCGGGTGCTCGACGCCTGGACCGGCGTGGAACGCGACCCGGCCACGCTCTCGGGCGGCGAGAGCTTCATCACCTCGCTCGCCCTGGCGCTGGGCCTGGCCGACGTGGTGACCGCCGAGGCGGGCGGCGCGGAGATCGGCAGCCTCTTCGTGGACGAGGGCTTCGGCACGCTCGACGACGAGACGCTCGACGATGTGCTCGACATCCTCGACGGTCTGCGCGAGGGTGGCCGGGCCGTCGGGGTGGTCAGCCACGTCGCCGAGCTTCGGGTGCGCATCCCCGCGCAGCTGCGCGTGGTCAAGGGCCGCTCCGGCTCCACCCTGTCGCACCGCTGACCTTCCGCGCCTCTCCCATCGGTTCCGGCGGTCCCGCCTGCCGTCGGCCGTGAGGCGCACAACCGGCACGACGCCCTCATCTCGAGGACCGCAACCCGCCGGCTGACCTCCCCGCCCGCGCTCCTGCAGTCCGACGGCCCGGGTCAGGGGCAGGAGCGGTCACCGGTAAGAGAAGGTCAAGCACTCTGCAACCGCCCGGCCCTATCAATGGCGTGCGAGGCCCGCGGAACCCACCACGGGGCTCCGCCTGACAGCCCGGGCGGCACAGCCGCCGACGAGAGGTGAGACGTGATGAAGAGCATCCGCAGGAGCACGGTCATGGCTGTAACCGTGGGCGCCCTCGCCCTCGGTCTGGCGCTCCCCGCCGGCCCGGCCGGCGCGTCCCCCGCCTACAAGACGTTCACCTGGAAGAACGGCTCGATCGCGGGCGAATGCCAGATGTACAGTGGCGGCGCCGGCTGGACGGCCCCGACGTGGACCCTCTATCCGGACGGCACGGCCCGTTTCGACGCTACGCTCACCAGTCTGTCAGGCGACGACGCCTGGCTGATGTGGGCGCATCTCAAGGACGAGAACGGCGCACTGCTCGCCGACATCCACGTACCCGGCAGCACCAGCACCAAGTTCGTCAAGAACCTGCCCCTCGCCTACCCGCGGAAGTATCGGTGGCTGGCCGAGGGCCGCTTCGACCCCAGCTTGTACCCCCTGATCGAGCGCATGTCGCTGAGCAAGCACTGCTGAGCGCCGGTCACCGCCGAGGACCCGCCGGAGCGGCGGGTGAGGGAGAGGGCCGGACGCGCCGGGCTCACCAGAGGGCGAGCGAACGGGTCAGGATGCCGGCGAGGTCCTCCTCCCGCACCGGCCTGGGGGAGGTGGTGAGCAGGCGCTGCTGCTTCATGGCCCCCTCCACCAGCGCCGGTACGTCGGCCTCCGCGTATCCCACGCCGCCGATGCCGTTCGGGATGCCGATGTCGCGCATGAGCGCGGTCAGCACGCCGGGCAGGAACTCCGCCGGCTCGTCCGGCTTCGCCGCCGAGGGATCGAGCAGCTCGGCCGCGCGCAGGTGCCGCGCCGGGTCCGCCTCATAGGTGAACCGGAACGCCTCCGGAGCGGTCAGCGCCACGGCCATGCCGTGCGGCACCATCGGCTCGCCGCCGGGATAGCCGCGCGGGTGGAAGTCCTTCACCCGGCCCGCGATCGGATAGGCGTTGGCGTGCGGGATGTGCACGCCCGCGTTGCCGAACCCGAGCCCCGCGAACGTCGCCGCCAGCGCCATCGCGCCCCTCGCGTCCGCGTCGTCGCCGTGTTGTACGGCGGTGCGGAACGAGCCCGCGAGCAGCCGGATCGCCTGCTCCGACCACATGTCCGCCACCGGGTTCGACCCGCAGTAGGGCACGCGCTCCTCCGGCCGCCTGCGCTCGTAGGAGGTGTACGGCCGGGCGGTGTAGCTCTCCAGGGCGTGACAGAGGATGTCCATTCCCGCCGCGGCGGTCACCTCGGGAGGCTGCGTCATCGTGAGGTCCGGGTCGACGACGGCCAGCACGGGACGGAGGCGGGCGTGGCTGATCCCCGTCTTGACCTTCAGGCCGAGCACGTCGAGCACGCAGATCGTGGTGCTCTCCGAGCCGGTGCCCGTGGTCGTGGGCACCGCGACCAGCGGCTTGAGCGGAACAGAGGGGGCGCGCCCGGCGCCGATCGGCGCGTTGACGTAGTCCATCAGCTCGCCCGGGTTCGTCGTCAGCAGGTTGACGGCCTTGGCCGTGTCGATGCTCGACCCGCCGCCGACCGCCACGAAGGCGTCCCACGGGCCGCTCGCACGGGCGTGCCCGATCGCCGCGAGCACGCTCTCGTCGGTGGGCTCGACGTGTACGCCGTCGTACACCTCCGCGTGTATGCCGAAACCGGCGATCTGCTCGGCGATCCGCGCCGGAGCGCCCGTCGCCGCCACGCCCGCGTCGGTCACCACCAGCACGCGGCGCACGCCGTACTGCCCGAGGTCGAAGCCGATCTCGGCGGACGCGCCGAGGCCGAACTTCAGGGCCGGCGCGCCGTAGGTGAAGACGGACTCGGGATTGCTCGGGACGATCAAGATCGCTGGGCCTTTCACTCGAGAGGGTCATGAGGGCACACAGTCCGGGGGCCTACGCGCGGGATATCCGATGGGCAACCTGACATGTAGCATGCTGCATGTCAATGCGCCGCCGTACGCGGGCGGGCCCGACCCTCCGGAGGGTGGTCAGACGGTGCGAGCGGTCGCCGGCACGTCCAGTCTCACCGAGCAGGTCATCGAGGCGGTCAGGGAGGCCATCCACTCGGGGGAGCTGCGGCCCGGAGAGCTCTATTCGGTGTACCGGCTGGCCGAGCAGCTCGACGTCTCCCGCACCCCCGTACGCGAGGCGATGCTCCGGCTGGCGGAGGCCGGCCTGGTGCGGTTCGAGCGGAGCCGGGGTTTCCGCGTGCTGCGCCGCGATCCCCGGGAGATCGCCGAGGTCTTCCACCTGCGGCTGCTGCTCGAGGTGCCGGCGACCAGGAGGGCGGCCCGCCACGCCGGTTCCGGCCTGGCCCGCACGCTGCGCGAGGAGCTGGAGGCCATGCGCGCCGCGGCGGCCGACCACGACGAGCCGTGCTTCATGCGGCACGACCGGGCCTTCCACGACGCGATCCTGGCCGCGGGGGCCAACCGGCGCCTCGCCGAGGTCGTCGCCGGGCTCAGGGACGCCACGGCGACGCTGGGCGCCTCCACCGTCGACCGCTCCCGCTCGCTGGCGGACGTCGCCGCGGAGCACGAGCCGATCCTCGCCGCCGTCCTCGGGGGCGACCCGGACGCCGCCGCCGCGGCGATGCGCGCCCACGTGGCCCACACCGGCGAGCTTCTCGTGGCCCAGGCCGCCGCCGAAAGCGGCCGGTCGGCCGACCCCGACGACATCGCCCTCATCCGCGACACAGCGGACGAATCTACGATGTAAAGGACCTAGCGGGCTGCGGCGATGAGCGGACCGCGCACATGATCGGCACATGGGCCAGAACCGATCGGTACGAGACGTCGTCATCCCCCGGCGTGACGACCTGGAGAACGCAAGGCAGGTGGTCCGGGCCCACCTGCGCCCCACCCCGCTGGACCTGGGCGCGGGCACGCCCGGCGACCCCACGCTGAAGCTGGAGGGCCTGCAGCCCACGGGGTCGTTCAAGGTCCGCGGCGCGCTCAGCGCCGTGGCCGCCGCCCCCGCATCGCGTGTGGTGACGGCGTCGGCCGGCAACCACGGGCTCGGCGTCGCCTTCGCCGCGAACGCACTCGGCCGCCAGGCCACGGTGGTGGTCGCGCGCACCGCCTCGGCCGCGAAGACAGACCGGCTGCGCCGCCTGAACGTCGACCTGGTGTGCACCGGCGAGAGCTTCGACGAGGCGGAGGAACACGCGCTCGCACTCGCCGAGGCGCCGGGGTGCTATTACGTATCGGCCTACAACGATCCGTACGTCATCGCGGGTCAGGGCACGATCGGGCACGAGCTGGACGAGCAGCTCGACGGGCCGCTGACCGTGGTGTGCCCGGTCGGCGGCGGAGGGCTCGCCTCCGGACTGGGGCTGTGGGCGGCGGGCCGCGGGGACGTACGTGTCGTCGGGGTGGAGGCCGCGGCCTCCACCGCCGTGTCCTCGGCGGTCGCCGCGGGCCGTCGCGTGCCCGTCGAGGCCGGCCCGACCCTCGCCGACGGACTGGCCGGGAACATCGAGCCGGGATCGGTCACCGTCGATCTCGTCGCGCGACATGTGCATCGACTGGTCACGGTGACCGAGGACGAGATCCGCGCCGCACTGCGTTACCTGGCCGCCGAGCGTGGACACGTGGCCGAGGGGGCGGGAGCGGCGCCGGTCGCCGCCCTGCTCGCCGGAAAGGTCACCGCGTACGGACGGGTCGTGGCGGTGGTCTCGGGCCGCAACATCACCGCCGCCGCGCTCGCGTCCGTCCTCGCAGGCGGCCGGGGCGATGACGTCGCCTGATTTTTTCCGGGTGGTGTCGAATGGCGCCGCGCCGGTTCGTGGTCACGATGAGAGGCCGGACTGCGCCCGGAGGTCTGCGGACGCGACAGGCACGTCTGGAGCAGGAAGCCGGAGATGAGAGGACCGAGCCGAGATGACCGAGCTGACGAGGAGCGTGCACACCGTGGACCAGGAGAACGTGAGCGCCACCCTGACTGTCGCCGCGCCCGCCGAGAAGGTGTTCGCGGTGCTGGCCGACCCGACGACCCATTCCGCGATCGACGGCACCGGCTGGGTTCGGGAAGCCGTCAACCAGGCGCCGCTGACCGAGGTGGGGCAGCTCTTCCGGATGGACATGCATCACGCCGACCATCCACACGGTGACTACCAGGTGGTCAACAAGGTCGAGGTGCTCGATCCGCCCCGCGCCGTCGGCTGGCTGACGGGGCAGGAGAAGGGCGACGGCCGGCTGGAGTTCGGCGGCTGGATCTGGCGTTGCGGGTCGTGGTGAGCGGGAGGCCGGCACGGCGGGACCCGGCACCCGGATGTACTCCTCCTCGTACAGGTTCTCGTACGTTCCCCTCGGCAGCCGGCGCCGCTCGAACAGGTCCACCGCATCGTCCCAGGCGAGGTGACTCGATCGCCTTCGCGCGACCCTGCAGCAGGGAAGCCGTCGCGGTGGCCGGCAGCTCAGAGAGGCAGCCAGCGGGCGGTGAGGAGATAGCCGCCGTAGACGAGCGCGGCGGCGGAGACGACCAGGAACAGCAGCACCCAGAGCGTGCCGGGCACGCGGGTCAGCCGGGCGAGCTGGTCGGCGTCGGAGTCGGGGGCGCGGCCGCGGCGGCGCTTGGTCTGCAGCTCCAGGATCGGCCGTACGCCGCCGAGCAGCAGGAACCACGCGGCGACGTACGCGCAGGCCGACTGGACGTGGGGCGGGGCGAACCACGACAGTGCGAAGACCGCGCCGCCCACGGCGAGCAGCGACACGGCGCCGAAGAAGTTCCTGATCATCAGCAGCATGCACGTCAGCAGCGCGAGCACGGCCCACAGCAGCATGGTGATCCGCCCGCCGGACACCAGCCAGGCCGATCCGAGCCCGATCAGGGAGGGCGCGACGTACCCCGCCGCGGCTGTGGCGATCATGCCGGGCCCCGTCGGCCTGCCCCGGGTGAGCGTCACGCCCGAGGTGTCCGAGTGGAGGCGGATGCCCCGCAGCTTGCGCCGGGTCAGCACCGCGACCAGCGCGTGGCCCCCCTCGTGCGCGATCGTGATCATGCCGCGGGAGATGTGCCACGACGCCGGGTAGGCGACGACGGCGAGAGCGGCGAACCCGGACAGGACGACCAGCCAGAGCGGGGGCGCGATCTGGGTGGCGGTCAGGTGGTTCCACACGGCCTTCAGGGGGTTCACCCGGAGATCGTACGGCCCGCCGCCCCCTGGCCGCGGACGCGCGCACCACCCGGCCGGCGTTGATCGGTACACTCCGGGCATGCCCACCGCCGAGCGAGCCGTCAGCGTCGGTCCAGCGGAGCCCGCGGATGCGGAGTCCGTCAGGAGCATCCTCGCCGAGTCGTGGGGCGGCCCCCACGTCGCCGTTCACGGCGAGCTCATCGACGCATCCGCGCAGCGAGCGTTCCTCGCCAAGATGGAGGGGCGGCCCGTGGGACTGCTGACGTACCGGGCGGTGTCGGACGCCGAATGGGAGATCGTGACGCTCGACGCGGTGGAGGCCGGGCGGGGTGTCGGGCGGGCCCTGCTGGACGGGGTGCGCGCCGAGGCGGTGCGCGAGGGCGTCAGGCGGCTCTGGCTGATCACCACGAACGAGAACACCCACGCCCTGCGCTTCTACCAGCGGTACGGGTTCGACCTGGTGGCGGTCCACCGCGACGCGGTCGAGGCCGCGCGCGGGCTGAAGCCCTCCATTCCCACCCACGCCGACGGCATCCCGATCCGTCACGAACTCGAACTCGAACTGCTCCTCTGACGTGACGGCTGAGACGGTGCCGCGGGCGGCACCGCGTTCAGCATGCGCGCGAACCCGAGGGAGCGGCGGAACGAGCCCTGGGTCTCCTGGTAGGGATCGAGCGCCTGGTCGCGTTCCCGCAGCAGGTCCTCCGGGGTGAGGCGGGACAGCCGCGACCCGGCCTCGCGCAGCGCGCGTTCCACTGTGGCGCGGGCGCCGGGAGTCAGCTCGCCGTCCGCGTCCGTCCAGACCAGCTCGCGCCACTCGTCGAGGTCGAGCAGACTGCGCCGGACGGCGTGCTGGACGAGATCGAGCCAGGTCGGCTGCCCGAGCGTGATGTTGATCGAGAGCGTCGCCTCGCCCGAGGCGGTGCAGTGCCACAGGCCACGCGGGAGGAAGAGCATCGAGCCGGGGCGCAGCACGACCTCCCGGCCGTCGGGCAGCCCTTCGGCGGGCGGCTCACCGGTCCAGACACGCTGGACGCCCTCGGGCAGGTACGGATACTGGGCCAGGTCGTAGTGCTGGATCGGCAGTGTGGTGTTCTCGTTCTCCCGGACCCGCCACACCTTCTCGCCGGCCACCTGGAAGACGAAGTTGACGTACGCGTCGAAGTGGACGGGGAAGCCGCCGCCGTGCTTGGCCGCGTAGACGATGCCCTTGGCGACAGTGCCCCCCGGCAGGCCGAAGAACTTCCGCGCGGCGGACACCAGGTGGGACATGCCGGGCAGGAAGAAGTGCGCGAAGTCCATCTCCAGGGCGGCCCCCTGCTCGTACCACGCGAGCGCCTCGCCGGGGGGGACCAGGAATCGGTCGGTGATCCCGCCGGTGGCGTCGACGACGCAGGCACCCACCACCATGACCGGGTTGTCGTACACCGCGAGCACGTCTTCCAGGCTGGTCATGGCCCGTCCTCCGGTGAGGGCGGCCAGGCGCTCGGGGGAGCCCTCCGCCGTGACGAACCTGTCCGGCCAGTACTCCTGCCGGAACTTCTCGATGCCGCCGACCGGTTCGAAGAGGAGGTCGAGCGCCTCGGTGCTGTCGTTCATGGCCTCTCAGCTTTCTGTGAGTTCGGCGAGTGCGTAGCGCAGCAGCGATTCGGCCGCCGTCTCGACCTGTTCCTGAGGGAAGCCGGTCGAGCCGGCCAGTTCGGCGATCGTCCGGGGCGCGGTCAAAGCGCGCAGCACGTCGAAGAGCGCCGGATCGGCGTCCCGCGTGACCTCGTACTCGATCGTGCCGGCCCGCGCGATCAGGAGCGTCTCCTGCGCGTCCTGTCCCGGGCCGTGGGGGGTCAGCAGGACGACGTCCCCGAGGAGGCCGACGACGGTGTCCGCGCCGATCCGCGGCCGTGACTCCCGCACCCGGGCCCGTGAGGTCTCCTCGTCCACGCCGGGGGAGGCGGACAGGGACGACGCGGGGGCCGAGAGCGTGCCGCCGGCCGGCCGCGCGTGCCCCTCGGGGGAGGCGAGCACCGTCTCCAGGGCGCCGAGGGAGATCAGGCGCAGGACCTGCTCCAGGCCCGCCCCCAGCGGATGGTCGAGGGCGTGCCGGATCGCCGACCGCAGCGCGTCCGGGTCGAGGACCGTCCCGGAGACGGCTCCGGCCGTCGCCGCCTCGACCAGGGTGTCCCCGTGCCGGGCCAGCAGGTTGCGCAGCATGGCGAGGGCGACGGTGCGGTCGGCGGCGTAGAAGAACGGGGCCTTCTTACGCTCGGCGATCTCGGGCGGCACGAGGCCGCGTACGGCGTCGCGGAGTATCCGCTTGTCGTCGAGGAGAACCGGGCGCAGGCGGGCCGGGAGGCGGATCGAGAACTCCACCAGGTCGACGTCGAGGAAGACCGGCCTGCTTTCCGCGGCGTACGCCGAGGCCACGCGGTCCTCGTGCCAGCAGTTGAACCGCTGGAGATCGGCCGCCTTTCCCAGGATGTAGCCGTCGTAGGGATCGCCCGCCCGCCCGCCGAGCCGCTCGGCCAGCCATTCCGTGCGCAGGCAGGGGCCCACGGCCTCCTCCAGCGAGCCGTACGAGCCGGGGAGCGCGTCGAGCAGGGAACGCCGCACGCGGGAGGTGAGCGCCGCCTCGAATCCCGCCCACGAGCCGTCCCCGGCGAGGTTGACGACCGTGGAGTAGCCCCCGTTGAACTCGTCGCTGCCCTGGCCGGTGAGTATCGCCTTGAAATCCATCCCGGCGGCCCTGGCCGACGCCAGCATCAGCAGTTTGTAGAACTGCTCGGGTCCCGCGAGCGGCGTCTCGGCGCACCGCAGGACCCACAGCCAGTCCTGCGCGGTCAGGCCGCGTTCGACGTCGCAGGTGTCGACCCAGTGCAGGTCGATCCCGAGCTTGCGCGAGGTGTCCACGGCCGCGGCGAAGTCGCCGCTCTCGACGGTGCTCGGGCTGAGCACGGTCCACGCCGTGAGCTCCCGTTCCCTGGCCGCCAGCGCGGCCACGGCGACGGAGTCCACCCCACCGCTGAGGAAGACGGACATCGGCGTCTCCGTCATGCAGGAGCGCCGCACCGCCTGCTCGAACAGCCGGCGGTACTCACGCGTGTACGCCTCCGGCTCGCTCGTCGCGACCGGCGAGGGGACGACCTCGACCGGGGGCCGCCAGTGCTCCCACGCGCGCTCCTCACCCGTACGGAGGTCGATCGTCACCCCGCCGCCGGCGGGCACCGTGCGCGCGTGCAGGAAGTACGTCTGGTCGGTCTGCGTGGAGACGCCGCCGGTGATGGTGAACGAGGAGTCGCGCAGCGCCCGGCCCCAGTCGGGGGTGGCCGGGGTGCCGCCGGCGAACAGCCCCTTCAGCTCGGACGCGACGTGGATCCGGTCGCCCAGCCGGGAGTAGTAGAGGGGCTTGACGCCGAAGGGGTCCCGGACCAGGTGCAGCTCGTGACGCTCCCGGTCGAGCAGGCACGCGGCGTACATCCCCCGCAGCATCGGGAAGACCTTCTCCCGGTGCTCGGGGAACAGGTCGTGGACGACGGCGCAGTCCGACGTGCCGGTGACCGGCCGCCCGGGATCACGCGCGCGCAGCTCGGCATGGTTGTAGATCTCCCCGTTGACCATGGTGAGCAGCCGGCCGTCCGGGGAGGCGAACGGCTGCCGCCCGTCGGCCAGCCCGAAGACGGCCAGCCGCGCGAACCGCAGCGCGTGCCCCGCGCCGTCGGCCGCGTGGTCGCCGTCGGGTCCGCGGTGCGCCATGGCACGGATCATCCGGTCGGCCGCCGCCCGGTCCTCGTCGTCCAGGACACTCCGGCCGATGGCGAACACGGCCGCGATGCCGCACATCACTCCACCTCCTGGACCGCCAACGGCCGTGCCGCGAGCGCTCCGGCGGGCCGCTGATCCGACCGGCGCTCCGCGCGGCGCGCCAGCAGCAGGGCCAGCAGGAGAAGCAGCGCCGAGATGACGAGCACCCATCGATATCCCGCGGTGTCGAAGCCGCCCGTCCGGCCGTCCTCGACGAGCCGCCCGAAGGCCGCTCCCGCCAGCCCGCCCGGGAGGAACTGGGCGAGCTGAAAGAACCCGGCGAAGGTTCCCGTGTCGCCCTCCGGCATCGCGCGCATCCCGAGCTTGTTGAGGCCGGGCGTGAGGAGGACGGAGCCCACCGACGACAGGACGAGCGCGGGGACCGCCAGGTAGAGCATCGTGCCCGGCCCGCCGGGCAGAAACAGCAGGATCGCCGCGATGACCAGCACGACTCCCACGCTCAGGGACCTGGACAGGTCGGCGTCGGACCGGCGTCCGCCCCACCCGCCGAGCGACACCCGGATGATCGCCGAGGCGAGCAGCAGCGACCCGGCCAGCGCCGCCGGAAGCCGCCCCGACTCCCGCAGGTGGCTGGGCAGGAAGAAGAAGACGGCGTTGACCGCGGTGAAGACGACGAACCCGCGCGCCATCGCGACCAGGAAGTCCCGGTGCCGGAACAGGGAACGCGGGGCGAAGCGCCGGTCGTCGGCGGCGCGGCTCTCCAGCAGGCGGAAACACGCGGTCGCCACCGCCAGCACCGACAGCCACGCGTACCCGCGGCCGGACGCCCATTCGCCGGGCATCAGCAGCGCCTGCACGCCGACGACCATCGCGGCGAACAGCACGGCCGCGGCCAGCGGGAGCCGCGCGGTGCCGCCGCCCTCGGGAGGGCTCGCGGGGATCAGGACGAGCGAGGCGATCGCCGCTAGGATCCCGACGGCGCACATGAACCAGAAGATCATCGGCCAGGCGCCGAACTGGAGGATGAGCCCGCCGATCCCCGGGCCCACGACGTTGGCCGCCGCGATCACCGACGCCATGATGCCGAAGGCCCATCCGCGCCGTTCCTCGGGCAGGACCTGGCGGATGATCACCGACTGCGCGGGGACGATGAACGCGTCCGCCAGCCCTTGCAGCGCCTGCCAGCCGAGCCACAGGCCGAAGGTGCGGGTGGTCGCACTGCCGACGGCCGAGACCAGGAACAACGCGAGTCCCGTGAGGATGAGCGTGCGGGGCCGTACGGATCGGCAGAGCCGGCCAAGGGTCGGCATGCCGACCCCCAGGGCGGTCCAGAAGACGACGTGCCGCCACTGCAGCGACTCGTATCCCACCCCGAAGGTCCGGACGAGGTCCGGCTGGGCGAGGTTCAGCATGGACGTGCTCATCACGCTGGCGATCACGGCCGCCGAGGTCGCCAGCACGATGAGACGGGCCGGGCGGGGCGTTCGCATCCCGGCTTCCTGTCCTGTCCGGGCGCTCATCTACGCCCCTTCCGTGTCGTCCGGCGTGAGTTCGGCGATCTCGTAGGAGCCGGCCGGGGTGACCACCGCGCGGATGCCCTGCAGCGAGAGCTGCCGCGTGGCCAGCAGCGCCGCGTAGGAACGAATCTCCTCGATCGCGACGCCGAACAACGCGGCGGTCTCGAGCTGCCGGTCGGCGTACCAGACGAGACTGCGGATCCGGTACCCCGGCCTGTCCGCGAGCTCCGTCACGTCGACCTCGTCGTAGAGGAGCCGGCGGCCGGTGGCGAAGCGCTCGGCCGCGAGCTTGAGCCGTTCCTCCGCCGGGAGCCGCGCCAGCTCCGCGTACAGGCCCAGCTCCTCGTACGGCCGCTGAACCCACTGGGCCAGGTCCTCCGCGCTTCGGCCCGTGTCCCTCGCGAGCGCGATCAGCAAGGCGATGTAGTTGACCATTCCGTTCGCGCGCGAACGGGCGAGAGACTGATAGTCGATGCCGCCGGCCGTCACGGCGACACGATTTTCACGACGTTGAACTCGACGAGCTCCGAGGCGGTGCCGATCACGTCCGGAAGGCAGTCGTCGAGGCTTATCTGATATTCGCGGGTAACGGCTTCGGCCACCTGCTTGAGCGACCTTTCACCGTCGAACTGACTGAAGATGAAAGAGGCCACCTCGTTGAGGGAGATACCCGGGTCGATCACCATTCCCTTGAGATATCTCCGGGGTTCGACGCCGGGTGCCGGAGCGACGATCGTGTCGGCGGTGATGGCCACGGAACGGTCCTTTCATTGTGGACGGCGATCAGCGGGTCTTTCTGATGACGAGTTCCCAGGAAACTGCTCCCAGCTCCTTTTCGCTCACCGCCGGGAGTGGCCGGCCGGGCGGGAAGTCGTCGATGGCCGCCATGACGTCCTCCTCCTCCAGGACGAAATCCCGCAGCGTGAATTCCGACACTCCTGCGGATTGGACGAGTGCGGCCACGGCGGAGCGGTCGACGCTCTCCTCGAACGCCTCGGCCACGAATCGGAAATACTCCGGTTCGACGACCGTCTCCTTGATGATCGAGCCGGCGTCGCGCCGGGCTCCGTCGGTGTCGGTCAGGTAGAGGAGTCCGCCGGGCCGCAGGACGCGCAGGCACTCTTCCAGGCCCCGTACGGGGTCGGCCCAGTGGTGGAAGCAGGAGTAGGAGACCACGAGATCCGCGTGCCCGTCCGGATAGGGCAGGTCATGCACGTCGGCGAGGTCGAAGAAGACCTTGCCGGGAGGGTCGAGCCGCTCGCACGTGGCCCTGGCGATCTCGTGCATCGCGGGGTTGACGTCGACCGCGTGGACGACGTCGGCGTGGTCCCTGGCGAGGTACGCGGTCAGGTGACCGGGGCCGGTGCCCATGTCGATCGCCACCTCGGCCCGCGAGCCGAGGCCGTGAATCCGCGAAATGCGGGCGGAGAGGACCGGGTAGACATACCACTGGTACTTCTCGACGAACTCGGCATAGGTCTTGCATTCGGCTGCAGTGATCACTTGGTCCTCTTGGATGGGCTGGGACGGGGGTTTCACTGCGGCATATCCTGCGACGGAAGTATGCCGGATAAAGAGTCGGGGTCAGCGAATCAGTGGCCGCCGTCGACGACCATGCGGCGCAGCTCGATCACGACCGGCTTCACGTAGGACTTCATGACACACCTCCTCTCCGATGGCGAGAGCGAGTGGTGCGTACGTTTCACATCAGTGGCCGCCGTCGACCACCATCCGGCGGAGTTCGATGACGACCGGCTTCACGTAGGACTTCATGACACACCTCCTCTCGCGATGCAGGAGAAGGGGTAAGGCCCCGTTTTCGGCTGTCGACGTCCCCCGTCCCAGCCCTGTAGGGATGGTACGAAGCCGATGAGAAATCGGTCAAGAGCCTTTTTTGGTTCGAGTTTCAACGGTCGGCTTTTCTTCCCGCCTTTCTCCGGCGGTGACGGCGTGGCCTGGATTTTCGGTTAGCCGGAAACGGACGGGACGCGCGGGTGCCCGGAGCGTGCCCACGCCGGATGGCGGGGGCCGGCGCCCCGTACGAGGGCGGTTACCTTCTAGGTGTGGCTGAGCGGCGTATGCGTGGACTGCGCGGATTGAGTGGGCTGATGAGGGCGAAACCGGAGCAGGCTCCCGAGCACTCCATGGACCCCCGTGCGAACGAGGGGGAGACGTTCAGGCAGAGCGTGATCGACAACGCGGTGTACGTCGACGGTGAGCGCGTGGACTCGCCGCTTTCCCTGGGCGACGCGATCGCCTCGCTGCGCTCGCGGCCGAAGGCGATGGCGTGGATCGGCCTCTACCGGCCGGAGGAGGCCGAGCTGATCAAGGCGGCCGAGGAGTTCGGCCTGCACGAGCTCGCCATCGAGGACGCCATCGTCGCCCACCAGCGGCCCAAGGCCGACCGGTACGGCGACACGCTGTTCGTGGTGCTGCGGGCGGCGCAGTACCTCGACCAGCCCGAGAAGGTCGCCTTCGGCGAGCTGCACGTCTTCGTGGGCCCCGACTTCGTGCTGACCGTACGGCACAGCGAGGCGCCCGACCTGTCCAAGGTGCGCCGGCGCATGGAGTCGGACCCCGACCTGCTCCGCCAGGGGCCGCAGGCCGTGCTGTACGCGATCCTCGACGCGGTGGTGGACGGCTACGCGCCGGTGGTCGCCGGGCTGCAGAACGACATCGACGAGATCGAGGTGCAGGTCTTCGGCGGCGACCCCGCCGCGCCCCGGCGCATCTACAGCCTGTCGCGGGAGGTCATCGAGTTCCAGCGGGCGGCCAGCCCCCTGGTCCCGATGCTCGACGGCTTCATCGCGGGCTCGCCGAAGTACGGTGTGAACGAGGAGCTGCAGCGCTACCTGCGCGACGTGTCCGACCACGCCATCACGGTCACCGAGCGCGTGGCGGGCTTCCGGCAGATGCTCCAGGACATCCTCGTCGTCAACTCCACACTCGTCAGCCAGCAGCAGAACGAGGAGATGACCAAGCTCACGGCCGCGAGCATCGCCCAGGGCGACGAGGTCAAGAAGATCTCGGCGTGGGCGGCCATCCTGTTCGCCCCGACGCTGGTCGGCACGATCTACGGGATGAACTTCGACCACATGCCCGAGCTGCACTGGCTGCTCGGTTACCCCGTGGCGATCATGCTCATGGGGGTCGTCTGTCTCACGCTCTACCTGGTCTTCAAACGCCGCGACTGGCTCTGATGCGCATACGTTCGACCCGCTGACGGGTTCACTCCTCCCGGCGCTCACGGAAGATCGCCACGAGCACGCGCAGCGCGAGGACGGCGCTCACCACCAGCAGGTTGTAGCCGATGAGCTGGTAGAGGGTGACGGCGGGGGTCACCCGTGGCCCGCGCTCGGAGTCGAGCAGCAGCACGGCCATGATGCCCGCGGTGGCGGCCAGCACCGTCAGGAGGGCCTGGTGCAGCAGGCCGGTCATGTGCCGCCGGTCCCGGGCGTCGGCGAACAGCCGCACGTTGACGCTGAACCTGCCGCTCTCCGCCGCTCCGACGATGCGGTCCACGCTTCGGGGCAGCCGCCGCAGGAGGGGCAGCAGGCGCACCGCCTCCTGGACCACCGCGGTGCGGATCTCCTCCCGGCTGCCGGGCGGGGACAGGCGGCGGCCGGCGAAGTCCCGCGCCTCCTTCACAATGTCGAACCCGGGCGCGAGGCCGGTGAGCGTGCCCTCGATCGTCCCGAGCGCCCGGAACACCGCCGCCACCTCCGGCGGCACTGACAGCTTGTGGGCGAAGACCAGGCGGAACAGGTCGGCGAACATCCGGGAGTCCGGGGCGATGCCGGGCACCAGGTGGCGGGCCATGAAGCGGCCGATCTCGCGCTCCAGCTCGCGCTCGTCGATCTCGTCCGGGCGGGGCACCAGCTCAAGCAGGGCGTCGCCGACGCCCGCGGGGTCGGCGAGGTCCAGCGCGGCGAGCAGGCGCTGGAGCGCGGCCCGCAGGGTGCCGTCGAGACGTCCGACAGACCCGTAGTCCAGCAGGGCGACGCCCCCGCCGGACAGCAGCATGATGTTCCCGGGGTGCGGGTCGGCGTGGAACACCCCGTTCAGCAGGATCTGCTCCAGCAGCGCGTGCAGCACGGTCCTGGCGACCTCCTCGCGTTCGGAGGGGCCGAGGCCGTCCCGGCCGCTGGCGAGCGGAACGCCGTCCAGCCGTTCCATCACGAGGAGGCGGCGGCCGCTCAGCCGCGGATGGGGCACGGGCGACCGTACGGCCGCGTCCTTCGACGTCGCGGCTACGGCGGCCATGTTCGCCGCCTCGACCCGGAAGTCGAGCTCCTCGCGCAGCGCCTCGGCGAAGCCTCGGGCGAGGTCGCCGAGCCCCACTCCGCGGGCCCAGCGCGTGCGCCGCTCCGCCGTGCGGGCGAGGCGGGCCACGATGTCCAGATCCCTCTCCACCACGGGGGCGATCCCGGGGCGCTGGACCTTGACCACCACTTCCTCTCCCGACCGCAGCCGCGCGAGGTGGACCTGCGCGATCGACGCCGCCGCCAGCGGCGTGCGCTCGAACGAGGCGAAGACCTCCTCCACCGGCCCGCCCAGCTCGCCGGTGACGACGCGCTCGATCTCCTCCCAGGGCGCGGGCTCGACCCGGTCCTGCAGCAGGCGCAGTTCCTCGACGAACTCGGGCGGCAGCAGGTCGCCGCGGGTGGACAGGATCTGCCCCAGCTTCACGAACGTGACCCCGCCCTCGTCGAGCGCCTCGCGCAGCGAGCGGGCCAGCCGTAAGCGGCTGGAGGGGGCGCCCAGGTCGGGGTCGCGGCCGCGCAGATAGGGGCCGAGGCCGTGGCGGACGAGAATCCGGGTGATGCGCAGGTAGCGTCGTGATCGTCCTGCTCGCCGCCGGATCGCGGTCACCGCCTCCAGGGGGCCCGGGATCGATCCCGTCGGCACGAGGGCCTCGGCGATCGCCAGGAACACCATCGAGGCCAGCAGCGCGCAGGCGAACGCGAGGATGATGAACCACAGCGGGGTGATTCCGGCCTGGTTCCCCACCACCGGGCCGACCAGGGCCTGCGAGACCGGGCCGACCAGCAGGACGGCGAGGGCGGCGCCGAGCAGCGTGCGGACCGTCCCGAAACGCAGTCCGAGAAGCCGCCGGGCGGCCAGTGCGAAGGCCGCGACCATCACGACGGCCGTCACCACGAAGGCGATCAATATCAACGCGTCCAACCGTCGCCCCCGATGCAGCGCTCGCCGTGATCGCCGAAACTCTAGCCGTCGCGCCCGTCCGGCGATCGCGGGCGTGAACCGGCCCGGGGCGTGCGGCACGCCCCGGGCCGGCTCAATAATCCTCTAGCGCTTCACGCGCACCCAGTCGCTCCGGCTGGTGGAGCGATCGGCCTCGCCGTTCCCGGCGAAGACCACCTTCCAGTAGCCGGACGCCGACGCCTTGGTCGTGCCCCAGAACTTGCCGGTGCTGTTCGTCCACAGCGTCTTGACGTAGTGCCAGGAGCCGCCGGCCTTCTTGAACCACACGGTCACCCGCTGGTGACCGTAGCCCTCCCAGCCGTCGTCCCACGCCTGGAGCTTGCCCCGGAAGGTCAGGTACCGGTGATACCGGACCGGCTCCGGAGCGGCGTTGAACTGGACGACCCGGGTGTCGGCCTTGGGCGTGGGCGGCGGAGGCGTCGGCCGGGGCGCGCGGACCGTCACGTAGTCGGTCGCGCTCGCCGAGTAGCCCGCCCCGCCGGCGCCCTCGAACTCGGCCCGCCACCAGCCGGAGGTCCTGGCCGTGACGTCCGCCGAGAAGCGGCCGTAGGAGTCGGTCCAGTCGGAGGTGACGTACTGCCAGCGGTAACCGCCGGCCGGCTTGAACAGGATCTTCACCTGCCGGCCCGGGTAGCCGCTCCAGCCGGCGAAGCCGGAGATCTCCAGCCGGCCGCGCAGGCGCAGCGTGTCACCGGCGTCGACGGGCTCGGGGGAGGCGTCGAATCCGGTGATCCGGGTGCGGCTGGCCTGGGCCCTGACGTCGACCCGGTCGCTGTCGCTCGTCGCGGGCTCGGCGTCGGAGGCGCCCTCGAACTCGGCGCGCCACCAGCCGGTCCCGTCCGCCCTGCGCTCGACCGAGAAGCGGCCGTGCCGGTCGGTCGTGACCGATCCGACCCGGCTGTAGGAGCCGCCGGCGGGCTTGAAGGCGATGTACACCCGCTGCCCGTCGTAGGCCTGCCGGCCGCCGCCGTCCCGGTAGGTCAGCGCGCCGGTCAGCCTGATCGGGTCGCCCCGGTCGACGACGTCCGGCGCCGCGTCGAAGTCGAGGTCGGTGGTCCAGTGGACCTGGAACTCCTTGCTCGCGGTGCCGCCGCCGGCCCGCACCTCCAGCTTCCAGGCGCCGGGCTCGTCCCTGAAGGTGAAGCCGTACTTGGCCGTGTAGGCGCCGGGACCCGTGGGGTCGGGATCCAGGCTGACGGTGCGGCCGTCGCGGTCGACCAGCCTCGCCGCGCCCTCCTCGGACGCCGTGTAGGTGAAGGTCGCCGTGGTGCCCGCGCCGCCGGCGACGACGACGGGACTGGGGGAGACGGTCAGGTCGCCGGGACCCGCCGCCGTCGCCGCGCCGGCGGTGGCCGGGAGCGCGACGAGGGCCGCCCCTCCCAGAGCCACTGCCGCTATCGCGGCATGAATGCGTTTCAACATTCCGGTGAACCATCCTTCCCGGTGGTTGAACGCGGCCTGAGGGTGCCACGTCATTCATAACGAGTAGACGGGCGAACACCGGCGACGGTTGAGCCCGCTGACTTATCGTCATCGATTTGTGTCAAAGGCAAGATCCATAACCGATCGTGTACGGAGTTGCCACTGCGCGGGACGGAGCGTGCATCGTGCGACATAATCGGCCGTGTGGTGCGGGACGCTGTGGAGACGCATTTCGCCGAGGCCGTCGGGGCGCTGACCCCCGGACCCTCCCGGGACCCGGACCTGCCGGTGCGGCCGGGCACGGGCCTGACGGGCACGCGGTGCCGTGAACTGTTCGCCGTGCAGCTCGGCAGCCGGCTCCTCGACGTCGCCGCCCGCCTCATGCGTGAGCGCGACGAGGGCTTCTACACGATCGGGTCGTCGGGGCACGAGGGCAACGCCGCCGTGGCCGCCGCGCTCCGCGTGGACGACCCCGCGCTCCTGCACTACCGGTCCGGCGCCTTCTACCTGACCCGTTCGGCCCAGGCGGGGCGGCTGGCCGAGGAGGGCCTGCGCGACGTGCTGCTGGGGGTCACGGCGTCGGCCGAGGAGCCGATCGCGGGCGGCCGGCACAAGGTGTTCGGCCACTCCGGTCTCGCCGTCATCCCGCAGACCTCCACGATCGCCAGCCACCTGCCGCGCGCCGTCGGCGTCGGCTTCGCGATCGAGCGGGCCCGCGTGCTCGGCCTGCCCTCGCCCTGGCCCGGGGACGCCGTCGCCGTCTGCAGCTTCGGCGACGCGTCGATGAACCACGCCTCCGCGCTGACCGGGCTGAACACCGCCGCGTACGGCCGCTTCCGCGGGCTGCAGATCCCGGTGCTGTTCGTGTGCGAGGACAACGGACTCGGCATCAGCGTGAAGACGCCGCCGGAATGGGTCGCGCAGGCCAGGCACCCTCTGCTGGAGTACTTCCAGGCCGACGGCTGCGACGTGGCCGAGACCTACGACGTGGCGCTGCGCGCCGTCGAGCACGTGCGCGTCAACCGCGCCCCGGCGTTCCTGCACCTGCGCACCGTGCGCCTGATGGGCCACGCGGGCTCCGACGTGGAGATCGGCTACCGCACCCGCCGGGAGATCGCCGCCGACCTGGACCGCGACCCCCTCGTCCGTACGGCGCGGCTGCTGGTGGAAACGGGCCTGGCCGAGCCCGAGGAACTGCTCGCACGCTACGAGGCCGAGCGCGACCACGTGCTGAAGCTGGCGTCGGAGTGCGCGCGGCGGCCCCGGCTGGCGACGGCGGCGGAGGTGATGGCCCCGCTCGCGCCGCGCCGTCCCGAGGCGGTGGCCGCCGAGGCCGTGCGGTCCGCGCCCGCCGAGGCGCGCGAGAGGGCCTTCGCCACGCTGCCGGAGCAGGAGGGCAGGCTGACGGTCGCCCAGGCGGTCAACCGCGCGCTGGCCGACGAGATGGCGCTGGACCCCGGGGTCCTGGTGTTCGGCGAGGACGTGGCCCGCAAGGGCGGCGTGTACGGCGTGACGCGCGGGCTGCTGCGCAGGTTCGGGGCCGAGCGGGTCTTCGACATGCTCCTGGACGAGCAGGCGATCCTCGGCCTCGCGCTCGGGGCCGGGGTGTCGGGGCTGCTGCCGGTGCCGGAGATCCAATATCTGGCCTACCTGCACAACGCGCTTGACCAGATTCGCGGCGAGGCGTCGACCATGCAGTTCTTCTCGCAGGGCGCGTATCGCAATCCCCTGGTCGTTCGAGTCGCCTCATATGCCTATCAAAAGGGCTTTGGGGGACATTTCCATAATGACAACTCAATTGCCGCGTTGCGCGATATTCCCGGCGTGATCGTCGCGTCTCCGGCGCGGCCCGACGACGCGGCCGCGATGCTGCGCACCTGCCTGGCCGCCGCCCGCGCGGACGGCAGCGTCTGCGTGTTCCTCGAACCGATCGCGCTGTACCACACCCGTGATCTCTTCGAGGAGGGCGACGGCGGCTGGCTCGCGCCGTACGCGCCGCCGGCGCGCTGGGCCGAGACGCACGTCCCGGTCGGCCGCGCCCGCTCCTACGGAGACGGCCGCGACCTGACCATCGTCACCTACGGCAACGGCCTGCGGATGAGCCTGCGGGCGGCGGTCAAGCTCACAGCGGAGGACATGGGCTGCCGGGTGCTCGATCTGCGGTGGCTGTCGCCGCTGCCGGTCGACGACCTCGTGCGCGCGGCCGAACTGACCGGCCGCGTGCTGATCGCCGACGAGACCCGCCGCAGCGGCGGCGTCTCCGAGAGCGTGATCGCGGCGCTCGTCGACAACGGCTTCCGGGGCCCGATCGCCCGGGTGACCTCACAGGACAGCTTCGTGCCGCTCGGCCCCGCCGCCGACACCGTCCTGCTGTCGGAGTCCGACATCGAACGCGCCGCCCGCCGGCTGCTCGCCTGACCGGTCAGGCGGTCAAAGCCGCGCCAGCGCGGCGCGGGCCATGGTGCGGAGCAGGTCGGCCATGGCCTCGGGGGCGAGCTCACGGGCGCTGCGCGGGGTGGAGTTGAGCAGGCCGAAGACCGCATGCGTCGCGGCGCGCAGCCGCGCGGGCGGGCACGCGGGGTGCAGTTCGGACAGCACGGTTACCCACTCCTCGACGTAGAGCCGCTGCAGCCGCCGGATGGCCCGCCGGGCCTGCTCCGGCACGTTGTCGAGCTCGCGCTCGTGGACCCGGATGAGCGCGGGGTGAGTCAGCGCGAACTCGATGTGCCCGGACAGCAGCGCGTCGAGCGCGGCCTCCGCGGTGTCCGGGTCGGCGGTGGTGGCCAGCCGCGCCCCCTGCTCGCGCAGCCGCTCGCTGATGTCGAGCAGCATCTCGGTGAGCAGGGCCTCCTTGCCGCTGAAGTGCCGGTAGAGCGCCGGCCCCGACACGCCCACGGCCGCGCCGATGTCCTCGATGGACACGCCGTGGAAGCCGCGCGCCGCGAAGAGGTCCGCGGCCGCCTCCAGGATCTCGGCCCGCCGATTGCGGGTAGGGGTCTTCACGGTCCTCCCGGTCTTCACGGCACCATAGTAGACGGAGTCTGTTAACGATGATTAACATCCGAGCATGAGCACGAGTGACTGGCCGGTGCTGGAGAGCCGGTGCGACCCGGGCGGCGAGCCGTACAAGCGCAACGCGGAGGCGAACGAACGCCTGGTGGCGGACCTGCGGGAACGGCTCGCCACGGCGGCGCGCGGCGGCCCCGAGCGGGCCAGGGCCAGGCACGTCCAGCGCGGCAAGCTGCTGCCCAGGGACCGCGTCGACACGCTCCTCGACCCCGGCGGGCGCTTCCTGGAGCTGTCCCCGCTCGCGGCCACCGGCATGTACGACGACCAGGCCCCGGCCGCCGGGATCATCACCGGCGTGGGACGCGTCGCCGGGCGCGAAGTCGTGATCGTGGCCAACGACGCCACCGTCAAGGGCGGCACCTACTACCCGATCACGGTCAAGAAGCACCTGCGCGCCCAGGAGGTCGCCCTCCACAACAACCTGCCGTGCGTGTACCTGGTCGACTCGGGCGGCGCCTTCCTGCCGAAGCAGGACGAGGTCTTCCCCGACCGCGAGCACTTCGGCCGCATCTTCTACAACCAGGCCACCATGTCGGCGCGGGGCATCCCGCAGATCGCGGCCGTGCTCGGCTCCTGCACCGCGGGCGGCGCGTACGTCCCGGCGATGAGCGACGAGGCCGTGATCGTCCGCAACCAGGGCACGATCTTCCTGGGCGGGCCGCCGCTGGTGAAGGCCGCCACCGGCGAGACCGTCACGGCCGAGGAACTGGGCGGCGGCGAGGTCCACGCCCGCGTCAGCGGCGTCACCGACCACCTCGCCGAGGACGACGCGCACGCCCTGAAGATCGTGCGGGACATCGTGTCGACGCTCGCACCGAAGAGCCCCCGCCCCTGGGAGGTCGCGCCCGCCGAGCCGCCGCTGTGGGACCCCCGCGACCTGTACGGCATCGTCCCCCAGGACACCCGCCAGCCGTACGACGTGCGCGAGGTGATCGCCCGGGTGGTCGACGGCAGCCGGTTCCTGGAGTTCAAGGCAGAGTACGGCCCGACCCTGGTCACCGGATTCGCCAGGATCCACGGGCACCCCGTGGGGATCGTGGCCAACAACGGCATCCTGTTCGGCGAGTCGGCGCTCAAGGGGGCGCACTTCATCGAGCTGTGCGACCGGCGGTCGATCCCGCTGGTGTTCCTGCAGAACATCAGCGGCTTCATGGTCGGCAAGGCGTACGAGGCCGGGGGCATCGCCAAGCACGGCGCGAAGATGGTGACGGCGGTCGCCTGCGCCCGGGTGCCGAAGTTCACCGTGATCATCGGCGGCTCGTTCGGCGCCGGCAACTACGCGATGGCCGGCCGCGCCTACTCGCCCCGCTTCCTGTGGATGTGGCCGAACGCCCGCATCTCCGTCATGGGCGGCGAGCAGGCGGCCACCGTGCTCACCATGGTCGGCGACGCCGACCCGGACGAGATCCGGGCCCAGTACGAGCACCAGGGCAACCCCTACTACTCGACCGCGCGCCTGTGGGACGACGGGGTGATCGACCCGGCGGACACCAGGACCGTCCTCGGCCTGGCGCTCGGCGCCGCCGCGAACGCCCCCCTCGAACCCGTCGGCTACGGCGTCTTCCGGATGTGAGGCAGTGTCGATGACTCGTTCACCAGCTCCTCGTTCGCTTCGCGAGCGGCTCGTTCCTCGCCGCTCACTCCGCTCACTGCGTCGGGTTCTCTCGTGATGTTCTCCAGTGTCCTGATCGCCAACCGGGGCGAGATCGCCGTCCGGATCATCCGTACGCTGCGCGCCCTGGGCGTGCGGGCCGTCGCCGTCCACAGCGACGCCGACCGCGACGCGCGCCACGTGCGCGAGGCCGACCTCGCCGTACGGCTCCCGCGCGGCTACCTCGACATCGACGCGATCATCGAGGCGGCCCGGGCGAGCGGCGCCGAGGCCGTCCACCCCGGCTACGGCTTCCTCGCCGAGAACGCCGAGTTCGCCCAGCGCTGCGCGGCCGAGGGCCTGGTGTTCGTCGGCCCGCCGGCCGGGGCCATCGAGGCCATGGGCGACAAGATCCGGGCCAAGGAGACCGTCGCCCGCGCGGGCGTGCCGGTCGTGCCCGGCGGCGCCGAACCGCACGACGACCTGGCCGAGGTCGCCGAGCGCATCGGCTTCCCCGTGCTGATCAAGCCGTCCGCGGGCGGGGGCGGCAAGGGCATGCTGCGGGTCGAGTCCGCCGACGGCCTGGCCGCGGCGGTCGAGTCGGCCCGCCGTACGGCGACGGCGGCCTTCGGGGACGGCACCCTGCTGATCGAGCGGTTCGTCGACCGTCCCCGGCACATCGAGATCCAGATCATGGCCGACGGCCACGGGAACGTCGTCCACCTCGGCGAGCGCGAGTGCAGCCTGCAGCGGCGCCACCAGAAGATCGTCGAGGAGGCGCCCTCGCCGCTGCTCGACGACGAGACGCGGGCCCGCATGGGGGCGGCGGCGGTGCAGGCCGCCCGGTCGGTCGGCTACGTCGGCGCGGGGACGGTCGAGTTCATCGTCCCCGGCTCCCGCCCCGGCGACTTCTTCTTCATGGAGATGAACACCCGGCTGCAGGTCGAGCACCCGGTCACCGAGATGGTCACGGGCCTCGACCTGGTCGAACTGCAACTGCGGATCGCCGCGGGGGAACTGCTGCCGTTCGGGCAGGACGAGGTGCGCCCGCGCGGCCACGCCGTCGAGGCCCGCGTCTACGCCGAGGACCCCGCCCGCGACTTCCTGCCGACCGGCGGCCGGATCCTGGCCCTGCGCGAGCCCGCGGGGGAGGGCGTGCGGTTCGACTCCGGGCTGACCGGCGGCATGGCCGTGGGCAGCGACTACGACCCCATGCTGGCCAAGGCGGTCGCCTGGGCTCCCGACCGGGCGGGCGCGCTCGCGGCCCTCGACCGGGCGCTGGCCTCGACCGTGATCCTCGGGGTCACCACGAACATCGGGTTCCTGCGCGCGCTGCTGGCCGACCCCGAGGTCGCGGCCGGGCGGCTCGACACCGGACTGGTCGAGCGGCGGCTCGGCGACCTGGTGAGCGGCGAGACGCCGGACGAGGTGCTGGCGGCGGCCGGGCTCGTCTTCCACGCCGGGTTCGGCGGCTCCGGACGCGCGACGGGCGACCCGTGGGACGTGGCGGACGGCTGGCGCGTCGGGGAGCCCGCCTGGACCGTGCACCGGCTCGGCGTGCCCGTACGGGTGCGGGGCGCCGCGGGCGACGCGGAGATCGAAGTTAACGATCGTTCACTCGGCCGTGCGCGGCTTGAGTGGACCGGCGCCGACGGGGTGGCGGTCACCCTCGGCGGCGTCACCCGGAGGTACGCGGTGGTCCGGAACCGCGACACCGTGTGGCTCGCCGAGGGCGGCCGCGCATGGCCCGTCACCCGGCACGAACCCGGCGACCCGGAGGACCGGCAGGGCGGGGCGCTCGCCGGCGACGGGGTCGTACGCAGCCCGATGCCGGGAACGGTGCTGCTCGTCAAGGCGGCGGAGGGCGATCGGGTCACCGCGGGGCAGCCGCTGGTCGTCGTGGAGGCGATGAAGATGGAACACACCCTGACGGCGCCGGCCGACGGCGTGCTCGCCGAGCTGCGGGCCCGGCCGGGGCAGACGGTGGAGCTGGACGCGGTCGTGGCGAGGGTGACGCCGTGCGAGTGACGATCTACGAGGTCGGCCCGCGCGACGGCCTGCAGAACGAGTCCGCCGTCGTGCCCGTCGAGGTCAAGCGCGAGTTCATCGGGCGGCTGGCCGAGGCCGGGCTGACGACCATCGAGGCGACGAGCTTCGTCCACCCCAAGTGGGTCCCCCAGCTCGCGGACGCGGGCGAACTGCTAGAGAGCCTGCCGCGGGTGCCGGGAGTCCGTTACCCGGTGCTCGTCCCGAACGAGCGGGGTCTCGACCGCGCGCTCGAGCAGGGGGTGACCGACATCGCGATCTTCGGCAGCGCCACCGAGTCGTTCGCGCAACGCAACCTGAACCGGACCGTCGAGTCGCAGTTCGAGATGTTCGCCCCCGTCGTCGAACGGGCCCTCGCCCACGGCATGCGGGTCAGGGCGTACGTGTCGATGTGCTTCGCCGACCCCTGGGAGGGGCCGGTCGCGCCCGAGCAGGTCGCCAGGGTCGGGCGCAGGCTGCTCGACCTCGGCTGCTACGAGCTGTCGCTCGGCGACACGATCGGCGTCGGCACGCCCCGGCACGTCGAGGCGCTGCTCGACGCCTTCGCCGAGGCCGGCGTCGGGCCCGACCGGCTGGCCGTCCACTTCCACGACACCTACGGCCAGGCCCTCGCCAACACGCTCACCGCGATCAGGCGGGGGATCACGGTCGTGGACTCCTCCGCCGGCGGCATCGGCGGCTGCCCGTACGCCAAGAGCGCCACCGGCAACCTCGCGACCGAGGACCTGGTCTGGATGCTCGACGGTCTCGGCGTCGAGACCGGGGTGGACGTCAGGTCGCTGGCCGCCACCAGCCTCTGGCTCGCCGGCATCCTGGGCCGGCCGAGTCCCTCCCGCGTCGTCCAGGCTCTCGCCAAGGAGATCTAGATGCTCAACGACGAGCACGTCGAACTGCGCAAGTCGGTCGAGGAGTTCGCCCGCGAGGTGGTGGCCCCCGTCATCGGGGACTACTACGAGCGGTGCGAGTTCCCGTACGACATCGTCCGCAAGATGGGTGCGATGGGCCTGTTCGGCCTGCCCGTCCCGGAGGAGTACGGCGGCATGGGCGGCGACTACTTCGCGCTGTGCCTGGCCTTGGAGGAACTGGCCAGGGTCGACTCCTCGGTGGCGATCACCCTGGAGGCGGCGGTCTCGCTGGGCGAGATGCCGATCCTGCGGTTCGGCACGGACGCGCAGAAGCAGCGGTGGCTGCCGAAGATGGCGGCGGGGGAGATCCTCGGGGCGTTCGGCCTGACCGAGCCCGGCGGAGGGTCCGACGTGCCGGGCGGCATGCGCACCACGGCCGTCCTCGACGGCGGCGAATGGGTGATCGACGGCTCGAAGGCGTTCATCACCAACTCGGGCACCGACATCACCGGCGTCGTCGCGGTGGCGGCGATCACCGGCCGCAGGGAGGACGGCAGACCGGAGATCTCCACGATCCTCGTGCCGTCGGGCACGCCCGGCTTCACGGTGTCGAAGAAGTACTCCAAGGTCGGCTGGTCGGCCTCGGACACCCGGGAGCTGTCGTTCGCCGACTGCCGGGTGCCGGAGGAGAATCTGCTGGGCGAGCGCGGCCGGGGCTACGCGCAGTTTCTCCAGACTCTCGACGAGGGCCGGGTGGCCATCGCCGCGCTGTCGGTGGGCCTCGCCCAGGGCTGCGTGGACGAGTCCCTCCGGTACGTGCGGGAGCGCCGGGCCTTCGGTCAGGAGATCGGCCGCTACCAGGCGCTGCAGTTCAAGATCGCCGATATGGAGGCCAGGGTGCACACGGCCCGTCTGGCCTACTACCACGCCGCCGAGCGCATGCTGGCCGGTATGCCGTTCAAGAAGGAGGCGGCGATCGCCAAGCTGGTGTCGTCCAACGCCGCGATGGACAACGCCCGCGACGCCACCCAGATCTTCGGCGGCTACGGCTTCATGAACGAGTTCCCCGTCGGCCGCTTCTACCGGGATGCGAAGATCCTGGAGATCGGCGAGGGCACCAGCGAGGTGCAGCGCATGCTCATCGCCCGCGAACTCGGCCTGCCCGCCTGAAGGTGCGGCGGGCAGGCCGGGAGCCGAGCCTCGCCCCGCGGGGCCGGCTCAGTCGTCCGCCGGTTCCAGGGCGATCACGGGGATGTCGCGGGTCGTGGCCGCCCGGAACTCCGCGAACTGGGGAACGCGCTCGATCTGGCGTCGCCACAGGTCGTCGCGTTCCGGCGGGCCGACGAGCGCGGGGTGGACCCGGTAGCGCCTGCCGGGGACCTCGACGACCGCGGTGCCCGCCCGCATGAGGTTGTGGTACCAGGCTGGGGATCTGTCGGCGCCGCCGTTGGCGGCGAACACCACCAGCCGGTCGCCGTCCGGCAGGTACACCAGGGGGGTCGTGCGGCTCCTGCCGGTCCGCGCACCCGTCGTGGTCAGCAACAGCAGCGGGATGCCCGCGAAGTCGGCCACCACCCCGCCGTTGCCGCGGAACTCCTCGATGACGCGCTCGTTGTACGTCATCGGTCGTCCCAGCGCCCGTCGGGCCGGTACAGCCGTGCCTCGGTCTCCCGCTCGTACGGCATGCCGGGCGGCATGTTGATCAGCTCCATGCTCATGCCCCACGGGGTGGTGAAGTACACCCAGCGGTCGCCGGCGATGGGACCCTCCGTGATCGTCTCCGGCTCGCCGAGGATCGTCACGCCAGGGTGTCGCCGCAGGTGCTCGACCGCCTTGTCCACGTCGTCGACGAAGATCGCCAGGTGATGGCCACCCCAGTCGCTGTTGCGGGGCAGTTCCCTGCGCTGGTCCGGGGAGCTGTACTCGAACAGCTCCAGATTCGTCACCGGGCCGAGCCGCAGCATCGCGATGCGCAGCGACGCGTCGCGGTGCACGCCGAGCTTGCGGGTCATCCAGTCGCCGCCGGGATCCTCGACCGGGCCGAGCCGGTAGACGAGCTCGGCGCCGATGACGTCGACGAAGAAGCGGACGGCCTGCTCGAGGTCGGGCACGGTGTACGCGACGTGGTGCACCGCGCGGGCTCCGGGGATCGCGGTCATGGGGTGCTCCCGAGGGTCGTGGTGACGGCAGCGGGTTCGGTCGGATCGGGTGCCGCGGCCGGGGCGCCGGCCCGCCGGGGGCTGCGCCAGCGCCGCATGGCGGGACGTTCGACCAGGGTGTACAGCAGCCAGCCGAACGCCAGGCTCAGCGCGAACGTCACGGCGACGACCCCGAGGGTGTGCGGGACGGTGCCGGCGCGGGCCGCGGCCGGTTGGGTCGACAGGCCCATCGGGCCGTACTCGAACACGAGGAAGTGCACGATGTAGAAGGCGAAGGACACCTCGCCGAGCCACACCATGAGCCGGCCGGCCAGCAGCGACCGCCGGCCGTGCGTGTCGCCGTGGGCCCAGGCGGCGATCATCAGGGCCAGGGGCAGCGCCGCCGGGGCGACGAGGCCGTACGCGTCGGGCAGTAGCACCATCAGCGCGTAGCCGGCGGCGACCAGCGCGAGCGCCGGCACCCGGCCCAGCCCGATCCACCGGTCGTTGCGTACGATCAACGCCATGAGGATGCCGAGCACGAACTCCAGCAGCCGTGGGGCGGGCAGGAAGTACACGAACCACTGCTTCCACCACGAGACCGGCTGGAACGGCGACATCGGGGTGTCCGGCAGCAGTTGCGCCAGCAGCGGCACCGCGCCGACGGCCGCCGTGACGAGCCCGGCCGCGACCCAGAGGCGGGCCGCCGGGATCCGCTTCAGCAGCGGATGCAGCCAGGGGAACGACAGGTAGAACAGCAGCTCGCAGGCGAGGGTCCAGCTCGGGCCGTTGGTGCCGCCGAGCACGTTGAGGTCCGGCGACCAGCTCTGCACGAGCAGCAGGCTGGGCACCGTGTTGCCCGCGGAGACCTGCCGGCCGTACCAGAGCATCAGCAGCAGTCCGGCGAACCACGTCACGAAGTGGTTCGGGTAGATCTTGACGAACCTCCGGCGCAGGAACCGCCGTGGGGTGTCGCCCGCGGGGGCCGACCAGGTCAGCACGAAGCCGCTGAGGACGAAGAAGAACTCCACTCCGAGGTATCCGGCGCGGCTGAGGTAGTCGTGCAGGAAGCGGTTGACGCCGGCGTCGAGGAACAGGTCGGCGACGGCGACGTGGGTGACGAAGACGAGCACGGCGGCGAGGAACCGCATGCCGGTCAGCGACGGCAACCGGGAGTCGCGTGACGGGGGCGCGACGGTCGCGACGGTCACGGCGATCACGCTCCCGGCAGCCGGATCGACTGGCGGTGGCGGAACACGTTGTTCGGGTCCCACGCCGCCTTGACCCGCTGCAGCCTGGCGTAGTTGCCCTTGTAGTACAGCTCGTACCAGGGCGTTCCGGACGTGTTCCACGCGGGGTCGCCGATGTCGCTGTCGGGATAGTTGACGTAGCAGCCGTCGGTGACGTCGTTGGGGACGGGCACGCCGCCGGTGTCGGCGTAGACGTCGCGGTAGAACTCGCGCAGCCACGCGACGTTCTTCGCGTCGTCGGCGGGGTCCTTCCAGTACGTCTGGTAGAGCAGCTTGAGTATCGCCCCGCGCTGCGCGACGGCCGTCTCGGCGGGGCCGACGGTGTTGACCCGCCCGCCGTACGACGTCGCCACGAGCATGCCGTAGCCGTTGGAGTAGTCGGTGCGGTTCAGGTGCCGCCAGATCGCGGCGATCTGCCGGTCGGGGAAGCCGCGCCGCATATACGCCGACTTGTGCTCGCCACGGAACGTCGGACTGTTCTGCAACTCGCTCGACGTGCCCATGTGCCGGGTCGCCTTGAGCCACGGCAGGCGCATCGTCGTGTGTTCGTTCCTGGCGCCCAGGGCGTCGTCGAGCAGCGCGAGGAACCGCTCGACCAGGTCGCCGGCGTTCGCGGGTGTGGCGTCCATCTGCAGCAGCAGGCTGATGGAGCCGCCCGAGCGGTGCGGCAGGAACAGCCAGCAGCAGAGCCCCGCGTACGGCGAGGCCGGGTCCTGGTTCGTCTCGTGCCACTGCCCGTAGGCGCGCAGCAGCCGCGCGAAGCCCTCCTCGGTGACGGCGTCCCACGACCACGACGCGTTGGTCACGAGCACCTCGGCCGGCGGGCGGGGCAGCAGTGTGGCGGGGTCCGCGCCGGTCGCGTCGGGGCTCCGGAAGAAGTAGCGGGTGATGACGCCGAAGTTGCCGCCGCCGCCGCCCGCGTGCGCCCACCACAGGTCGCGGTTGGGGTCGCTCGCCTCGCGGGTCGCGACGACCGCCCTGGCCCGTCCCGAGGGGTCGACGTGCACGAGCTCCACGCCGTACAGGTGGTCCACGACGAGGCCGAGCCTGCGCGAGAGCATGCCGTACCCGCCGCCGCTGACGTGGCCGCCGACGCCGACGTTCGCGCAGACGCCGCCGGGTACGGTGACGCCCCACCCCTGGTACAGGGTCTCGTAGACGTCCGACAGGGTCGCGCCCGCCTCGACCGCGAAGGCGCGCCGGCCCGGGTCGTAGGAGACGGTGTTCATGAGGTTCATGTCGATGACGACCTGGACCTCGCTGTTGTAGACGAAGTCCTCGTAGCCGTGACCGCCGCCGCGGACGGAGACCCGCTTGCCCGCCGAGACGGCTTCCTGCACGGCCTGGACCACCTGCTCGGTGGTGGTGGGCAGGCGCACCAGCTCCGGGTGGCCCACCCACCGCTGGTTGAACGGGGTGATGAGGTCGCCGTACCGGGGGTCGCCGGGCGTCACCGTGACGAGGGGGGTGCCGATCGGGGCGGCGGAAGTGGCCCGTGCCGTGGCGAGGCCCAGGCCCGCCGCCCCCAGCACCGCTCCGGTGCCGCCGAGGAAATGGCGCCGGGTGAGCATTATGACGCTCCTTGTTCGATCTTTATGGTGTCGATGTCCTGGAGGTGGTGTGAGTGGATCGCGGTCCTTTCGGCGGGTGGCAGCTCCGGCACTCGGAGCGGCAGGTCCGCGCTCGTGGCGTGCGGCAGCACCCGGATCGCCAGCAGCCGCAGCCCTTCGCCGCCGGCCGACAGCGTGGCGGTCGTGTCGTGCGGCACGAGCGCCGCCGAGGCGGGGGCCAGCGCATGAGACCGGCCCTCCGCGATCAGCGCGCCGGACCCCGAGACGACGTAGAACGCCTCGTCGACGCCGTCGCTGCCCCGGTGCGTGACGGCCTCGCCCGGCGGCACGTCGAGCAGGTCGACGGCCTCGCACTCGCTGTGCAACATGCCTCGCCGTGCCAGGCAGCGCCACCGCGGCCCGCCCGCCGGGCCGCCGCCGGTCGCGTGCTGGACGATCACGGTACGACCTCCGGCGGGACGGCGATCTCGGCGTGGAACAACTCGAGCCCGTCGGGGCCGGCCGAGAAGTCCGCCTCGGCGTGCAGCGGCAGCGTGACCGACGTGCCGGGCGTGAGCGTGACGGCCACCTCGCCGGAGATCGCCCGGCCGCTGCCCGACAGCACGAACACGGTGTGCTCGGCGTCGCCGGACCGCAGCCGGCGGCCGTCGCCGGGGCGCAGCGTCAGCAGTTCGATCGTGCGCATCGGCCCGGTGAACACCGAGCCGGGGTCGACCGCGCCCGTCTCTCGCAGGTCGTAGAGCCCGATCCTCATGTCGTCCTTCCCTCCCGGCCGCGGCGCGGTGAACGGCGCGCCGCGCAACCGCGCCGCGACAGGCGGCGTCGGCATCTCGATGACCAGCCAGTCGAGGTCGCTGTCGCCGGCGTTGCGCAGCCCGTGCACCGAGCCGACGCCGGTGAGCAGGAGCCGCCCCGGGTACGCCGGGTAGACGGTGCCGTTGGCGATGAACTCGCCCTCTCCGGCGAGGACGAGGTACAGCTCCTCGGTGCGGGTGTGGCGGTGCTCGCCGCTCAGGCCGCCGGGAGGGATGCTCGCCCACTCCACGGCCTCCCAGTCGCCGGCGAGGTCCCTGCGGCTCGCCAGGCACTTCCAATGGGTCAGGCCGGCGGCGCCGTGCACGCCGTAGATGTCCGCGGGCCGCCGCACGTCGGCGGTCAGCAGCGCGGGACGGTCAGCCATCGGTGCTCCCGCGCAGCTCCTCGAGGGCCGCGGCCAGCTCGGCCGCGGTCACGTCGTTGACGAACACCGCGTCGCCGATGCCGACCGGCAGCGGCAGCCGCTGCCGGCCGTCGCGGTGCCGGACGGTGTCCTCGAGCGCCTTCACCAGCAGGCCCGGCTCCAGGTGCGCGTCCCACGTCGGCAGATCCAAGGAGCGCATGACGGCGAGGATCCGCCGGCACTCGTCGTCGCCGACGAGGCCGCGCCGCCTCGCCAGGACCGTCGTCAGCGCCATGTCGACGCAGACCGCCTCGCCGTGCAGCAGCTTGGGCAGGGCGTGCATCTCGATCGTGGGGCTGAAGGTGTGGCCGTAGTCGACCACCCGTTCGAGCTTCGTCTCCCACAGGTTCGGCTGGAGCTCCTCGAGCATGCCGTGGATCGCGCGTTGCAGCGTCTCCTCACCGGCGCGGCTGACGGAACGGTCGACGCCCTGGAACTTCTCCTCCAGCAGTCTGGGGCCGTGCACCCGCAGCAACTCGAACAGCCGGGCGTCCTTGATCAGGCCGATCTTCAGGATCTCGGCCAGGCCGTTGGCGATGTGCCGGCGGTCCAGTGTGGCCAGGAACGTCCGGTCCAGCAGTGTCAAGGTCGACTCGAAGTACGTGCCGAGCCGGTTCTTGTGGCCGTTGAAGTTGACGCCGGTCTTCACGCCGACGCCGGCGTCGACGAGACCGATGAGCGTCGTGGGGACGCGCACCACCGGGGTGCCCCTGCGGTACAGGTTCGCGGCGAGCCCGACCATGTCGGTCAGCACCCCGCCGCCGATGGCGATGATCGGCTCACGGCGCCGGTCGATCCCGAAGGCGTCGATCGCGGCCACGATGTCGAAGACCGTCTCGAAGTGCTTGACGGTCTCGTCCGCCGGGCAGACGTACAGTTCGTGCTCGACGCCGTGATGCCGGAAGTACTTCGTGATCCGGTCGCCGTAGATCTGCGCCACGTTGGCGTCGACCACGACGAACCGCCGGACCTGACCGGTCGTGTCGCCGATGTCCAGCAGATCGGTGTTGTTGACGTCGAGGACGTCGTCGCGGACGCGGATTTCGTAGGTCACGTCCTTGGTCGCCTGGACCTTCCAGCCGTCGACGCGGCTGCTCGTCGCGATGAGCCCCGATGTCACGGTTGTCGCAGGCATTTGTTCCTCCTCCCTGTGGGCAGGTGTCGCGGCCAAGGCGGGACCCATTCTTGGCAGGGCGCGAGCGTCGCCGCAGGCGCCGGTGCCGCGGCTTGTCAGATCGGCCGGACTTTGTCACGGCGAACTGACAAAGTCGGGCCGGAGTGACGAAGTGCCGGGCGGGGGTTGCCGCCGTTCCGCCACGCCGCCGACCATGAGCACGACCAACCATCCATCAGGCCCGGGCACTGTTCCGCCCGACAGACATCCAGGACTGGTGACGACATGACCGATCTGCACCCTGCCACGTTCGACATCGCCGGCACGTTCACCGTGAACCGGATTGGGTTCGGCGCCATGCGCCTCGCCGACGGCGACATCTGGGCCGGGCCTTCCGACAGAGCCGGCGCCGTCGCCGTGCTGCGCCGCGCCGTCGAGCTCGGCGTCAACCTGATCGACACGGCCGACGCCTATGGGCTCGGCGCCAACGAAGAGCTGATCGCCGAGGCCCTGCACCCCTACCGCGACGACCTCGTCATCGTCACGAAGGCGGGCGTCTGCCGGCCCGGCCCCTCGCTGGAGGAGTGGATTCCGCTGGGCCGGCCCGAGTACCTGCGCCAGCAGGCGGAGCTCAGCCTGCGCCGGCTGCGCCTCGACCACATCGACGTCTTCATGCTGCACCGCGTCGACCCGGCGGTGCCGCTTGCGGACCAGGTCGGCGCGCTCAAGCAGCTGCAGGAGGAGGGCAAGATCCGCGCGATCGGCCTCTCGGAGGTCGACGTGGCGCAGATCGAGGAGGCGTCCACCATCGCGCCGATCGCCGCGGTGCAGAACCTCTACAACCTCACCTCGCGCCACCACGAGGCGGTCGTCGACCACTGCGAGAGCGCCGGCATCGCGTTCATGCCGTTCTTCCCGATCGCCGTCGGCGAGCACGCGAAGAGGGACGGAGGGCCGGTGGCGCGTGTCGCCAAGGAGATCGGGGCCACCCCCGCCCAGGTCGCGCTCGCCTGGCTGCTCCACCGCTCGCCGGTCGTCACGCCCATCCCCGGCACGACCTCCGTCGCGCATCTGGAGGAGAACGTCGCCGCCCGGGACGTCCGGCTCGGCGACGCGGAACTGGCCACGCTGGCCGAGGGAATCTGAAGCGATGACCACCGTGGTGGAACCGCTGATCCACGGTCACGTCGCCCCCGGCTACGAGGCGGTCCGCGAGGAGTTCTCCCGCAACCTGCGGGAGCGCGACGATCTCGGCGCCGCGTTCGCGGTCGTCCGCGACGGCGAGCTCGTCGTGGACCTGTGGGGCGGCCTGGCCGACGCGCCCACGGGACGGCCGTGGGAGCGGGACACGCTGCAGCTGATCTTCTCGGGTAGCAAGGGCATCGTCGTCACCGCGCTGATGCTGCTGGCCGACCGGGGTGAGGTCGAGCTCGATCAGCCCGTCGCGCGCTACTGGCCGGAGTTCGCCCAGGCCGGCAAGGCGGCCGTCACCGTGCGGGAGGTGCTCACCTTCACGGCCAGGCTGCCTGGGCTGCGCCGGCCGGTCACGCAGGACGATGTCCACGATCCGGAGCTGATGGCGAAGCTCATCGCAGAGCAGGAGCAGGAATCCGATCCGCGGGCCGACGGCATCATGTACGGGCCGTTCACGCAGGGGTGGATCGTCGCGGAGATCGTCCGGCGGGTCGACGGACGCCCCCTGGACAAGTTCTTCGCGGACGAGATCGCCGGTCCGCACGGCTTGGACGTCCACTTCGGCGCGCGCCCCGCCGACCTGCACCGGGTGGCCCGCACCGAGTACGGCAAGGGCTTCCTCGCGCAGTTCACCGGGTTCTTCACCAGCGAGGACCCGCTCACCCGGCGGGTGTGGCAGAACCCCATGCCGTTCCCGCCCGACGAGGGGATCTGGGCCGACCCAAGGCGACTGACCAGCCTCATCCCGGCGATCAACGTGGTGGGGACGGCGCGGTCGTTCGCCCGGCTGTACGGCATGCTCGCCCTCGACGCCGTCCGCGACCCCGACGACACACCGCTGCTGCTGTCCCGGCGGCTGCTCGACGACGCGCGCCTGCCGTACGTGCGCCGGACGGACCAGTTGATCGGCGTGCCGATGGTGTACGGCGGGGGCGGTTACCGGCTGCGGACGGAGGCCAGGCCGGGACCGGACGGAATCGCGTTCGGCCACGACGGCGGCGGCGGCTCGGCGAACCAGGCATGGCCGCGGGCCCGGGCCGGCGTGTCGTACGTGATGAACAGACTGATCGCGCTGGGGCCGGACGACAAGCGCGCAGGCTCCCTGATCAGGTCGGTCGCCGCGGTGCTGGCTCCGCCCAGGGGATAGCCGTGGCCGCGGGTGAGGACGGTGGGCGCCCACGCCGGGCGCCCACCGTTCTCGCGTGTTGAGCCGCGGTGGCGGGTGAGGACGGTGGGCATCCACACCGGATGCCCACCGTTCTCGCGTGTCACGCCACGGCGGCGCGGCAGATCGGGGCCGGTTCCTGTGGCGGAGGCAGCGCCTCGCCGTCCAGGGACAGCTCGACGATGGCGTGCGCCAGCGACACCAGCGTCTTGTGGTGGTGCCAGCCCTGGAACGTCCGGCCCTCGAAGTCGAGCGCCCCTACACGGGTCGACACGGCCGCGAACGAGTGGTCCACCCGCTGGGGCAGCCGGCACAGCCGCAGCAGCGCGTCGGTGCCGGCGTCGCTCATGTTCGTGAGCCACACGTGCGGCGAGGTGCTCGTGGCGCTCTCCCACTCGGCGATCATCGCGTGCCGGGCCTGCCGCGGCTGCCCGCCGTCGGTTCTCTGGTTGAGAGTCGGCGTCACCTGCAGGCGTAGCACGAGGCGCCCGCCGTCGTCGCCGGCCGGTCGCCGCAGTCCCTTGGCCAGCTCGGCGAGCCGCTGGGCCGGCATCGGCTGGTTGCCGTAGCGGGCGACCGCGGGGTCGTTCGCGACCACCGGGGTGCCGCCGCGCAGCCGCAGCATGTAGGGAACCTGACGGCCGGCGAAGGCCGGGATCATGGCGGCGGTGTCGGCGTCGCGGGCGTCCATGACGACGGGCCTGCGCAGGCGGCCCATGGTCGCGGCGGTGTCGGAGACGAGGCTGATCGCGCAGTCGGTGGGGCTGAGGCAGTCGACGTTGTCGGGGATGCCGACCTTCCGCCGGCGCCCGTCGTCGGTGAGCCACTGCCGGGGCAGGACGAGCCGCCAGTTCACCGGGCAGGCCAGGTCCGGGCCGACGAGCCATATCGCGAGGACGTGCTGATGGTTCACGGTCCGGCCCAGGCACGGCACGACGCCGTTGCGCACGCCGACGGAGTGCTTTCCGGACTTCTCCACGATCCGCGGCTGCACGACCCACGCCCAATCGGCTCCGGCGTCGTGCAGGTATCGCGTCAGCGCCGCGCGCACCGGGCGCCAATCCCACGTCGACTTGCTGATGAAGTGGTGCAGCCGCTGCTCGCCGGCCGAGCTCTCCGGCAACGACGCCGCGCCCGCGATATTGCGAATGGTTTTCCGGCCCGGCGCTTGAAGCAGGCCGCGAACGTATAACTGGCCGAGTTCCCGGTGATCGGCGCGCGGAAGTGCGGCAAGCAGGGTGTTGCAGACTTCGCTGACGCCGTCGTCGTACACGGTTTCCGTGATGTCCTCGGCATATAAACTGGTCATTACGGCAGACTCCTATTCACCAAATCGGTCCGTGCCGTCTGATGTGCTCGCGGTGAACAAATCGGGCATCGGTGTTCGCTCGGTGGCTGGACCAGGCGACTCGCCCTCGGCCGGTGCGTGGGCGCCGACCGGTCGAGCCGAGTCCGGTGCCAGGCATATATGGCCGCCTGTCGTCTACCTCCCCTTCCTCCCCTCGTTTCCGCCGCCCGAATGCCTGCCGGCCGCTGATCGCCGTACGGGCGGGTACCCGCCTATTAAACCGTGCCGCTACGGCGCAAGTCGAATAAGCCCCCCTGATGGGGATGTGATTCAATTCACGGTGCTTGGAGTGGCATGTCTATTTCCCGGCCGGCCGCGGCCCCCCGTGATGCCGAATAAGGGCTGTGGCGGATAACGAAAACCGCCAGGGCACGTCTCGGGGCGGCAGGACGGCGAGGTGCAGCGGGGCGTGGCGTCGTAGCCGAGCCGTGCCGGCTCCACGCGACGCCGGCGGGCCGGGGCTGGACGTCGCCGCGGTCAGGCGATGGTGTAGCGGAGCTCCGGGCGGCCGGGGCCGCCGTACTGCGGGACCCGGCGCGCGACGCCGGTGTCGACGAGGTGCTCCAGGTAGCGCCGGGCCGTCACCCGCGACACGCCCACGGCCGCGCCCACGGCTTGGGCCGACATGCCGTCGGCGGCGTCCCGCAGCGCGCCCGCCACGGCCTCCAGGGTGTCGGCCGTCATCCCCTTCGGCAGGTGGGGGCGGGCGGTCCCGCGCAGGGTGGACAGCGCCCGGTCCACCTCGCCCTGGCCGCTGACCTCGCCCGGTCCGCTGATCGACGACCGGAACGCCGCGTACCGCTCGAGCTTCTCCTGTAGCAGGGCGAAGGTGAAGGGCTTCAGCAGATACTGCACGACCCCGGCGGAGACGGCCGACCTGACCACCGCCAGGTCCCGCGCCGAGGTGACGGCCATGACGTCGGACGGGACTCCCGCCGCCCGCAGGGCCCGGCAGACGTCCAGCCCGTGCATGTCCGGCAGGTAGAAGTCGAGAAGCACGAGATCCACCGGTTCGCGGCGCAGCGCGCGGACGGCCTCGCCGCCGGACCTGGCCACGCCGGCGACCCGGAAGCCCGGCACCCGCTCGACGTACAGGCGGTTCGCCTCGGCGGTGAGCTCCTCGTCCTCCACGATCAGGACCGAGATCACGGCCGCACCTCCTCGCGCGCCGGGCCGCCGCCGGGAACGTCCGCCGGCGCCCGGCCCGGGCCGTCCGGGCCGTCCGGCAGCGGGAGCCGTACGGTGAAGATCGCCCCCTGATCACCGGAGCTCTGGCCGCCGGCGTCCGCCTCGATGCCGCCGCCCAGGCGCCGGGCAGCCTGCCCCGCGATCGCGAGGCCGAGCCCCCGGCCGTCCCCCTTGGTGGACCACCCGCGCCGGAACACGTCCCGTACGACACCGGGGTCCAGCCCGGGACCGCTGTCGGCGACCCGGATCAGGAACGTGCCGCCCTCGGCGCGCAGGTGGATGCGCACCCGGGCGGGCGGCGCGCCCTGGACGGCGGCGTCGATCGCGTTGTCGATCAGGTTGCCGACGATGGTCACGAGGTCGCGGGCGTCGAGTGCGACGTCGTCGAGCTCGCTGTCGGGGCTGATCACGAGGTCGACCCCGCGCTCGGCGGCCGCCGCGCTCTTGCCGAGCAGCAGCGCCGCGAGGACGGGTTCGCGGACCGCGCCCACCACGCGGTCGGTGAGCCGCTGGGCCGCCCGCAGCTCCGCGGTGGCGAACTCCACCGCCTGGTCGGCGCGGCCCAGCTCCACGAGCGCGACGACCGTGTGCAGCCGGTTGGCCGCCTCGTGGGCGGCCGAGCGGAGCGACTCGGCGAAGCCGCGTTCGGCGTCGAGCTGCCCGGTGAGGGCCTGCAGCTCGGTGTGGTCGCGGAGCGTGACCACCGTGCCGAGCGAGCGCGCGCCGGAGCGGACCACGGCGGCGCTCGCCACCAGCACACGCTCCCCGGTCAGGTGGATCTCGTCGGACCGGCTCTCCCCGGAGCCGAGCATCGCGGCCAGCGAGGGCGACAGGCCCAGGTCGTCCACGTGCCATCCCTCCGCGTCCCCGGGCAGGCCGAGCAGCTCGCGGGCGCCGTCGTTGGCGAGGGTCAGCCGGCCGTCCCGGTCGACGAGCAGCAGCCCCTCGCGCACCGCGTGCAGGATCGCGTTGTGGTACTCGTACATGCGGCTCAGCTCCGCCGGGCCCAGCCCGTGGGTCTGGCGGCGCAGGCGGGCGCCCACGAGGTAGGCGCCGGCGATGCCCGCCGCCAGGCCGAGCAGGCCGGTGAGGACGGCCGAGCCGATCTGCCGGCGCACCTCGGCGCTGATCTTCGCCACCGTGATGCCGGCGCTGACCAGTGCTCGCACCCGGCCGGTGGCGTCCCGCACGGGGGTGACGGCCCGTACGGACGGGCCCAGCGTGCCGGTGTAGGTCTCGGTGAACGTGTGCCCGGCGAGCGCCGGCGCGGTGGTGCCGAGGAAGCGCCCGCCGATCTGCCGGGGGTTGGGATGCGTGTACCTGCGGCCCTCCCTGCTCATGATCGTGATGAAGTCCAGCCCGGCCTCCGCGCGCACCCGCTCCGCGTACGGCTGGAGCACCGCCGAGGGGTCGGGGTCGTCCAGCGCGTCGAGCACGGTGGGCGCGTCGGCCACGCTGATCGCCACCGCCCTGGTCGTCCTCGCGGCCTCGTCGCCGAGCAACTCGCGCGTCCGGAGGAAGCCCAGCAGGGTGGCGCCGGCCACGGTGATCCCGACGACCAGGATCTGCAGCACGAGCACCTGCCGGGCAAGGCTCCAGCGCCCGAGCCTGGCGGTCATCGTCGTCACGGCCTCAGCGTCCTCGCTCCACGTGCGGGTCTGCGCGGATCCACGGCCGCGGGCCGGTGAAAACCGCCGTGAACGAAATGTACGCAATAGTGACCCAGGTCACTACCGCGGCGCATAGTCACCGACCAGATCGCATCTCCGCCCGCGTCGTCGCGGGCCGCACGAGGACGAGGAGGGTCGCGTGACGACCACACCGAACCACGCGGGTGACCGGGCGCCCCGGGACCGGACCCATTATCTGTACCTGGCGGTGATCGCCGCGGTCCTCCTCGGAATCGCCGTCGGGCTGGCGGCGCCGGACGCCGGGGTCGCGCTGAAGCCGCTGGGCACGGCCTTCGTCGCCCTGATCAAGATGATGATCAGCCCGATCATCTTCTGCACGATCGTGCTCGGCGTCGGATCGGTGGCCCAGGCCGCGAAGGTCGGCAAGGTGGGCGGGCTGGCCATCGGCTACTTCCTGGTCATGTCCACGGTGGCGCTGGCCGTCGGCCTGCTCGTGGGCAACGTCCTGCACCCCGGCGAGGGGCTCCAGCTGACCGACGAGCTGCGCAAGGCCGCCGAGGAGCAGGCGGCCAAGGGTGGCGAGAGCGACGCGACGTCGTTCCTGCTCGGCATCATCCCGGCGACGTTCGTCTCGGCGTTCACCGAGGGCCAGGTGCTGCAGACCCTGCTGGTCGCGCTGCTGACCGGCTTCGCGCTGCAGGCGATGGGGGAGCGGGCCGCGCCCATCCTGCGAGGGCTCGGCCACCTGCAGCGGCTCGTCTTCCGCGTCCTGGCGATGATCATGTGGGCGGCCCCGGTCGGCGCGTTCGGCGCGATGGCCGCCGTGGTCGGCGCGGGCGGGTTCGACGCGCTGCGCAGCCTGGCCGTGCTGATGGGCGGGTTCTACCTGACGTGCCTGCTGTTCGTGGGGGTCGTGCTCGGCGCGGTGCTGTGGCTCGGCGCGCGGATCAACCTGCTGTCGCTGCTGCGCTACCTCGGCCGGGAGTTCCTGCTCATTCTGTCCACCTCCTCCTCCGAGTCGGCGCTGCCGCGCCTGATCGCCAAGATGGAGCACCTGGGGGTGAGCCGCACCGTCGCCGGCATCACGGTGCCGACCGGCTACTCCTTCAACCTCGACGGCACCGCGATCTACCTGACCATGGCGACGCTGTTCGTGGCGCGGGCGACCGGTCTCCCGCTGTCCGCGGGGGAGCAGGTCGGCCTGCTGGTCTTCATGATCATCGCGTCCAAGGGGGCGGCGGGCGTCACCGGCGCCGGCCTCGCCACACTGGCGGCGGGCCTGCAGTCGCACCGGCCGGCCCTCGTGGACGGCGTCGGCCTGATCGTGGGCATCGACCGGTTCATGTCGGAGGCCCGGGCGCTGACCAACTTCGCGGGGAACGCGGTCGCCACCGTCCTGATCGGCACCTGGGTGGGCGACTTCGACCGCTCGCGGGCCGAGGAGGTGCTGGCCGGCCGGGCGCCCTTCGACGAGGCCACGTTCGTGGACGACGAGGGCGCAGCTCCGCCCCCCGAGGCGGACCGCGCCCCCGCCGTCGCCCCGGCGGCTCACCCCTGACCGGATCAGCGGACGGGCGGCCGGAACTCCGGCTGGTCGAGCGCCCGCAGCCAGCTTCCGTCGGGCTGGCGCCGTACGACCTGGGCCCGGGCGCCGGCGCCGTCCTTCGGCGGGGTCGAGGTCAGCGCGATGTCGCCGTTGACCAGGGTCGGCAGCGGTTCCTCGGGCTGGAAACGGGGACGGTTCGCCAGCACCTTCTCCCACAGGGCGCGGATCGCCTCCCGGCCGACCGTCACGCTGCCCGGCGGGTAGGCGAGCACGGCGTTCTCCTCGTACAGCGCCGCCACCCCCGTGGCGTCCCCGGCGTTGGACCGCTCGACGAACAGGCGGGTGATGTCCTCCGGCCGCATGGCCTTCTCGTACTCCGTCATGGGTTCCTCCCGATCTCTCGTACGGCCTCCAGCCTGCCGATCCGCCTGCCAGAAGTCCAACAGATGGATCGGATGGAAACTAGAATCAGCAGTTATGGAACTGCGTCAGCTGGAGTATTTCGTCGCGGTCGCCGAGGAGCGCAACTTCACCCGCGCCGCCGAGCGGGTGCACATCAGCCAGTCGGGCGTCAGCGCCCAGATCCGGCAGCTCGAACGCGAACTCGGGGCCGAGCTGTTCGACCGGTCCGCGCGGAGCGTCACGCTGACCGTCGCGGGGAAGGCCGCGCTCGACCACGCCCGCGCCGCGCTCGCCGCGGCCGGGGCGCTGGGACAGGCGGTGGGCGAGGTCACCGGCCTCATCCGGGGCCGGCTCACCGTCGGAATGGTCGTCGGCTGCACCGTCACACCGCTGTTCGCCGCCCTCGCCGCGTTTCACCGGGCCCACCCGGGGGTGGAGATCGCACTCCTGGAGGACAACTCCGACCGGCTCGCCGAAGGGGTGCGCTCCGGCGCCCTCGACCTGGCCCTCGCCGGGTTCGCCGCCGCCCCGGACGGCCTGGAGACGCTGACCGTCATCAGCGAGCGGCTCGTCGCCGCCGTCCCCGTGGACCATCCCCTCGCGGGCCGGGACGGCGTCACCCTGCGCGACCTCGGCTCGCACCCGATCGTCTGCATGCCGTACGGCACCGGCCTGCGCACGGTGTTCGACCGGGCCTGCGCGGCCCGGGGCCTCCAGCCGGTGATCGCACTGCAGGCCGGGGCGGCCGACGCCGTCGCCGACCTCGCGGCCCGGGGGCTCGGCGTCGCCGTCCTCAGCGAGTCGATGGCCGCGGCCCACCGCGACCGGCTCACCGCGCTCACCATCGAGGACGTCGAGACGCCCGCCCTGCTCGCCCTGGTGTGGCGCGGCGGTCAGGGCCCGGCCGTACGCGAGTTCGTGCGGCACGCCCGGCGGTCCTTCGCCGTCACCTCCGCCTGAAAGGCCTTCCCGCCTGCTTCTCCCCGGCCGCTCTGCGATGGACGATCTCGACGGGTGGGCTTGGATTGGACGTATGTGCCCGGGTACTCCTAGAGTCCCTTTCATGACGTCTGGTGATCTCCATCTCCGGAGGGCCGAGAAGACCGACGCGGACGAGATCTTCGCACTCGCCCGCGAGTTCGCGGTGACGTTCCGGCCCGAGCGCGCGCCGTTCGACGCGGCGCTGCCGCAACTCCTGGAGAACGAGGACGCCTTCCTCATCGTCGCCACGGTCGAGGGGACCGTACGCGGCTACCTGCTCGGCTTCACCCACCTCACGCTGTTCGCCAACGGCAGGGTCGCGTGGGTGGAGGAGGCGATGATCGAGAGCGGCTACCGCCGTCACGGGATCGGGCGGCGGCTGCTGGAGGAGTTCGAGACGTGGGCGCGCTCGCGGCAGGCCGGCTACGTCGCGCTGGCGACCCGGCGGGCCGCCGAGTTCTACGGCGCCCTCGGCTACGAGGTGTCGGCCACCTACTACCGCAAGATGCTCAGACCCTAGACACGAGTCCGCTGCCGGTGCCGGCTGCACGCTCACCGTCGCGCCGGGGCAGCGAGCATGACCCGACCCTTCCGGAGAAATTCCGCGCGTCGCGCCGTACGCGACGCGCGGCCGGGGACGATCAGACCGAAGACGTGAGCTGGGCGTCCAGGCGGTAGCCGTCCACGGTCACGTAGACCGAGTCGCCGGGCCGCGCGTTCAGCCGCATCAGAACCGGCTGGAGCGAGTCGAACACCGGCTGCCGGTCGCGCCACACCAGCACGACGGCGTTGTCTCCCGGGCCGGTGACCGACAGCAGCGTCCCCGGGCGCATGCCGAGCTGGGCGGCGTACCCCTCGGGGACCGCCACCGGCTCGCCGCGCAGATGGCCGCTGGTGACGTCGATCCGCTGCCAGCGGCGCGGGTCTGAGGCCGGGCTGGAGGTCGGGCGGGGGTTCGGCACCAGATGCGGCCGGGGCACGCCCCCCGCCAGGGTCCCGTTCAGGGTGCCGCCCGGGGTCCCGCTCAGGGCGCCGTTCGCGTTCCCGTTCAGGTTGCCGTTCGTGAGCGCGTTGAGCGCGGCGAGCGCGGTGGCGGCGTCGGGCCCGTTGTTGGCCTGCGAGGGGATCGGGACCCCGCCGCGGCCGTGGTGATGCCCGTTCGCGCCGGGCGTACGCCGGGGCAGCGGCGCGGGCTTCGCCGTATGGTCGGGGCCGTGCCGGGTGGGCAGGGTGCCGGGCTCGGTCGGGGAGCTGGCCTGCGGCATGGAGTCCAGCCACGCCTTGGCGGAGTGGGCCCGGATGCCGAGCTGGCCGAGCAGCTCCACGACGTCGGCGTCCGCGGGCTTGTTCGCCAGCAGCTGGCGGGTCTTGTCCCGCAGGCCCGCCAGGTCGCCGACCACGAGCCAGCCGTCCTGCAGACGGCGGTCGGGCATCAGCGTCACCAGCACCCGCCACAGCGGCGTGCCGAGGGCCGGGACCTCGATGGGATGGGACGGGTCCGCCGCGATGAGCTGCTCCTGGGTGGCCGCGGCGCCCAGCCACTCGGTGAGCCCGAACAGGTGGCCGGTGAGCGGCGCGGAGTCGGGGGAGCGCAGCCACAGCAGCACCCGCTCCTCGGCCGTGCGCTGCGCCTGGGAGAGCAGTTCGCGGTCCACGTTGAGGTTGTGCGCCAGCGTGCGCAGGCTCACCGGCTCGGCGGCGAACAGCCGCTCGGCGGCGACGGCCCTGGCGAGCGGGTCCCAGCCGCGGAACAGGCCCTCGATGACCGCGACCATCGGGTGCGCGCTGAGGTCGGCGGGCTGCCGCTCCCGCGCCGCCTCGGCGGCGGGCTGGGCGGGGGCGGCCGCGGGCTGCGGGAGCGAGGCCCCGGACTGCCGGGCGAAGGGCTGGGTGGCGGGCTTGACCGGCTCAGCGGCGGGTGACGGGGCGGCGGGCGCCTGTGCGGGCGGCGGCGCGCCCTGCCCCGGCCGGGCGGGTGCCTGCCCCTGGTGTGCAGGCCCGTGTCCCTGCTGCGCGGGCGGCTGTGCAGGCGTCTGTGCAGGTGTCTGGGCGGCCTGCCCGGGCACCGGCGCGGCCGGCCGGGCGAACGGCTGCGAGGTGGCCCCGGGCGTGGCCTGGGGGAAGGGCTGAGAGGTGGTTCCCGGGGCGGCGGCCTGCGGGAACGGCTGCGAGGTCGTCCCGGGCGTGGCCTGGGGGAAGGGCTGAGAGGTGGTTCCCGGGGCGGCGGCCTGCGGGAACGGCTGCGACGTCGTCCCCGGCGCGGCCTGCGGGAGGGGTCCGGAGGGGGGACCGGCGGGCGCCTGGGTCTGCCGCGCCTGGACCGGGACCTGGGCCTGCGCCTGGGGCGCGGCCTCGCCCCCCGCGAGCGCCTCTGCGGACCGGCCCGCCGCCAGCTCGCTCTCCAGGCGCCCGAAGACCTCCCGGAACACCGTGGTCAGGAGGACCTCGGGCGAGGCGGGGGCGGCCGGGGCCTGGAGATCGCACGGCGTCAGGCGGCGCAGCCGGTACCACCCGCCGAGGTGGTTGACCACCGTGCGTACGGGATCGGGCCAGCCGGGCATGGCCGGGTCCACCGTGTGCACCTGGAGCGCCGGGAGCAGGTCGGTGAGGGGCAGGTGGTCCCAGCGGCCGACGGCCAGGCGGGCGAGCCGCTCGCAGAGCCAGTCAACGCCGGTCGCCCGCATCGCGCGGCCGATCCCGACGGATGCCCACCAGCCGCCGGGCAGGCGCGGGTCGGCCAGCAGCTCGGCCACCTGCTGAGGACGGCTCCAGCGCAGGGCCGGGACCAGGTCGCTCAGGCAGATCGTTGACTCGGCGTCCATCGGTATGACCGCACCCTCCCGAGAGTGACGCATGTTGCTAATGGTGCAGCTTACGCCGCAAACCAGCAATTGGTGTCAATAGGGTAAAGTTCCCAGGATCCGGCCGGGCGCCGACCTGCGCGACCGCCGCCGCGCCCGTCTCACACCCCTTGCGCAGGGCTTCCTCGGGTGTGCTCCCGGCCATCGAGGCGACCAGGAACCCCGCGGCGAACGCGTCTCCCGCGCCCGTCGAGTCGACCGCCTCCGCCGGGGGCGCGGCCGCTCTGGCGACTATACGGCCATCGCGGGCCAGCAGCGCACCGCCGGCCCCCAGCTTGACCACCGCCGTGCCGTAGTGGGCGCTGAGCGTGCCGGCCGCCGCCTCGGGATCCGCGGCGTCCGCGAGCAACAGCGCCTCCTCCAGGTTGGGGATCACGACGCTCGCCGGGGCGGTCTCCTCAAGGAACCGCTCGCGGCCGAAGGCGCGCAGCGGCCCGCAGGAGGCCGGATCGACGCTGACGGGGATCCCGCGCCCGGTGGCCTCGCGCATGGCGAGCCGCGCGAGCTCCAGGCCCGGCTCGGCGAACATCGTGTACGCCGACAGGTGCAGATGCCCGACCCCGTCGAGCAGGTCGGGCGTCCAGTCGCCGACCCCGATATGGGCGCTCGCCCCGCGGTTGGTGAGCATGGACCGCTCTCCGGTGGAGTCGACCATCGCGATCACGACGGCCGAGGGCCGTTCCGGGTCGATCCGCAGGTGCGGCCGGACCCCGGCCCTGGTCAGCTGGGCCGCGTGCCACTCGCCGGTGTCGTAGCCCGCCCGCGCGAGCAGGCGGGTGTCGGCGCCGAGCCGGGCGGCCCAGGAGGCGGTGTTCGCCCCCGAGCCGCCCGGGCGCAATGCGATGTCGGCGGGCGTGTCGGTGCCGGTGGCCGCGGGGCCGTCGTGCAGCGCGACGACGTCGGTGACCACGTCGCCGATCACCAGCAGACCGCTCACCCGGCCGCCCAGGCGGCCGCGATCTGCCCGGCCAGGCGGGTGTTGCCGCGTACGGCCGCGAGGTTGGCCTCCAGCGACGCGCCACCCGTGCCCTCGACCAGGTATTCCAGCAGGAACGGGGTGATGGCCTGCCCGGTGACCCCGCGCTCCTCGGCGGCGCGCAGGCCCTCCGCGAGCACCCGGTCGTGCAGGTCAGGGTCGAGCTGGAGGTCGGCCGGAACCGGGTTGGCCACGATCAGCGCCGTGTCCAGCCCGCCGAGCGCGTCCTGTGCCCGCATGACCCCGGCCGCCTCCTGCGGCGTCTCGATGCGCCAGTCGACCGGCTCGCCCGAGCTGTGCAGGTAGAAGCCGGGGAACTCGTCGGTCCGGTAGCCGACGACGGTGACCTGCTTGGTCTCCAGCCGCTGGAGCGTCGCGGGCACGTCGAGGATCGACTTCACCCCGGCGCACACGACGGTGATCCTGGTGCGGCTGAGGGTGTCGATGTCGGCCGACTCGTCCTGCACCGTGGTCCAGCCGCGATGGACGCCGCCGAGACCCCCGGTGGCGAACACCCGCACGCCGGCGCGGGCGGCCAGGAACGAGGTCCCCGACACGGTCGTGGCGCCGCTCAGCCCGAGCGCGGCGGCCGGGGCGAGGTCGCGGAAGCCCAGCTTGCGCAGCCCCGGCTCGGTCGCGATCCGCTCCAGCCCGTCCTTGTCCAGGCCCACCCGGGGGACGCCGTCCAGCACCGCCACCGTCGCCGGCACGGCCCCCGCCTGCCGGACGATGTCCTCCAGTTCGAGGGCGACCTGGAGGTTGCGGGGCTGGGGAAGCCCGTGGGAGATGATGGTGGACTCCAGGGCGACGACCGGACGGCCGGTGGCCAGCGCCTCGGCGACCTCATCGGAAACGCGCATGTCTCTCCTGCTTCCCGCTTGGGGTTCTTTCGTTGACGGAAGATTGTCCGCTTCGGCATATTCTGCCCGGGTCTTGCGGGGGATCTTGCGATAAGTTGCGGGCGTCCGCCCAGGCCCACCCGCTGCCGTTCCTGCCGTCACCCCCTCCGAGACCCTCCCACGTCCGCCGCCGCGACCCGCATCCGGCCCGCACACCTGCGCAATCGAGTCACGTACGACCCGGGAGAACGCTCCATGCCACGCTCGCACTACGACGTCGTCATCGCCGGCGCCGGGCACAACGGCCTCGTCGCCGCGGCCTACCTCGCCAGGGCCGGGCGCAGCGTGCTGGTCCTGGAACGCCTCGGCCACGTGGGCGGCCTCGCCGTGTCGGCCCGCGCGTTCCCCGGCGTGGACGCGCGGCTGTCGCGCTACTCCTACCTGGTCAGCCTGCTGCCCACGAAGATCGTGAAGGATCTCGGGCTGCGCCTCAACCTGCGCCGCCGCCGCTTCGCCTCCTACACCCCGGCCGGCGACACCGGCCTGCTCGTGGACAACGAGGACGCCGCGCGCACCGCCGCCTCCTTCGAGGCCGTGACCGGGGGACTGCGCGACCTGGCGGCCTGGGAGCGGTTCTACGGGATGACCGCCCACGTGGCCCGGCGGGTCGCGCCGACGCTGCTCGAACCGCTGCGCGGCCGTGCGGCCCTGCGGGAGGTCGTGGGGGACGACGAGGCGTGGCGCGACCTGTTCGAACGGCCCGTCGGCGAGGTGGTGGACGAGCGGTTCGCCGACGACACGGTGCGCGGGGTCGTCCTCACCGACGCCCTGATCGGCACCTTCGCCGATCCGGCCACCGACCTGCTGGCCAACCGGTGCTTCCTCTACCACGTCATCGGCGACGGCACGGGCGACTGGAACGTGCCTGTCGGCGGCATGGGCGCGGTGACCACCGAGCTCGCCGAGGTCGCCCGGCGGCACGGCGCCGAGATCCGCACCGGCGCCGAGGTGCTGGCCGTCGACCCGGGCACGGGAGAGGTCACGTTCGACGACGGCGCGGAGCACGCGGTGACCGCGGGGAAGGTGCTGGCCAACCTGCCGCCCGCCGTGCTCGCCCGGCTGCTCGGGGAGACGCCCGAGCGGCCCGAGGGCGCCCAGCTCAAGATCAACATGGTGCTGTCGCGGCTGCCCCGTCTGCGGGACCCCGCGGTGGACCCCGCCGAGGCGTTCAGCGGCACCTTCCACATCAACGAGAGCCGCGACCAGCTCGCCGCGGCGTACGCGCAGGCCGCCGCGGGCAAGGTGCCGGACCTGCCGCCCGCCGAGGTCTACTGCCACTCGCTCACCGACCCCTCGATCCTCGGCCCGGAGCTGCGGGAGGCGGGGGCGCACACGATGACGCTGTTCGGCCTGCACATGCCGGCGCGCCTGTTCGCCGACCCGGGGGCCAAGCGGGAGGCGCTGGCCCGCACGCTCGCGTCGATCGACTCCGTGCTCGCAGAGCCCATCGAGGACTGCCTGCTGCGCGCGCCCTCGGGCGAGCCCTGCCTGGAGGTCAAGACCCCGCTCGACCTGGAGCGGGACGCGGGGCTGCCCGGCGGCCACATCTTCCACCACGACCTGTCCTGGCCGTACGGCGAGGAGGGCGGCCACGGGGCTCGCCCTGCTGAGTGGGGCGTCGAGACGGCGCACGAGCGGGTGCTGCTGTGCGGCGCGGGCGCCCGGCGCGGCGGCGGCGTCAGCGGCATCCCCGGCCACAACGCCGCGATGGCGGTATTAACGGAACCTTCATGACGCTCGGGTAGCTTGTGCCGGTGCGTGAGGAATCGGCAAAGCTGCTGGTAGTGGACGACGAGCCCGCCCTCAGGGAGGCGTTGCGCAGCAGCCTGGAGTTCGAGGGCTACGCGGTCGAGACCGCCGCCGACGGGCTGACCGCGCTCGGCCTCCTCGACCGCGCCGCACAGGACGGGGGATCGTACGACGCGGTCCTCCTCGACGTCATGATGCCCCGGCTCGACGGGCTGACGGCCTGCCGGCGGCTCCGCGCGTCCGGCAACCGGCTGCCGGTCCTCATGCTGACCGCGCGCGACGCCGTCGGCGACCGCGTCTCCGGCCTGGACGCCGGGGCCGACGACTACCTGGTCAAGCCGTTCGAACTCGACGAGCTGCTCGCCCGGGTGCGGGCGCTGCTGCGGCGCGGCGGACAGTACGGGCAGAACGAGAGCGACGGCGACGTCCTCGCCTTCGGCGACCTGCGCATGGACACCGTGAGCTGGGAGGTCACCCGGGCCGGCCGCAGGCTCGACCTCACCCGCACCGAGCACCTGCTGCTCGAACTGTTCCTCACCCACCCCCGTCAGGTGCTCACCCGCGAGCAGATCCTGCGCGAGGTGTGGGGCTTCGACTTCGAGCCGTCGTCGAACTCGCTCGACGTGTACGTGATGTACCTGCGGCGCAAGACCGAGGCCGGCGGGCTGCCCCGCCTGATCCACACCGTGCGCGGCGTGGGCTATGTGCTGCGGCCGTCGCCGTGAGACGGCGCTCGCTCCGGTCCCGGCTCACCCTGCTGATCGCGGCGGCGGTCGCCCTCGCCGTCGCGGTGGCGGCGGCCGTGTGCTGGCTGCTCGTCCGCGGCGAGATGCGCGGCCAGATCGCCGGCTCGATCACGCACCTGCAGCCGCCGGCGCAACAGGTCGGCTTCGCGCTGCGCGACTGCGCCGGCCAGGGACGCAAGGAGGGCCACCCGCGGCCCGACTGGGACCCCTCCGGGCGCAGCTGGCAGGTCGTCCTGCCGGACGGCTCGGTGTGCGTCGCGTCCGGATCGGCGCAGGTGACGCCGACCGCGCGGGAGCGGATGATCGCCGTCTCCGGCGGCACGCCCGTGCTGCGCGACGCGGTCACCACCGACGGCACCTCCGTGCTCGTCTACACCTTCAGGTATGAGCCGCGTCTGGGCGGCCCGCCGGGCGACGCCGTGCAGTTCCCGGAGCCGCCTCTGCCGCAGGGCCCGGTGACGGTCAGCGTGTTCCGCTCCACCGCCGAGATGGACCAGACGCTCCGCATCCTCGCCCTCGTCTTCGGCTCCGTCTGCGTGCTCGGCGTGCTCGGCGCCGCCGTGGCCGGTCTCTGGCTGGCCCGTACGGCGCTGCGCCCGGTGGAGCGGCTCACCCGCGCGGTCGAGCACGTGGCGAGGACGGAGGACCTGAGCGTGACCATCCCGGTGGCGGGGGAGGACGAGATCGCCCGCCTCAGCCGGTCGTTCAACACGATGACCGCGGCGCTGTCCAGCTCCCAGGAGCGCCAGCGGCGGCTCGTGGCCGACGCGGGACACGAGCTGCGCACCCCGCTGACGAGCCTGCGCACCAACATCGACCTGCTGCTGCGCAGCGAGAACACCGGCCGCGCCATCGAGCCATCGGCCAAGCGGCGGCTGCTGGCGAACGTCAAGGAACAGTTCGAGGAGATGTCGAGCCTCATCGGCGACCTGCTGGAGCTGTCGAGGAAGGCGGAAAGCGGCGAGCTCTCGTCCGACATCGACCTGCACGAGGTGGTGGCGTCGGCGGTCGAGCGGGCCAGGCGGCGCGGCCCCGGGCTGCGCTTCGACGTCGACCTGGAACCGTGGCAGGTCCACGGGGACGCCCGGGGGCTGCAGCGGGCCGCGGTGAACGTGCTCGACAACGCCGTGAAGTTCAGCCCGCCAGGGGGCCTGGTGACCGTGCGGCTGAAGGGCGGCGTGCTGACCGTCCGCGACGAGGGCCCCGGCATCCCCGAGGACGAGCTGCCGCACGTCTTCGAGCGGTTCTGGCGCTCGCCGTCGGCACGCAGCCTGCCCGGCTCGGGCCTCGGCCTGTCGATCGTGGCGCAGGCCGTGCGCGACGCCGGGGGACGGGTCGGGATCGAGAACGCGCCGGGCGGCGGCACGCTCGCCACGGTCGAACTCCCCGGCGGCCCGCCGGCCGCGTGACCTGCCCGGGCACGCCAAGGCGTCCCCGATTCGCCGGAAATCGCAGGTGACCACCACTAGGCTGGCGGGTTGACGCGACGGGAACGACGGATGACGAGATCCCGCTCGCTCCACCCGGTGCCGAGCCGTGCGGGAGACGCGACAGGATGACCAGCCCGAAGGCCACGGTCGACGTGGTGGTGCTCACCATGAACGACCGGCGCGAGCCGTTCGAACGGGCGATGGAATCCCTCCTGGCCCAGCGGGACGTCGACCTGCGCGTGGTCATCGTCGGCAACGGCGTCGAACCCGATTACGTGCCCGCCGGGGTCCGCACGGTGGTCCTGCCCGTCAACGAGGGCATCCCGGCCGGGCGGAACGCCGGCGCCGACGCCCTCGCCGGGCCCGACGCCGGGGAGTTCGTCTTCTTCCTCGACAACGACGCCGTCCTGCCCGCCGCCGACACCCTCGCCCGGCTCGTCGCCGTCGCCCGCCGCCACACCGGGGCGGCCTACATCCAGCCGCGCATCGCCGACCCCGGCACTGGGGTGACGCTGCGCCGATGGGTGCCCCGCCTGCGCGCCGGCACGGCCACCCGGCCGGGCGCCATCACCGTCATGGCCGAAGGCGTCGTCCTCATCCGCCGCGCCGACTACGAGCGGGCGGGCGGCTGGCCCGGGCACTTCTTCCTCTTCCACGAGGGCGTCGACCTGAGCTGGCGGCTGTGGGACCTCGGACGCACCGGCTACTACGCGCCGGACATCGTCATCCACCACCCGGCGACGAACCCCGCCAGGCACGCCCCCTTCTACCGCCTCGTCGCGCGCAACCGCGTGTGGCTCGCCTACCGCCGGCTCCCCGCCCCGCTCATTCCCGTCTATCTGGCCGTCTGGACCGTGATCAGCGTCGCCCGGATCCGCTCCCGTGCGAACCTCGCCGTGTGGTTCCGGGGGCTGCGCGAGGGCCTGAAGGGCGGGCACGGCCAGCGCCGTCCCATGTCCTGGGCCACTGTGGCACGGCTCACCCGTGCGGGACGCCCCCCGATCGTCTGACCGGAGCCTCCCGGGAGCGTTCTCATCGGGCATTAATGAACGCCTCAGAGCGGTCCCATTCCGGCCCGCGAGCGTGGGCCCATGAGCGAGCGAAGCGAGCGAATCGGTAGGCACAGCGCAATTTGCGAATGCAACTCCGAGCCGTCAGGCGAGGAGGTGGCATGAGCGTAACGATGGTTTCCGGGCCGGCGACGGGGGCGTCCCGCAGGACCCGCCTGGTCGAGGTCGTCGTCCCCGTGTACAACGAGGAGCGCGTCCTGGCCGCGAGCGTGGAGCGGCTGCACGCCTACCTGAGCGGCGACTTCCCGTACGGCTTCCGCGTGACGATCGCCGACAACGCGAGCACGGACGGCACCTGGACGATCGCCCGGCGGCTGGCCCGGGAGCTGCCGGGGGTGCGGGCCGTCCACCTCGACCAGAAGGGCCGGGGCCGGGCGCTGCGGCGGGTGTGGGAGTCCAGCGACGCCGACGTGGTCGGCTACATGGACGTGGACCTGTCGACCGACCTGGACGCCTTCCTCCCCCTGATCGCGCCGCTGATGACCGGCCACAGCGACCTGGCGATCGGCACCCGCCTGTCCCCGTGGTCCAACGTGGTGCGCGGCCCGAAGCGGGAGATCATCTCCAGGTCGTACAACCTGCTGCTGCGCTCGCTCATGGGGGCGCGCTTCTCCGACGCGCAGTGCGGGTTCAAGGCGGCCCGCACCCAGGTCGTGCAGGCCCTGCTGCCCGCCGTGAAGGACGAGGCGTGGTTCTTCGACACCGAGCTGCTGCTGCTGGCCGAGCAGCACGGGCTGCGCATCCACGAGGTGCCGGTCGACTGGGTGGACGATCCCGACAGCCGGGTGGACATCGTCAGGACGGCCGTGGACGACCTCAAGGGCATGTGGCGGGTCGCCCGGGGGAGCCTCGCGGCCCCCGCCGCGCCGCCGTCCCGGACGTCGGTGCGCACGCAGATCCCCGTCTTCGCGGTGATCGGGGCGATCAGCACGGTGGCGCACCTGGCGCTGTTCTGGATGCTGCGCTCGGTGCTGCCGCCCGTGGCGGCCAACGCGATCGCGCTGTTCGTCACCGCCGTCGCCAACACCGCGGCCAACCGCCGCTTCACCTTCGGCGTACGGGGCCGGGCGGGCGCCGCGCGGCATCACCTCGGCGGGCTCGTCGCCTTCGTCGCCGGGCTCGCGCTGACCAGCGGGGGCCTGGCCGCGCTGCCCGGCGGCGCGTCGCGGGCCGCCGAGCTCGCCGCCGTCGTCGTGGCGAACGGCCTGGCCACCCTGCTGCGCTTCCTGCTCCTGCGATCCTGGGTCTTCGCGCCTCGGAAGGACTCTCGATGACCCTCCTCGCCTCCGTGGCCCCGATGAGCCACCGGGCTCCCGCGGACCGCGCGACTCCCCTCCTGCGCTGGGGGAAGTGGGCCGTGCTCGCCCTCGCCGCCGTGCTCTACACGTGGGCGCTCGGCCGCAACGGGTACGCCAACGACTACTACGCCGCCGCGATCTACTCCGGCACGAAGAGCTGGAAGGCGTTCTTCTTCGGCGCGCTGGACGCCGGGTCGTACATCACGGTCGACAAGCCGCCCTTCGCGCTGTGGGTGATGGGCCTGTCGGCCCGGATCTTCGGGTTCGGCACGTGGAGCATGCTGCTGCCGCAGGCGGCTGCCGGGGTGGCGTCGGTCGCCCTGGTCCACTCCGCCGTACGGCGGGCGACGGGCGGGCTCGGCTCCCGCGCGGCCGGGGCCGCGGCCCTGCTGGCGGCGCTCGTCATGACGCTGACCCCCATCACCGTGGCCATCAACAGGGACAACAACCCGGACACCGTCCTGGTGCTGCTGCTGGTCGCGGCCGGATGGTTCTGCCTGGAGGCGATCCGCACCGGGCGGCTGCGCGCGCTGCTGGTCACCGCCGTGCTGGTGGGCCTCGCCTTCAACACCAAGATGCTCCAGGCGTACCTCGTGCTGCCGGCGTTCGCGCTGACCTACCTCTACGCCGCGCCGGGGGCGTTCGTACGCCGGATCGGGCGCCTGTCGGCCGCCGGGGCCGTCCTCGCGGTCACCAGTGCGTGGTGGATGGTCGTGGTCGACCGGTGGCCCGCGTCCTCGCGGCCCTACATCGGCGGCAGCACGGACGACACCGTCTGGGACCTGGTGATCGGATACAACGGCCTGGGCCGGATCTTCGGCGGCGAGGGCAACGGCGGCGGTCCGGGACGGCTTCCCGCCGACGCTCCGGAAGGCATGGCGCGCGCCTTCGGCGGCGGCATGGGCGGCGTCCCAGGTGGTGGCGCCGGTGGTGGCGCCGGAGGCGGCTTCGGCGGCGCGTCCGGCGCGGGCCGGCTGTTCAACGACGTCATGGCCGGGCAGATCTCCTGGCTGCTCCCGTTCGCCGCCGTGGCCCTCGTGTGCGGCCTCGTCCTGGTCGTCAGACCGGGCTTCGAGCCGTCGAGGGGCGCCGCGAGGAACGCCGTGCGCGCGTCGCTGCTGGTGTGGGGTGGCTGGCTCGTCGTGCACTACGCCGTCTTCAGCTTCTCCAGCGGCACCTTCCACCCGTACTACACGACCGCGATGGCGCCCGCGGTCGCCGCGCTGACCGGCATCGGCGGCGTGCTGATGTGGCGGGCGGCACGCGCCTCGGCCGCCTGGCGGCTGATCCTGGCCGCCGCGATCGCCGTGACCGGGGCCTGGTCGTTCGTCGTGCTGCGCCGTACGCCGGAGTTCGTGCCGTGGCTGGCCTGGGCCGTCGCGGGCGGCACGGCGGTCGCGGTGCTCGCCCTGGCGGTCACGGCGCTCGCGGGCCGCGGCACGGGGAACGGCACGGGGAACGGCACGGGGAGCGTCGGTCCGGCCGGGCGTGGGGGCCGGACGGCCGCGCGGATCACCGCGGTGGCGCTCGCCGCGGCGGTCGCGGCCGGGCTGGCCGGTCCCGCGGCGTACGCGGTGACGCCGCTGGGCGCGGCGGTGAACGGCACCAACCCCACGGCGGGGCCGTCACAGGGCAGGGGAGGACCGTTCGGCCGCGGCGGCTTCGAGGGCCCGGGCGGAATGGGCGGCATGAACCCGCCTGCGGGCACGCGATCGGGTGGCGCGACGGCTCCCGAGGGCACGGCACCCGGCGGGAGCGCCCAGGAGGAGAACGCCCAGGAGGAGAACGCCCAGGAGGAGAACGCCCAGGACGGGAACCGGCAGGGCGGACGCGGCATGCGCGGGCCCGGCGGCCAGGTGGACGCCGCGATGGCGGCGTACCTGAAGCGGAACAAGGGGAGCGCCACCTGGCTGGTGGCGGTGGACAGCGCGCAGAGCGCGTCGTCGCTCATCCTGTCCACCGGCGAGCCGGTCATCGCGATGGGCGGGTTCACCGGGTCCGACCCGGCGATGACGGTCGGCAAGCTGCAGCGGTACGTCGCCGAGGGGAAGCTCGCCTACATCCTGATCGGCGACGGCGGTTTCGGGCCCTCCCGGGGCACGAGCTCGGACGTCACCGCATGGGTGAAGGCGCACGGCACGCAGGTCGAGGCCGCGGAGTACGGGGGCGCGGACGGTGGCGGCTCCTCGCTCTACAAGCTGGGCTGACGGCGTTCGGCCGCCTCCCCAGCGGGTACGTGATGGGCCTTCCGACCGACGAAAGGACGACCTCACATGGACACGGAGGGCTTCATCGCCCTGCTCAACGAGGACCTGGAGAGCGAGTACCGCTCGATCGTGCAGTACGTGCAGCACGCGGCCACCATCAAGGGCGCGCAGTACCTGTCGATCATCGAGGAGCTCAAGCAGCACCTCGGCCAGGAACTCAACCACGCGAGCACGCTGGCCGAGCAGATCGACTTCCTCGGCGGCGTCCCGAGCGTCCGCGTTCCCGAGGTGCCGGTGGCGACCGACGGCGCCGACGCGCTCCGGCTCGACCTGGAGTTGGAGCAGGAGCAGCTGCGCCGCTACCGCGAGCGCGTGGAGCAGGCCCAGGAACTCGGCCTGAGCGACGTGGCCGAGGCGCTGCGCCCGCTGCTGCAGCAGACGCAGGACCACGTCATGGACCTGCAGACCGCCCTGGGGAAGTGACGGACGGCCGCGGGTGGAGTGAGGCGGGACGTCGCGGCCGGGGCCGGGCCGTGACGCCCCGCGCCCGGTGCCGAAGGGGCCGAGCGGAGCGCGCGCCCACGGGGCGCTACCCGGAGTGCGTGCGCAGGGGGAGGAGTTACGCCGAGCGCGTGTCCGCGGGGCCGGTTCCGCCGCCGCCGAACATCGTCGCCGCGGTCTCCTGACCGATCGCCTGGTTCTCCGTGACGTAGGGCCGCAGCTCCGCCTCGTACGCGGCGAAGGCGGCCGCGTGATCACCGACCGCCGAGGCCAGGGCGCGTGTCAGCGTCCGGGCGCCAATCAGCGCCTGTGAGGTGCCCATGCCGCTGGTCGGCGCGGCGCAGTACCCCGCGTCTCCGACCAGGGCGATCCGGCCCGACGACCAGCGGTCCAGGTGGACCTGGCAGGTCGAGGCGAAGGAGAAGTCGTCGGCCTCGCTCATCGCCTCGAGCAACCGGGGCACCTGCCAGCCGCGCCCGGCGAAGGCGGTGCGCACCGCCTGCTCCTGCTCGTGCCTGGGCCGCCTGTCGAGCGCGGGTGAGGCGGTGGAGAAGGAGAGGCTGACCGTGAGCCGGTCGGCGTCGCCGGTGCTGAGCAGGAAGATCGCGGTGTCCCTGCCGTGCTGCAGGATGCCGCTGCGGCGCAGGCCGAGGTGGTTGGCGGTGCTGAAGCCGGCGCCCGATAGGCCCAGGTGCCGCAGCGCCTCGGCATGGGGGCCGAAGGCCAGCCGCCTGACCTTCGAGTACACGCCGTCGGCGCCGAACACCAGGTCGAACTCGCGGGTGGCGCCGCGTTCGAACTCGACGGTGATTCCAGACGCGTGCTGGGTCAGCGCGCTGATCGAGTCGCCGAACACGTACGTCACGTCGCCGGCGGTGACGCGGTGCAGGATGCGGGTCAGCTCGCGCTTGGGCACTTCCAGCTCGCCGGCGAACGCCTCGGCGGGCAGGCGCCCGATCTCGGCGCCCTCCTCGTCGACCAGGACGGTGCCGCCCATCCTCGTGTCGTGCTCGCGGACCTCGGAGAGGATGCCCATCTCCTCCAGCACGTCGAAGGCCGCGCCGCGGAAGTCCACGGCGTAGCCGCTGTCGCGCAGGTCCGGTGCGCGCTCGACCACCGTCACCTCGTAGCCGTCGCGGTGCAGGAAGTAGGCAAGGGCGGGTCCGGCCACGCTCGAACCCGAGATCAGAACCTTCGTCGCGGTCATGGCACGACCGTAGCCCGGATTTGTCCAAATGGTCAAACCGTTTGGATAAACCATTTGGACAAGCGGCCCGGTATGCTGCGGGGCATGGGAAACCGAGAGGATCTGCTGGCCGGGGCCAAGCGGTGCCTGATCGAGCGCGGCTGGGCGCACACGACCGTCCGCGACATCGCCGCGGCCGCCGGGGTCAGCCACGCCGCCATCGGCTACCACTTCGGCTCCAAGGACGCCCTGCTCACGCAGGCCCTGGTGGAAGCGGTCGACGAGCTCTCCCAGGAAATCGCCTCTCGCACCCCGTCCGGCAGACCCGAGGAGGGCTGGCAGGCGCTGATCGACAGCTTCACCACTCACCGGGCGTTGTGGGTGGCCCAGCTCGAGGCCGTGGTGCAGGCCGAGCGGTCACCGGAGGTACGCGAACACCTCGCCAAGGGACAGCGCGAGGGACGGGAGGGACTCGGCGGCTCGGTGCCGCTCGCCCTGCTGACCGGTTTGATGCTGCAGTGGCTGGTGGATCCCGACCACGCGCCCAGCGGCGCCGAGGTGATCGCCGGGCTGCGCTCGCTCGCCGCCGGGCTCTGACCGGCCACGGGCCCGCCGGCGGGACCTCCCGGTGCGCGTACGGCGGCCGGGCCAGCGCGGCAGGGTCAGCGCGGCCGGGCGTAATCGTCGAGGGCGCGCACGATCAGCGCCCTCGCGTCGTCGCGGAAGGCCGCCACCTCGCAGAACTCCTCGAACGCCTGCGCGTAGAAGGCGACGTCCTCGGCGTCGCGAAGCAGCAGGTCCCTGGTGCTGGTCGCCACCCCGACCAGGCAGTCGTCGTAGATCCAGAACGAGTTCATCAGGGCGGACGGCAACTGCGCCTCGAACGGCAGCAGCCCGAACTCCACGTTGGGCAGCGTGGTCACCGCGATCAGCCGGTCGAGCTGGCCGCGCATCACGTCCGGGGGCGCGAGCCGGTAACGCAGCACCGCCTCCGGCATGACGAACCGGAACCGCCGCGCCGGGTCGTACAGGATCTCCTGGCGCCGCATGCGGACCCGGATCGCGTCGTCCACGTCGTCGGTCGACTCGTGGACCCGCCTGACCTTGCCGAAGATGTGCCTGGCGTACTCGGTGGTCTGCAGCAGGCCGATCACCACGCCCGGCTCGAAGGCCCGGAACAGCCGGGTGCGCGTCTCCAGGTCGCGGACGTCCTCCTGCAGCGTGGCGAGACCGTTCCTGTGCCGCTGCCGATAGGAGTCCTGGCGCTCCAGCAGGCCGGCCGCCTTCCGGATCAGGCCGTCGATCGTCTGCGGGTCGGCGTCCACGGCCTTCCCCCACAGAACCACGTCGTCCTCGGTGGCGGTCTGGCGGGCGTTCTCGATCCTCGAGACCTTCGACGGCTGCCAGCGCAGCCGCTCGGCGAGGTCCTTCCCGGACAGGCGGGCGTTCTCCCGCAACCGGCGTAGCTGGGCTCCCAGGTCCATGCGGGCCTGATGGAAACCGCTCATGCCCACCTCCGGCCGTGGTGCGGACCAAGGTAGACCCGGCGGACCGGATCACGCCAGAGGGCGGCCATCAGTCGTGAACAGGCAAGACCCGCCGGGCGATCTCGACGAGGAGTTCCCTCGGCACCTCGACCGCGGTCTCTCCGTCGAGCACATGGCGCAGGTCGGCGCGGGCCTCGCGGTCCACGACCTCCAGGCCCTGGACGACTATCGTGCCGCGGTCGGTCTCGTAGAGGGAGGGACAGGCCCCCGCCTCCGACGTGGAGCCGAGAAAGCGCAATCGCATGTCCTTGTCTCCCGATTGGCGGCGATCGCGCGCCATCCTAGTCACGAGGGAACGGGCACGCACACGGCGCGAAGACGCTCGCCGAGCGCCTTCGCCTGGGCGTCGAGGAGCGGGCTGGCCGCCACGCCTGCGCCCAGGAGCCCGTGGACGACGAAGTTGAGCGCGTGCAGGTTCGGCAGCGCGAACCGCTCGATCGGCAGGTCGCCGACCTCCGGGAGCAGGTCCCTGAGCCGGTCCACGGTGAGGAACGCCGCGAGCCAGGGATACCGTGCGGGGTCGCGCACCCAGACGCCGAGGTTGGCGTCGCCGCCCTTGTCGCCCGAGCGGGCGCCGGCGACCGTGCCGAGCGGCGCGACCGGCCCGGCCGCGAGATCCCCGGCGTACGGCGCGATCGCGTCGCCGGCCGCGTCGCCGGGCGGCGGCCCGCCCGCCTGCTCGCCCAGGACCGGACCGGACGGCGGCACGTGCGGCACCTCGACGCGGACTCCGCCCACGGTCACCACCGGGAGCACGGCCCGCGCGTCGACCGACGAGGGCCAGTAGACCCCATAGGGGGAGGCGTCGCCGGGCGGCGTCAGGCCGTAGAAGCCGGGGTAGCTCGCCAGACCGGTCTCCACGACGGCCGAGGAGAACGCCCGCCCGGCCTTGCGCGGATCGGGATCCATCACCGTGATCCGCAGCAACGCGGTCCCCGCGTCGTCCCGGCGGTTCCCCTCCGCAGGGCCGCCGCCCGCCCCGAGAGGGGTCAGTTCCACGTGCACCTGCTCGAACGACTCGCGGGGGACGCGGGCCCAGATCGCCTCCTGCGCGATCCGGGCCTTGGCCGCGATGCCGAGGCCGGTCAGCACGAGCGTCATCGTGTTGCGGTGGCCGCCGAGGTAGGTGACGGCGACCTTCAGCGTGTCCGGCGGGGGTTCGCCGCGCACGCCCGTGATCCTGACCCGATCGGGCCCCTCCTGCTCCAGCCGGATGGTGTCGAACCTGGCGGTCACGTCCGGCCCGGGATAGCGGGGCGAGGCGATCTCGTACAGCAGTTGCGCGGTCACGGTCCCGATCGAGACCAGCCCGCCGGTGCCGGGGTGCTTGGTGATCACACTCGACCCGTCGGCGTACAGCTCGGCGATGGGGAAGCCGCAGTGGGCGAGGTCCGGCACCTCCTCGAAGAAGGCGTAGTTGCCGCCGGTCGCCTGGCAGCCGCACTCGATCACATGCCCGGCGACGACGGAACCGGCCAGCGGGTCGAGGTCGCCCGGATCCCAGCCGAACCACCACATGCCGGGCCCGGTGACCAGCGCCGCGTCGGTGACCCGCCCGGTGACGACGACGTCGGCGCCGTGCTCCAGCGCCACCGCGATCGGCCGGCCGCCGAGGTAGGCGTTGGCGGTGAGCGGGGTCGCCCGCAGGGTCTCGCCGGTGTCCGCTTTGACCGGCGGCTCGGCGAGCGGCATGAGGTCGTCGCCGGTGACGTGGGCGACGGCCGCGCGCAGCCCGAGCCGGTCGGCCAGGGCCGAGACCGCCTCCGCGCAGCCGGCCGGATCGAGGCCGCCCGCGTTGGCGACGACTTTGATGCCCCGGTCGAGGCAGGCGCCGAGGACCTGCTCCATCTGCGTGAGGAACGTGCGGGCGTAGCCGGGGCGGCCCTTGAGCCGGTTGCCGGCGAGGATCGACATGGTCAGCTCGGCCAGCCAATCGCCCGTCAGCACGTCGATCGGCCCGCCCTCGACCATCTCCCGGGCGGCCGACAGCCGATCGCCGTAGAAGCCGCCGCAGTTCGCGACCCGCATCGGTCCCGGCCGCCCGGCCTCCGTCGTCATCGCCCGGCTTCTGGGGCCGAAGCCTCGGCGGGGACCCAGGCGGCGGGCCGCTTCTCGGCGAAGGCCCGGATGCCCTCCTGCCCCTCCTCCGAAGTGAAGCGCTCGGCCGACAGCGCGGCCATCGCGCGGAACCCCTCCTCGACCGGCAACAGCGGCACCTCCCGCACGAGCCGCTTGGTGATCGCCAGCGCCTCGGGGCCGCCGCGCAGCAGCATGCCGGTGTAGTGCGCCACGGTCGCGTCGAGGTCGTCGGCCGGCACGGCGCGGGTCAGCAGGCCGATCTCCACCGCGCGTTCGGCGGTGAAGACCTCGCCGGTGAGGAAGTACTCCGCCGCCGCCCGGGGCTCCAGGCGGCGCAGGCAGGTGACCGCGATCATGGCGGGGACCACCCCGAGCCGCACCTCGGTGAAGGCGAACGACGCGGTCGCCGGGGCGATGGCGAAGTCGCAGGCCGCGACCAGGCCGAGGCCGCCCGCTCGCGCCGTGCCGTTCAGGCGGCACACGACCGGCTTCGGGCTCTCCCAGATCCGCAGCATGATGTCGGGGAACGACGCGGTGACCGGCGCCCCTCCGGCGCGCTGCTCCTTCAGGTCGGCGCCCGCGCAGAACACCCGTCCCGCGCCGGTCAGCACGACGACCCGTACGGCGGGCTCGTCCAGCGCCCACGACAGGGCGTCGTCGAGCTGCCGCAGCAGCCGGGACGACAGGGCGTTGCGGTTGTGCGGCGAGTCGAGCGTGATCGTGGCCACGCCGCCCGCCTGCTCCCGGCGTACCAGTACGTCCTGGGGTTCGCTCACGGCCGCGTCGCCTCCCCGCCCGGATCCGCGCCGGTCTCGACGCCGGAAGGAACGCCCGGCGGCACGCCCGTCTCCGGGAACGTCTCCAGCCTCGTCTCCGGGCTCGTCTCCGGGCTCATCTCAGGACTCGCCTCCGGGTGGCCTTCCGCGCCGGGGTGGTCGCCGGGATCCGGATCCGCACCCGGGCCGGTCGCCGTGTCTGCCGCCGTGTCTGCTTCCGTGTCTGCTTCCGTGCCGGCTGCGGTGCCGGGCTCGGTCGCGGGGTCCGTTCCGGTTCCCTCCGTCCGCGGGCCGTCGCCCGGTCCCTGAGGCGGCGACGGCTCGATGACGGCGAGCGGCACGCCCGCCTCGACCTGGGCGCCCGGCGCCACGTGCAGCGCGGCCACCGTGCCCGAGGCGGGGGACACGATCAGGTGCTCCATCTTCATCGCCTCCAGCACGACCACCGGCTGCCCGGCCTCGATCACGTCACCGGGCTTGACCTCGACACGCAGGACCGTACCCGGCATCGGGGCGGGCAGTGCCCCCGGCGTCACGCGAGCGGCCGGTTCCGGCAGCCGTTCGGCCGGGGTGAGCCGCACCGGGCCGAGCGGGGAGTCGACATGCACCGTGCCGGGGTGGGGATCGGGGTAGGCGGCCACCTCGAAGGCGTGCCGCAGGCCCGCCGTCTCCAGCACCACCCGGCCGGGTTCCGCGGTCACGAGCGTGACGTCCTCGAAGCCCTCGGCCCGCAGCCCGTCCCTGGTCAGCCGGTAGGCGACCTCCAGGCGTCCGCCGTCCTCGGCGCCGAACGCCGTACGCTGCGGCTGCGAGGGGACGTTGCGCCAGCCGCTCGGCAGCCCGCCGAGCACGCCGTCGCGCCGGGCGGCGGCGCGATTGGCCGCCGCCCCGGCGAGCGCCGCCGCGAGCGCGGACAGCCGTGCGGCCGCGGGACCGGCGAGCGGGGCCGGTGCCGGGTGCCGGTCGAGGAAGCCGGTGTCGAGCGCCCCGGACAGGAAGTCCGGGTGCCGCAGCACTCCCACGAGCAGGTCGCGGTTGGTCGTCAGCCCGTGGATGCGCGCCCGCGCGAGCGCGTCCGCCAGCCGCCGGGCCGCCTCCGCCCGGTCCCGGCCGTACGAGACGACCTTGGCGAGCATCGGGTCGTAGTGGACGCCCACCTCGGTGCCGGAGAGCACCCCTGAGTCGAGCCGCAGCCGTGCCCCGAGCCCGAACTCGCCGTCCACGCCGGGGACCTCGAAACGGTGCAGCACGCCGCTCTGCGGGCGGCCCTCGGAGTCCTCCGCGTACAGGCGGGCCTCGATCGCGTGACCGACGGGGCTCGGCGGCAGCGCGGCGAGCCGCGCGCCCTCGGCCACCTCGATCTGCAGCCGCACCAGGTCGACGCCGTAGACGCACTCGGTGACCGGGTGCTCCACCTGGAGGCGGGTGTTCATCTCCAGGAAGAAGAAGCCCTCGTCCGAGAGCAGGAACTCGACGGTGCCCGCGCCCTGGTAGCCGATCGCACGGGCGGCCCGGATCGCCGTCTCGCTCAGCTCGCGGCGCAGCTCGGGGGTGACCGCGGGGGAGGGGGCCTCCTCGATCACCTTCTGGTGGCGGCGCTGGATCGAGCACTCGCGCTCGCCGAGCGCCCAGACCGTGCCGTGGGCGTCGGCGAGGATCTGCACCTCGATGTGGCGGGCGCCCTCCAGCAGCGGCTCGGCGAACAGCGTCCCGTCGCCGAAGGCCGACAGCGCCTCCCGCCGGGCCGACTCGACCGCCGCGGCCAGATCGGCCGGATCGCGCACCACCCGCATGCCGCGCCCGCCGCCGCCCGCCGACGCCTTGACCAGCACGGGGGCCGTCATCTCCACCGGGCCGTCCGGCGACAGCGGGATGGTCGGCAGGACCGGCACACCGGCCTCCGCCATCAGCGCCTTGGCCTCGATCTTCTTGCCCATCGCGGCGACGGCCTCGGGGGAGGGGCCGATCCAGGTCAGCCCGGCCTCCAGCACGGCGCGGGCGAAGCCGGCGTTCTCCGACAGGAAGCCGTATCCGGGATGGACCGCGTCGGCTCCCGACCTGCGGGCCGCCTCGACGATCCGCTCCGGGTCGAGGTACGCCAGAGGGGCGCCCAGCCGCACCGCCTGGTCGGCCTCGGCGGTGTGCGGGGCGGACGCGTCGGCGTCGGTGAAGACGGCGACGGTCTCGATCCCCAGCTCCCGGCAGGTGCGGAAGACCCGGCGGGCGATCTCCCCGCGGTTCGCGACCAGCAGCCGCCCGATCATGACCCCTCACCCCCGTCGATCTGCATGGACACGCTGCCGAGTACGGCGCCGATGAGCATGCCGGTCACATCCGGAAGACGCCGTAGCCGGCCCGGCCGGCGTCCGGCGCTCCCGCCACCGCCGACAGGCACAGCCCGAGCACCGTACGGGTGTCGCGGGGGTCGATGACCCCGTCGTCGTACAGGCGGCCGGACAGGAAGAACGCCGCCGACTCCGACTCGATCTGCGCCTCGACCGCCGCGCGCATCGCCGCGTCGGCCTCCTCGTCGTAGACCTGCCCCCGCGCCTCGGCCGCCGCCCGGCCCACGATCGACAGGACGCCCGCGAGCTGGGCGGGCCCCATGACGGCCGACTTCGCGCTCGGCCAGCTGAACAGGAAGCGGGGGTCGTAGGCCCGCCCGCACATGCCGTAGTTGCCCGCGCCGTAGGAGGCGCCCATGACGATCGTGATGTGCGGCACGGTCGAGTTGGCCACCGCGTTGATCATCAGCGCGCCGTGCTTGACGATGCCGCTCTGCTCGTACTCCCTGCCGACCATGTACCCCGTGGTGTTCTGCAGGAAGACCAGTGGCGTACGCGACTGGTTCGCGAGCTGGATGAACTGGGCGGCCTTCTGCGACTCCGCGCCGAACAGCACGCCGCTGGCGTTGGCGAGGACCCCGACCGGGTGGCCGTGGACGCTCGCCCACCCGGTGACCAGGCTCGGCCCGTAGAGCGGCTTGAACTCGTCGAAGTCGCTGCCGTCCACCACCCGGGCCAGGACTTCGCGGGGGTCGAAGGGGACCTTCAGATCCTCCGGCACGATCCCCAGCAGCTCGTCCTCGTCGTACAGCGGAGCCGCGTGGCCGGAGGAGGGAACGTTCCGGGCCTTGCGCCAGTTGAGCCGCCGCACGATGCGGCGGCCGATCCGCAGCGCGTCGTGCTCGTCGGCGGCGAGGTGGTCGGCCAGCCCGGAGGCCCGCGCGTGCATCTCCGCGCCGCCCAGCGACTCGTCGTCGGACTCCTCGCCGGTGGCCATCTTCACCAGGGGCGGGCCGCCGAGGAACACCTTGGCCCGCTCCCGCACCATGACGACGTGGTCGCTCAGGCCCGGCACGTACGCGCCGCCCGCGGTGGCGTTGCCGAAGACCAGCGCGATCGTCGGGACGCCCTCGGCCGACAGCCGGGTCAGGTCGCGGAAGACCTGGCCGCCGGGGATGAAGATGTCCTTCTGGGACGGCAGGTCCGCGCCGCCCGACTCCACCAGGTTCACGTACGGCATGCGGTTGCGCAGCGCGATCTCGGCGGCGCGCAGCGTCTTGCGCAGCGTCCAGGGGTTGGACGCTCCGCCGCGCACGGTCGGGTCGCTGGCCGTGACGACGCACTCGACGCCCTCGATCACCCCGATGCCGGTCACGACGCTCGCGCCGACGGGATACTCGGTGCCCCAGGCCGCCAGCGGGGACAGCTCCAGGAACGGCGAGTCGGGGTCGACGAGCAGTTCGATCCGCTCGCGGGGGAGCAGCTTGCCGCGCTCCCGGTGCCGTTCGACGTACTTGGGCCCACCTCCGGCGACGGCCTTGGCGTGCTCGGCCTCGAGCTCGGCGAGCTTCGCCAGCATGGCCTCGCGCCGCGTGCCGTACTCGCCGCTGGAGGTGTCCAGCCGGCTCACGAGCACCGTCATGGCACCACCGAACCGAGTTCTGTCACGTGATGATCCTCCGTGGTGAGCCGCCGTCACGTCAACGAGCCGGGTCCGGCCCCGTTCGAATCAGCTCCGGCACCTTTTCGAATCAGCCCCGGTGCTTTCCCTATCAGCCACAGTGTGACCATGCGCTGCTCCAGGCGGCGGTGCCGTAGCCGCCGCCCCAGATGACGCACTTGCCCTTGGCCGGCAGCCGGATCGGCCCGGCGTAGGTTGTGTAGCTGCCGGAGTCGGTCTTCGACGAGCCGTTCTGGACCTTGAGCACCGCGCTCATCTTGATCTTTCCGGGCACGACGTACTTCGCCATGGTGATCACGCAGTTGTAGCCGTTGGACGTGTTGTAGAGCAGGTACGTCGTCGCCTGCCCGTAGGAGTGCGAGTCGACGACGGCGTAGCCGCTGCCGCACACGCCCTTGGCGGTGTACGGGTTGGGCTTGGGCGCCGCGGTCTGCGTCGGGGTGGCCTTCGCCGTCGCGCTGGGCTTGGGCGCCGCCGTGGTCTTCGCCGGCGCCGGGGTGGTCTTCGCGGGCGCCGGGGTGGTCTGCGCCGGCGTGGTGACCTTGGGACTGGGCTTGACCTGGATCGGGACCGAGTGGGAGGGCGACGGGTGCGCCTGGCGGGTGCGCGCGGGGGAGGCGGCCGGCTTCGCGCCCACGCTCGGCCGGTGTGCCGAGGGACGCGGCGAGGGCTTCTTGTCTTTCGGCCGCACGGGGGTGGTGGCCAGGTCGGACGGCTGCGGGATGGGCACCTCGTCGTCCTGGGACTGCGTCACCGTGGGCGACGCGGTGGGCGACGCGGTGGGGCCGAGGGCGTCCTCCGAGGAGATCTGCTGGGCGGACACCCACGTCGGCACGAGGAAGGCCGCCGCCGCGAGGACCGACACCCCGATCCCGGCCGCCGTCCACGTCAGCACCGGCCGCCGGGGCCTGGTCCCGTCGGGGCCGGGCCCGCGCCGTACTGGCGGTGCGGGCGGCGTGGGCGCTCCGGCGCCCTGCGGCCCGTGCGGTCCCGGTGCGGGCGTCTGTGGTCCATGCGGCCCTGGCGCCTGCGGTGCGGCTGCGGGCCGTACGGGCATGGTGGGCTGCCCGGTGAGCCGCGCGACCACGTCCTCGGCGGAGGGACGCAGCGCGGGGTCCTTCGACAGGCACGCGGCGACGATGTCCCGAAGGGGCGCCGCGAGGTCGCCCAGGTCGGGCTGCGCGTGCAGGATCCGGGTGATCACCGAGGGGATCGAGTCCGCTCCGAAGGCGGGCCTGCCGGTGGCGGCGAACACCATCGTGACGCCCCACGCGAACATGTCGGCGGACGCGCCCGCCGTGCCGCCGGAGAGCACCTCGGGAGCAAGGTAGGCGGGCGTGCCGATGGACGCGCCGGTCGCGGTGGACTGGGGCGAGTCGGGCGCCCTGGCCACCCCGAAGTCGATGACGACCGGGCCCTCGGGGCCCATCAGGACGTTGGCCGGCTTGAAGTCGCGATGGGTGATGCCCGCCCGGTGGATGGCGGCCAGCGCCGTCGCCGTGCTGATGGCGAGCCGCTCGAGCGCGGCGCCCCGGCGCGGCCCCTCCCGGTCGACGAGCTGCCGCAGCGACGGCCCGGACACGAACTCGCTGACGATGAACGGCTGGTTGCCGGCGAGGTCGGCGTACAGGACGGGGGCCGTGCAGAAGGGCGCGACCCGCTGCGCCAGCGCGACCTCGCGCAGGAACCGCTCCCGCGCCTCGGGATCGGCCGTCAGCCGGGTGTGCAGCAACTTGACCGCGACCTGCTCGCCCGCCGGTCCGCGGCCGAGGAAGACGACCCCCTGGCCGCCCTCCCCGAGCCGGTCGACGAGCGTGAACGGGCCCAGGCGCTCGGGATCCCCAGCCTCTAACGCCACCATCGCCCCCGATTACCCCTACAACCTGACAATGGGACCAAACGCTACCAGTGGTCAGATCGCCTTACCGGGGTTGAGGATGTTCAGCGGGTCGAACACCTGCTTGATGCCCTGGTGCAGCTCGGCGGCCACCGGGCCGGTCTCCAGGCCGAGCCAGCGCTTCTTCAGCAGGCCCACGCCGTGCTCGCCGGTGAGCGTCCCGCCGAGGTCGAGCGCGGCGCGGAAGACCTCGTCGGCCGCGGTCCACACCTCCTCCGGCGGCTCGGCGAGGCCGCGGTCGAACACGAACACCGGGTGCACGTTGCCGTCCCCCGCGTGGGCGACCGTCGCGATCATCACGCCGTGCCGGGCCGCGACCTCCTCGATCGTGGTGATCATCTCGGGCAGCACCGAGCGGGGCACGCACACGTCCTCCACCAGGCACTGGCCCAGCCGCTCCTTGGCCTGGTAGGCCAGGCGCCTGATGCCGATGAGCTCGGCGGCCTCCTCCGGTGTGGAGGAGACCGCGACGAACGACGCCGCGCCGCACAGCGCGGCCATCTCGTCCGCCGAGCCCTCCGCCTGGGCGATGAGCATCGCCTTGGTGGACGGCTCCAGCCCGATGTTCTTCCAGTCGTCGATGGCCTTCAGGGTCGTGCGGTCCATGAGTTCGAGCATCGACGGCTGACAGCCCGCGGCGACGATCGCCGACACGGCCGCCGCGGCGTCGCGCAGCGAGGTGAACTCGGCGGCGACCGTGGCCATCTCGCGCGGCGCCCGCCGCAGCCGCACCGTCGCGGCCGTGATCACGCCGAGCGTGCCCTCCGAGCCGACGAACAGGCCGGTCAGGTCGTAGCCGGTCACGCCCTTCATCGTCCGGCGGCCGGTGTTCAGCACCCGCCCGTCGGCCAGCACGACCTCGAGCCCGAGCGTGGAGTCGCGGGTCACGCCGTACTTCACGCACCGCAGGCCCCCCGCGTTGGTCGCCAGGTTGCCGCCGATGGTCGAGATCTCGTACGACGAGGGGTCGGGGGCGTACATCAGGCCGTGCTCGCGGGCCGCCCGGTCGAGGTCGGCGGTGATGACGCCGGGCTCCACGACCGCGATCTCGTCCTGCGGCGACAGCTCGCGGATCGCGGTCATCCGCGCGAGGGACAGCACGACGCAGCCGTCGACGGCCGTCGCCCCGCCGGCGAGCCCGGTGCCCGCGCCGCGCGGGACCACCGGCACGCGGTGCTCGCTCGCCCAGCGCATCGTGGCCACGACGTCGTCGCGCGACTGCGCGAGCACCACGCCGAGGGCCCTGCCCGGCGGCACGAACGTGCGGTCTCTGGCGTACGAGTCGACGACGTCAGGGTCGGTGAGGACTCGCCCGTCCGGCAGCGCCGCGGCGAGCGCACAGGTCAGCTCGTTCACGTTTGGACTTTACGGCACAGTTCGGTATCGGGTGCGATCCGGAATTATTAACGGTTTTCGGCACAGATCACATTTTGACAACCATGCCGGTTGCCTCTTTACCCGCCCTTTACCCCCTCGTTTAAGGTCCCGCATGCGCGCTCATCCCGGCGCGCCGTGCATGGGTGTCCGGGGAACCCGGACGGGAAGGGATCTCGTTGTCCAAGAGAATCCGGCGTCTCGCCGCGATCGTGCCCGCGCTCGGGCTGGCGGCAGGAGGTCTGGCGGCGGCCGGTGCGGCTGCGGCGCCCACGGCGGGCTACCAGCCCTCCGCCAAGGACCACTACATCAACTACGCGCCGCCGCGCGTGCAGGGCGACTTCACCACGACCGAGGAGAAGGTCCCGGCCAAGGGCGCCAAGCGCACCGCGGCCCTGGCGCAGGCCGTCGACCACAAGTTCGCGAGCGGCAACCCGGTCGCGGCACGTGTGCTGGCCAAGAACGAGAAGCAGGCGATCAGGACCGGGAAGAACCCCTTCGACTTCATCTACAAGAAGGCGAAGACGACCCGGACCGCCAAGCTCCTCACGCTGCTGGTCGAGTTCAACGACCAGGCCAACGACGACTTCTCCGGCTGGTCGCACCCGAAGACGATCGACGACGTCGACGACTGCGTGACCGAGCCGCCGGGCACCAAGCTGAACGGCCCGCTGCACAACAAGATCCCCAACCCCGCGACCGCCGGCGGTGGGGGCAAGGACAACAACTCCATGTGGGTGGCCGACTTCAACACCGCCCACTACAACAACATGCTCTACACCTCCAAGGGGATCACGACCCGGGTCCGCCCGGACCTGACCGACCCCCGGGACGGCAAGAAGGGCATCGACATCTCCGGCTCCACCATGAAGAACATGTACGAGGAGATGTCGAAGGGCGCCTACACCGTCACCGGTGAGGCCGTCGGCTGGATCAAGGTCCCGCACTCCGAGGCGTGGTACGGCGCGGGCAAGTGCCACACCTACCCGCAGGACATGACCGGCCACCCGGACAACCCGCGCGGCGCCGCCCAGCTGGCGGTCGACGCGGTCGACTCGCTCGTGAAGTCGAACCCGAACTTCCCGTGGGCGGACTACGACGTGGAGGACACCTCCGACGCCGACGGCGACGGCAACTACGACGAGCCCGACGGCGTCGTCGACCACCTCGTGCTGATCCACGCCGGCGAGGACAAGTCGGGCGGCGGCGGCGCCGAGGGCACGATGGCCCTGTGGGCCCACTCCAGCGACGTGGCCGGCGGCTACACGGTCCCGGGCACGAGCGTGAAGATCTCCAACTACATCCTCCAGCCCGAGGACGCCGGGGTGGGCGTGTTCGCCCACGAGTACGGCCACGACCTCGGCCTGCCGGACCTGTACGACACCACAGGCGAGGGCGACTCCGACGTCGACTTCTGGGACCTGATGTCGAGCGGCTCGCACTCCGGGCCGATCTTCCAGTCCCTGCCCACGCACATGGGCCTGTGGGACAAGTGGGTGCTCGGCTGGGCCAACCCGAAGGTCATCGAGCCGGGCGGCAGGGACCAGCTCGTGGCGGTCGGCCAGACCTCGCGTACGCCGAAGGGCACCGAGGACGGCGTCCGGATCAACCTGCCGGACAAGCTGAACATCATGTCCACCCCGCACAGCGGGTCGAACCTGTGGTGGTCCAACAGCGACCAGGACTGGGCCGACAACAAGCTGAGCAGGACCGTCGACGTTCCGGCCGGGCCTGACGCGAAGTTCTGGTGGTGGAGCGACTGGGGCATCGAGGCCGACTGGGACTACGGCTTCTTCGAGATCTCCGCCGACGGCGGCGCCACCTGGACCGAGCAGAAGATCTACAACGAGGACGGCAGCCTCGCCAGCACCGGCGACGACTACACCGACCCCAACGGCCGCCTGAAGGACTACGGCAACAAGAAGTACGGCCTCACCGGTGAGAGCGGCGGCTGGCACCACCTGTACGTCGACCTCGCGCCGTTCGCGGGCAAGTCCGTCCAGATCCGCCTGCGCTACGCCACCGACGCGGCGTCCGTGCAGCGCGGCTGGTTCAACGACGACTTCTCGCTGAACAACGGCGCCACCGCGGTCTGGACCGACGACGTCGAGGGCGGCGCCAACGGGTGGACGGCCACCAAGGGCACGTTCACCGACACCAGCGGCGCCGGCTGGGTCATCCACTCCGGTCAGGAGCAGGCCGCGCAGTACTACCTGGCCGAGTGGCGCAACTTCGACGGGTTCGACAAGGGCCTGCAGTACGCCTACGACTCGACCTGGCTGCGCGACGGCGCGTGGAAGGTCGAGAAGGTCAAGTACAACGCACCGGGCCTGCTCGTCTGGTACCGCGACACCTCCGTGGCCAACAACGACGTCTCGGGCCGCACGTTCGACCTGCCGTCGGTGGGCCCGAAGGGCGAGCTGCTCATCGTGGACTCGCACTTCGAGCCGCTGCGCCGTACGGGTGAGGCGGCCGCGCACGACCCGAGCGTGCTGAAGAACCTGCAGTCCCGTCCGCAGTCGTCCAACGCGGCGTTCAACTTCGTCGGCACCTACCCGTTCAAGGAGTGCGTCGAGGGCGAGCCGTTCACCGAGTACTGCACCTCGTTCGGCAAGCAGGCCGCGGTGAAGACGTTCACGGACGCCAAGGGTTGGTACCCCGGCCTGGAGATTCACGACGACGGCAGCCTCTACTACCGCCAGCGTGACTCCTCGGCGGTCGTCCCGTCCAAGGACAACCAGCCGTACTCGACCAGGATCGTCCACGCGGACGGCACCCCGGCGACGGAGCTGTACGGCACCGACATCGGCGGCGCGATCCTCGGCACCGGCAACCCCGGCGACGAGGGCAAGCAGCTCGGCGTGCAGATCAAGCTGATCAGCCCGCTGCCGGCCAACATGGGTGCGATCGTCCAGATCACCCCCGCCAAGAAGTAACCGCCGCCGGCTCGTAGAGCAGGTGGTCCCCGTGCCCGGCCGCCGTCCGCTCCGGACGGCGGCCGGGCACAGGCATGCGCGGCCTGCGCGGAATGCGCGCCCGCGCCGTGCGGCCCCTAGCATGTGAGCGTGCGGAGCAAGGCGGATCACACGGCGGCCATCCACCGGGAGCGGAGGGCCGCCGTCGTCGTGAACACCAAGTCCCGGCGAGGCCGCCGCCACTACGCCGAGGTACTGCGGCTGCTGAAGGAGCGGGACTTCCGGCTCACCGGCGTCCACCCCGTGACCGACCCCTCGCGGCTGCGCGACATCCTGACTCGCGCGCTCGACTCCGGCCCCGACCTGCTCGTCGTCGGCGGCGGCGACGGCACGCTGAGCAGCTCGGTCAGGCACGTGGCGGGCCGCGACGTCGCCCTCGGCGTGCTGCCGCTCGGCACCACCAACAACTTCGCCCGCAGCCTCGGCCTGCCGCTCGACCTGGCCGGGGCGGTCGGCGTGTTCACCAAGGGCAAGGTGGCCGACATCGACCTCGGCATCTGCGGCGACCGGCCCTTCGCCAACCTCGCGAGCTTCGGCGTCTCGGTCGAGGTGGCGGGCACCGTCAAGCCGTGGCTCAAGCGGATGCTCGGCCGGGCGGCCTACCCGCTGACCGCGATCACGATCCTGCCGAGGCACCGGCCGTTCCGCGCCTACATCACGGTGGACGGCAAGCGCCACGAGCTGCTGACCCACCAGCTCAACATCGCCAACGGCCGCTTCCACGGCGGCTGGCAGATCGCCAGGGACGTCAGCATCGACAACCGCAAGCTGGTGGCCTACCAGCTCGGCTCCGGCAAGCGGCTGCGCCTGCTCGGGGAGACCCTCGTGCGGGCGACCACCGGCAAGTGGACCAGCCTCGCGGGCGGGCCGTTCGTGACCGGCCAGGAGATGCTGCTGGAGACCGACCCGCCGATGGCGGCCGACATCGACGGCGAGGTGCGGCTGCGCACCCCGCTCGTGCTCAGGACCATCCCGAACGGCGTCCGGGTGATGGTCCCGCAGAGCTTCGAGGACACCTGATCCCTACTCGGCCTCCTCGTTCTCCTCTGCCGCGAGGGTCCGGTACGCGGGCCGCAGCAGATCGAGGAGCGGGATGTGCCTGGCCTTGACCTGCGGCGGGTCCAGCGCGCGCAGCAGCAGGTCGGGAGGCGCCCCGGGGCCGGCCGGCGGGCCGAGGCGGGCCGGTGAGGCGCCGGACTCGTAGAAGTCGCCGATCCGCTCGGCGAACGGGACGTCGGCCACGTCGAGAAGCCCGGGTATGCCGTCGGGCCCACCCTGCACGAGGCCACCCTGCACGAGGCCACCCTGCACGAGGCCACCCTGCACGAGGCCGGCGTGAACACCGCCGCCGGTGGCGCGGAGCGCGTCGAGCAGCGCCTCCCTGCCCATGCCGCGCCAGGCCAGCACCAGGAACGGATCATCGTCGAACGCCTCGGCCAGCAGGTACAGCACGGCCGACAGGTGCTTGCACGGGAAGCCCCAGTCGGGGCAGGAGCAGGTCATGTCCAGGCCGCGCTCATCGGGGAACAGCGGCAGCCCGCACCCGGAGAAGACGTCCTCGATCTCCGGCGGCATCTCGCCGGCGAGCAGCTTGGCCCGGTGGAGGGCCTGCGCGGCCAGCGCCCCGACCAGCCCCGCCCATTCGTCCGCGCCGTAGGCCGTGATCCGCACGCTCACGTCGTACGGATCCGGGCGCGAGCCCTGCACCCGGGCCTTCACCAGGCCGGGACCGAGGTCGAGGTCGAGCACCTGGCCCCGCCGCGCGTACGCACGGCCCCGGCTCAGCCTGCCCGCGTCGCAGACGCGCTCCAGGATGTCGATGAACCGCCGCGACCACCATTGCTCGCCGATCGACCCCCGCTGCGAGCGGGCCTTGATGCCGCCCTCGACCCTGATGGGCCGCGCGGCCTCGAACCAGCCGTCCCGCCCGACCGGCATTCAGCTCACCGCCTCGGGGGACAGGCGGAACAGCTCGCGCAGCTCCGCCGTGGACAGCCCGGCGATCCAGTCCTCGCCCGTCCCGACGACGCTTTCGGCCAGGGCCTTCTTGCGCTCGATCATCTCGTCGATCCGCTCCTCCAGGGTCCCCGCGCAGATGAACTTCCTGACCTGCACGTTGCGGGTCTGGCCGATCCGGAACGCCCGGTCGGTCGCCTGGTTCTCCACGGCCGGGTTCCACCACCGGTCCACGTGCACGACGTGGTTGGCGGCGGTGAGGTTGAGACCGGTGCCTGCGGCCTTGAGCGACAGCAGGAAGATCATGGGCTCGTCCTCGGTCTGGAACCGCTCGACCAGCGCGTCGCGCGTCTTCTTCGGCAGCCCGCCGTGCAGCCACAGGACCGAGCGGTCGAGACGCGCCGCCAGGTAGGGCTGCAGCATCGAGCCGAACTCGGCGTACTGGGTGAAGACCAGCGCCTTGTCGCCCTCGCTGAGGATCTCCTCGGCCAGCTCCTCCAGCCGGGCCAGCTTCCCCGACCGGCCGGCCAGCCGGGAGCCGTCCTTGAGCAGGTGGGCGGGGTGGTTGCAGACCTGCTTGAGCCTGGTCATCGCGGCCAGGACGTTCCCGCGCCGCTCGATGCCCTCGCTGCCGGCGATCCTGTCCATCATGTCCTCGACCACGGCCTGGTAGAGGCTCGCCTGCTCAGGGGTGAGCGTGCACCAGACCTTCATCTCCATCTTGTCCGGCAGGTCGGAGATGATCGCCTTGTCGGTCTTGAGGCGCCGGAGCACGAACGGGCCGGTGGCCCGCTTGAGCGCGGTTGTGGCCGTCTCGTCGCCCCGCCGTTCGATCGGCTCCTGGTAGCGGTCGCGGAAGGCCCTCGCCGATCCGAGCAGGCCGGGGTTGCAGAACTCCATGATCGACCACAGTTCGGCCAGGTGGTTCTCCACCGGGGTGCCGGTCAGCGCCAGCCTCGTCCCCGCCGGGAGCGAGCGCACCGCCTGGGCCTGCCGGGCGGCGGCGTTCTTGATGGCCTGGGCCTCGTCGCAGACGACCCGGGCCCAGGTGAACCGGGCCAGGGCGTCGCGGTCGCGCAACGCCGTGCCGTACGTCGTGAGGACGAGGTCGGCCGCGCCGACCCGCTCGGCCAGTTCCCCGTCGCGCAGGCGGCCCGTGCCGTGATGGAGGTAGACGTCCAGTGACGGCGCGAAGCGGGCGGCCTCCTTCTGCCAGTTGCTGAGCAGCGACATCGGGCACACCAGCAGTGTCGCCCCGACCCGCTCGCCCGACTCGCGCTCTTTCATGAGGAGTGAAAGCGTCTGGGCCGTTTTGCCCAAGCCCATGTCGTCCGCGAGGATGCCGCCGAGTCCGATCCGGGACATGAAGCTGAGCCAGGCGAGGCCGCGTTCCTGGTAGGGCCGCAGCGTGCCGTGGAAGGCGGCCGGGGTCGCGACGGGTTCGAGACGGCGGTCGGCCTCGCCCGACAACAGGTCGCCGAGCAGGCCGTCGGCGTCCACCTCCACGAGCGGAAGCTCGTCGTCCCCGCCGTGGACCACCTCCTGGATGACCTCGCCGATCGTCATCTGACCGGAGCCGCGGCGCTCCACCGCCTTCAGCGCGGCCCCGAGCTGCCGGGCGTCCAGCTCGACCCACTGCCCGCGCAGCCGGACCAGCGGCACCTTGAGCCGGGCCAGCTCGGCCAGCTCCGCCTCGCTGATCGTCTCGTCGCCGACGGCCAGTTCGGCCCGGAAGTCCACGATCTGCGCCAGCCCGAACCCCTGGTCGGCGGCGGCGCCGGGTCCGGAGCGGGACCGTGTGGTGAGCTTCAGGCCGAGCCGGGTGCGGCCCGCCCACGCGGGTAGCTGCACGCCGAAACCGGCCGACTGCAGGAGGGGCGCGGCGTGCCTGAGGAAGTGGAAGGCTCCCTCCACGTCGAGGCCGACATGCGCCGGCCGGGCCTCTCGGAGCGCGTCGTCGATCCTCGGGTAGAGACGGGCCGCCCGGCCGAGTCCGGCGAGCAGCGCCTCGTCCGGCCGTCCGGGCAGGCCGGGCATGCTCTCGCCCGCCCAGACGAGGGGAGCGGGCACGTAGAGGCTCGGGTCCTCGGCCGACTGAAGGGCGAACTCCACCCGCCACGCCCCTGCGTCCGCTTCGGCTGCGGCGTCCCCCCGGGCTGCGGCGTCCGCGTGCGTCGCAGTGTCCGAGGGGATCGGCGGCCCCGCCTGGGCCGCGGCGTCGGCTGCCATCCCGGGGCTCGCGGTCGCCTCGTGGGCCGGCTGCTCCTGGGCCAGGAGGGGCTCGACGAGGCGGAAGCACACCTTGACCGGGCCGTCGAGCTGGTGGGCCGCCCTGAACCAGTCCTCCAGCGGCCTGGCCAGCGCCTCCGCCTCCTCCCGGCGTGCGCCGGGAAGGGCCGCCGTGTCCCCGGTGAGCGCCACCGTCCACCGGTCGGCCAGGGGACTGCGCGCCCCGGGACGGTGTCCGCCGAGCAGCCGCTCCGGCAGCGCCTGCCGTACGGCGGCGTCGGCCAGGTCCGCCAGCGCCTCGATCAGCACGTGGGCGGACGGCCGCTCCTGCCCCACCGCCCGGCAGACCGGCGGCATGGCGGCGGCGAGCTCGCGGACGCGGTCGGCGTGCGCGCCGGTCAGCACCGGCCGCCAGCGCGCCGCGTAGCCGCCGTCCTCGGCGACGAGCTGGGGTAGCACCCGGCCGCGCCGCACCAGGTCACGGGCGTGGGCGGCGACGACCGCGAGGTAGCGCAGGGACGGCCCGGCGGCGGGAGGCGGCTCGAACGCCCCTGTCAGCAGCCGCAGCGCGGGCCCCGGCTCGACCAGCAGCGCGGGCACCCGCCACGGGCTGATCCTCGGGCGGCGCGCGGTGATCCGCAGGCCGGTCTCCGGCGAGGGAAGGGGACTGGTCGCCGAACTCGGCAGCAGCAGCACCGCCTCGCCGGACACGGCCTTGCCCGCCGCCTCGGCCGCGGCGTCGCCCCAGCGCGGCAGCTCGGCGGCGAGGGTGCTCGCCGGGGCGGCGAAGGGGTGGGCACGGGCCCCGTCCCGCGAGGCCACCCTGTCCCGTGACGTGGTTCGGTCCTGCGGTGCGGTGAAGGCGTCCGGGGCAGCCCTGTCCCGCGCCCGGGCCGGGGAGGGGTGCGGCTGCGTGCCGTCGGTCTCCTCCGCCCAGAGCACGAGTTTTCCGCCGTTCCAGGCGACATGGATCACGAGCACGCCGTTTCCTTCACCCTGAGTGCGAGCCGCCTACCGTCGCCGGCCGCGTGAATCACGAACATGCCGTCTCCCTCTGCCAATTCGGAACGCTAGCAGCGGAAACGGGGCTCCCGATCCGCTCCCGTCGGCACCTGTGGACGACGCTCCGCGCTCGGCTGGCCGGAGCGGGACGGCCTCGACGCGACGCGGCCCCGCTCGGGCAGGGGGGTGTGCTCCGTGAAGCCGACCATTGTCGCCGGCCGTCGCCGGCGATCGTCACGGCATCATCGCGTCCTGCTCGGAGTCATCCCGTCGGGCGGCGCGACGTACAGCGGGAACAGCCGGGCGGCGAACCGGCGCACGCGGCCGGCGGCTCGGCCGGGTCACAGACGGGCGATCCACTCCTGGCCTGTAAGGACGTCGGCACCCCTGGCCGGGAAGACGCGGTTGATCAGGAAGTCGTGCACGTCCGGTTCCCCGTCGGCGCAGGCGTCGCTGAGCACGGTCACGTGGTAGTCGCGGTCGGAGGCGTCGTAGAGGGTGGCGGCAATCATCGCTCCGGTGGCGACACCGGTCAGCACGATCGAGTCGATGTGCTGCGCGCGCAGGAGCCGATCGAGGTCGCTCGCCGCGAAGGCGCTGGCCCGGCGCTTGAGAACGACGGCCTCATCCGGCAACGGCTTGATACGCGGGTGCACGAGCGTCTCGGGGGAATCTTCGTGAAACAGCGTCCCCGCCCTGTGCAGGCCGCTGATCAACTGGTTTCCCGCTGCCACATCAAGGCCTGAGGCCCGCAGCCCGAAACGGATGAAGATCACCGGGATCCCGGCGGCTCTGGCCGCAGAAACAACCTTTTCCACAACGGGCAGCACGGCGGCGGCGAAGGGGTAGTTGTCCACGATGCCCGCCTGCAGGTCGCCGACGATGAGCGCGGTAGTGGTCATGCGGTTTCCTTGTCTATGCGGCGTCTATGCGGCGTCTATGCGGCGTCTATGCGGCGCGCCGACGGCCATCCTTCCACTGCCCCAGGCCGCGACCCTACCGCCGCAGGGCGCTTGCAGGTCCGGTCGCCCAGAGCGCCGGCGTCCCCTACCGGAGGCTCGTCGTCACCCGGGCGTCACTCGGTGGGCGGGAGCCGTACGGCGGTGTAGCGGCGCAGGTCCTCCTCGTCGAGCGGGGTTCCGGGGAGGGGTGACCCCGTGTCGGCGCGCAGGCCGTCGAGCATGATCTCCACCACGCGTCCCATGGCCTGCTCGTTGTGCATGCCCGGCGGCGTGTACACGTTCAGGGTCATCAGCAGGGCGACGTCGCCCGGGCCGATGTCGGCGCGCAGCGCGCCGTCCGCCTGCGCCTGTTCGATCATCCGCAGGACGCCGGCGATCACCCGCTGCCGCATCTCGTGCAGATCGGGGCCGATGCGCAACCGCTGGTGCAGGTGCGGGTGGAGCTTCGCCGGCAGCACGCCCAGCCGCAGGGCGACCGAGCCGCGCAGGAACCGGCACAACGCGTGCCAGGCGTCCGGCTCCTCGCGCCAGGCCGCCTCCGCCAGGTCCACGAGACGGCGCAGGCTCTCCTCGCCGACCGCCCTGAGCAGCGCGTCCCGGTCGGGGAAGCGGCGGTAGAGCGTGCCGACGCCCACGCCGGCGCGGCGGGCGACCTCCTCCAGCGGCACGTCGACGCCCTGCTCCAGAAACAGCTCCTGGGCCGCGGCGACGATCAGGTCCCGGTTGCGGCGCGCGTCGGCGCGCAGCCCCTTCTCCACTGCCACCTCACGACCATCTGGACGATTTTCCTCCGCTTAGGATACCGTCGCTTATGCGGAGGAAATTCTTCCGGTTAGGGGGTACGTCATGAGCACAGCCCTGATCTCGGGGGCCGGGATCGCGGGGCCGACGCTGGCCTACTGGCTGGCGGAGCACGGATTCCAGGTCACGGTGGTGGAACGCGGGGGACAGCTCCGGTCCAGCGGCAACCCGGTGGACGTCAGAGGGCCGGCCGTCCCGGTCGCGGAACGGATGGGCGTCATGCCCCGGCTGCGCGGGGCCGCCACCGGCACGACGGGGGTCAGCTTCGTCGACGCGGCGGGCAGGCGGGTCGGCCGGATGGACATGCGTGCCGTGCAGCGGCCGGGCGAGGTCGAGGTGCCGCGCGGCGACCTCGCGTCGATCCTCTACGAGGCGAGCCGCGACCGCGCCGAGTTCCTCTTCGACGACTCCATCACAGCGCTCGGCCAGGACGAGCACGGGGTGGACGTCACCTTCGAGCGCGCCGCCCCCCGCCGCTTCGATCTGGTGATCGGGGCCGACGGCCTGCACTCGGTGACGCGGCGCCTCACGTTCGGCCGGGAGGAGGGGACGCCGCGGAGCGGGCTCGTGCGTCACATGGGCCTGTACGTCGCGACGATGCCGCTCGGCGACGGGGCGGCCGGGGCCGGTCGCGACATCCTCATGCACAACACGCCCGGCAAGGCGATCGCCGTCAACCCCAGGCCCGCGGGGGCGTTCTTCCTCTACCGGAGCCCGGAGGAGCCCGGCTTCGACCACCGCGACACCGAGCAGCACAAGCGGATGCTGATCGACGCCTTCGCGGACGTGTCCTGGCGGGCGCCGGAACTGCTCGACCACGTACGCGCCGCCGGCGACCTCTACTTCGACTCCGTCAGCCAGGTGCGCCTGCCCCGCTGGTGGAAGGGCCGCGTGGCGCTCCTCGGCGACGCCGCCTCCTGCGTGTCGCTGTTCGGGGACGGTTCCACCCTGGCACTGGCGGGGGCGTTCACCCTCGCCGAGGCACTGGCCGCCCACCCCGGCGATCCCGGCGCGGCCTTCCGCGCGTACGAGGCCGCGCACCGGCGCCTGGTCGACCCCAAGCAGCGCAACGTCGCGCAGGCGTCGGCGCTCCTGGCCCCCGCGACGCGGGGCGGCATCCTCGCCAGGAACCTGGCCACCCGCCTGTGGCCCGCCGTCGCCGCCGCCACGCGGCTCAAGCACGCGCTCGCGTCATGAAGGCGTGGTGAGGCGACGGGCTCCGCCGGCCACGCCGATCGCCGCCACCGGCGGCGTCCTGCGCGTCGTCTTCTCAGTCGTCTGCTCAGCCGTGCTCAGCCTCTGCTCGGTCGTGCCCTCAGTCGTGTTCTCAGCCGTGTTCTCAGAGGCCGGACGTCCGCCAGGTGGCGCCGGTGGCGGTGACGGCGAAGGCCTCGTAGCCGTCCAGCTCCTCCACCCACTCCCGCGCGGCGCCGCCCATGGCGAAGGCGCCGGTGGCGTACGCGTCGGCGAGGGCGAGGTCCGGCCCGATCACCGTCACCGAGGCCAGCTCGGTGGCGGGCCGGCCGGTGTGGGGGTCGATGACGTGCGCCCCGCGCTCCGCGGTGCCCGAGGTGGCGACGGCGAGGTCGCCGCCCGACACCACGGCGGCCAGGTCTCCCGGGCGGAGCGGGTGGGCGACGCCGACCCGCCAGGGACGGCCGGGACCCGCCGCGCCGGACAGCCGCACGTCCCCGCCGCCGTTCACGCAGTGGTCCGGCGCGCCCGCCTCGCGCAGCATGGCGGAGGCCCGTTCGACCGCCCATCCCTTGATGATGGCCGACGGGTCGAGCCGGCCCCCGGGGTAGGCGGTGAAGTATCCGCGGGACCGGTCGCTCACCGATTCGCACATGCGGAGGATGCCGGCCACCTCCGGCGGGCAGTCGGCCAGCGTGATCTCGCCCCGGCCCAGCCGGCTGACCGGGCTGTCCGGCTTGTAGGTCGAGAAGACCTCGTCGACGTAATGCAGCCATGCCACCGCCTCCGCGACGTACGGCCCGGCCTCGTCGTGGCGTCCGCCGGAGTGGCGAACGTCGAAGGAGAAGACGGTGCCCATCACGTGCTCGACGTGGCGGGTCACAGCCCGGCCTTGTCGAGCGCGCTCTGCAGGGAGCGCATGTACCCGTCGCTGGTGTAGGTGGCGCCGGAGACCGTGTCGATCTGGGCGGACTGCGCCGACAGCGCCTCCTCGTTCAGGATCGGCAGCGCCTCGTTGTTGATCTCGAGGTCGCGGCGGTTGTTGGCGGGGGCCACCGGCACCTTGATCCCGGCCAGCTTCCCACCGGAGATCACGATCTGCACCTGCACGGGGCCCCAGCGGGTGTCGGCGGAGTCGCCGGTGACGGTCTTCTCGCCGCTGGTGGCGCCCGCGGTGGCGCCCTGCCCGGTCCACGCCGATCCGGAGCCTGAGGAGTCCGGGGAGCCCTCGCCGAAGCGGTCTCCGTCGCCGTCCCTGCCGCCGGGCTCGTCGTGGTCGTGGCCGAAGAATCCGTCGGCCGGTCCCTGCTCGCCGCCCTGGACGCGGTCGCCGTCGCCGGAGTCCCCGCCCTGGGTGACGGCGGCCGGACGCTCGGCCGGCGAGGTCACCTCGTGCGGTTTGAAGGACAGCAGCAGCACGAGACCGACGGCGGTCGCGAGCACGGCCAGAATGGCTCTGCGCATGGAACTCCTATCAAGGACGATCAGAATTCGAACGATTCGCGGTGGATGCGGCGCTTCGGCACCCCGGCGGCCCGCAGGGCGGCGGTGACGGCGCTCGTCATCTCGGCCGGCCCGCAGACGTACGCCTCGTGACCGCTCAGATCGGGCACCAGCCCGGCGAGCGTCGCGGGCGTGAACGGGTCGCCGATCACGGCCCGGGGGCCGACGCAGTAGTGCAGGGTCGCGCCACGCGCCATGGCGATCTCCTCGAGCTCGGCGCGGAACACCAGGTCCCGTTCGCCGCGCGCGCGGTAGAGGAGGGTCAGGTCGCCGGGGGCGGCCGGCACCGACTCGAACAGCGCGCGCAGCGGCGTGATGCCGACGCCGCCCGCGACGAGGAGCACCTTGCGCGCCCGGCGCCCGCTCGCGGTGAACGCGCCGTACGGCCCCTCGGCGAGCACCCGGGTGCCGGGCCGCAGGCCGGCGAGAGAGCGGCTCTGGTCGCCCAGGTCCTTCACCGTGATCCGCATCTCGCTCGCGCCGGGCGGGGCGGACAGCGAGTACGGGTTGGGAGACCACCACAGGTCCCTGGTCAGGAACCGCCAGCGGAAGAACTGGCCGGGCTCGGCCCGCAGCCGGTCCAGGCGCCGCCCGGTCACGTACACGGAGACGACACCCGGAGCCTCCGGCACCACGCGGGAGACCCTCAGGCGGTGCCGTACGGCCAGCCGCACGGGGGTGAGGAAGCGGCACCACACGATCAGCGCCGCGACGCCCCAGTAGAGGACGTACCAGGAGGTGCGGGCGACCGGGGCCACGGCGAACTCCGCGCCCGTGGCGAGCTGGTGCCCGAAGGCCAGCCACGCGGCCAGATAGGTGTAGAAGTGCAGGTGGAACCAGGTCTCGTAGCGCAGTTTCGGGCGGATCCTGCGGGCGGAGACGACGCCGACGCCCACCAGGAGCAGCAGCGCGACGGTGGCCTTCAGCACGTCGGGATAGGTGAGGTTGAGCGTCGCCGTCTCGCTCACCACGTCGGTGCGGTCGGTCAGCGCGTAGCCCCAGATGATCAGCAGCATGTGTGCCACCGCCAGGCCGACGACGTAGCGGCCACCCATCGAGTGCCACCGGGCGAGCCGGTCGGAGCCGACGCCGCGCTCCAGCGCGGGGACCCGGGCCATCAGCGCCAGCAGCACGGCGATCGCGTATCCGGCGAGCAGCCCGGTGATGCGCCCCGCGTTCGTCAGCCAGTCGCCGAGGCCCGCGACGCCGGGCGTGTTCGCCCACCACATGCCGATGACCGCGGCCACGCCCGCGGCGATGAGCGCCAGGACGGCCTCGGGCCGGGCGCGCACGCCGCGTCGCGGTGGATGCGCATGCTCGGTCGTCACCGCCGTTCCCGGGAATGTCGTGGTCACGGATGTCTCCTCGTCGTCATCACGCGACCCACCGTGCCAACCGAACCTCTTGGTTTCCTATGAACCGGGGCATTTGGGGAGCATTCATAGGATTCTCTGAGGCGGCTCACAGGGGAGGCCCGGTGAGCGGGGAGGACCCTGGAACCATCATGCGTAAGACTTCGAACGGCCGGCTCGGCCTGGTCCGCCCCGACGGAAACCCCGTACGCGTCCTCGTGGTCGACGACGAACCGGACCTCGTCGAGGTCCTCGCCGCGGTGCTGAAGTACGAGGGATGGGAGGTGCGCACGGCGGGCGACGGGACGTCGGCCGTCGAGGAGGCGCGGGAGTTCCAGCCCGACGCGGTGCTGCTGGACGTGATGTTGCCGGACTTCGACGGGCTGGAGGTGCTGCGCCGCTTGCGCGCCGAGGCCCCGGACGTGTGCGTGCTGTTCCTGACCGCGCGCGACTCGGTGGAGGACCGCATCGCGGGCATCACGGCGGGCGGGGACGACTACGTGACCAAGCCGTTCAGCCTCGAGGAGGTGCTCGCCCGGCTGCGCGGGCTGCTGCGCCGCGCCGGCATGGCGCGCAGCGCCGAGGGCGACCGGCTGGTGGTGGGCGACCTGGTGATGGACGAGGACGGCCGCGAGGTGACCCGGGACGGGGACCTGGTCGAGCTCACGCCGACCGAGTTCGAGCTGCTGCGCTTCCTCATGCGCAACCCGCGGCGTGTGCTGAGCAAGGCGCAGATCCTCGACCGCGTCTGGTCGTACGACTTCGGCGGGCAGGCGCACGTGGTCGAGCTGTACATCAGCTACCTGCGCAAGAAGATCGACGCAGGCCGCAGGCCGCTGATCCACACGGTGCGGGGCGTGGGATACGTCCTGCGGCCGTGAGCGCGCCGCCGTGACCGGCTCACCGCGCACGGCCGCGCCGCGCCGGACGACCACGACAGCGCCGGGCCAGACAGCGCCGGGCCAGACAGCGCCGGGCGCGCGCCGCCTCCTTCGCCTGATGCCGACGACGCTGCGGGCCCGCCTCGTGATGGGCACGCTGGTGCTGCTCGTGCTCGCCTGCGCGGCGGCCGGGGCGGCCTCGTCCCTCCTGCTCGAACGGTTCATGGTCGAACGGCTGGACCAGCAGCTGTCCATGACGGCCGGGCGGTTCGCGGCGAGCCTGGCCCACGAGGAACGCGAGGAGCGCGAGCACGGGTATCCGCGCGATCCGTACGGCGGGCGCGGAGACTCGCGCGGGCAGGCGCCCGGCACCCTGGGCGTGCTCGTGCAGGGCGGCCAGGTGGGGGCGCCCGCCGTGGTGGGGCGGGCCGACCCGGTGCTGTCGGCGGCGGACCGGAAGGCGCTGGCCGCCGTCCCGGCCGACGGGCTCGGGCACACGGTGGAGCTGTCGTCGGGAGGCCTCGGCGACTACCGGGTGATGGGCGCCGGCGGCCCCGGCGGGGAGCTGCTCGTCACCGGCCTGCCGCTGAAAGACGTGCGGGCCACCGTCCAGCGCCTGCAGATCGCCGAGATCGGGGTGTTCGCCGTCGTCGTGCTCGTGACCGGGATCGCCGGGGCCGTCTGGGTGCGGCTGTCGCTGCGCCCGCTGGACCGCGTCGCGGCCACGGCCCGGCGCGTGGCCCGACTGCCGCTCGCCGACGGGGAGGTGGCGCTGCCCGAAGGGGTGCCAGACGAGGACCCCCGCACCGAGATCGGCCAGGTGGGGGAGGCGTTCAACCGCATGCTCGGCCACGTGGGGCGCGCCCTCGCCCACCGCCACGCGAGCGAGCAGCGGATGCGCACCTTCGCCGCCGACGCCGGCCACGAGCTGCGCACCCCGCTCGCCACCGTCCGCGCCCATGTGCAGCTCGCCCGGCGCGACGAGGAGGCCGTCCCCGGCGCCGTACGGCACGCCCTGGAGCGAATCGACGCCGAGTCGGCCCGCATGGGCACGCTCGTGGACGACCTGCTGCTGCTCACCCGGCTCGACGCGGGCCGCCCGCTGGCGCGCGAGGAGGCCGACCTGACCCGCCTGGCCATCGACGCCACCGGCGACGCCCGCGCCTACGGGCCCGACCACCGCTGGAGACTCGACCTGCCCGAGGAGCCGGTCACCGTGCCCGGGGACCCCGACCGGCTCCACCAGGTGGTGGCCAACCTGCTGGGCAACGCCCGCGCGCACACCCCGTCCGGCACGACGGTGACCGTGGCCCTGCGTGTGCCCGGCCCGGACACGGTGGAGCTGACCGTCACCGACGACGGACCCGGCATCCCCGAGGACCTGCAGGGCGAGATCTTCGAGCGGTTCGTCCGCGCCGACAAGGCCCGCACCCGGGCCTCGGGCGGCAGCGGGCTGGGGCTCGCCATCGTCAAGGCGGTCGTGGCCGCCCACGGCGGCGCCGTCGACGTCGAGAGCCGTCCCGGCCGTACGGCGTTCCGCGTCGTGCTGCCCGCCGGCCCTGCGGCGTCGGATGAGGCGCTCTGCGATTGATCCTGACCGGCGGTGATCACTTCCGGTAGTGTCGCCCCGTCCGATACGGGGAGGGGGGACATGGCGGGCTTACGGGCGCTTCGTACCGACGATCCGCGGCAGGTGGGCCTCTACCGGCTGGTCGGCCTGCTCGGTGAGGGCGGCCAGGGGACCGTCTACCAGGGCCTGACCCCGAGCGGCGAGCCCGTGGCGGTGAAACTGCTGCACGCGCGCTTCGCCGGAGACGACAGGGCGCGGGCGCGGTTCGCGGCCGAACTGGATCACGCGCGCAGGGTGGCGGCCTTCTGCACGGCGCGGGTGCTGGACGCCGACGTGGCGGGGGATCGTCCCTACATCGTGTCGGAGTTCGTCGCGGGGCCGTCGCTGGGCGAGGTGATCGCCTCGGGCGGGCCGGTGACGGGCGGTGCGCTGGAGCGGCTGGCGATCGCGACGGTGACCGCGCTGGCGGCGATCCACGAGGCCGGGGTGGTGCACCGCGACTTCAAGCCGGGCAACGTCATCATGGGAACGGACGGGCCGCGGGTGATCGATTTCGGGATCGCGCGGGCGCTGGACGCCACCGGCACCGTGTCCAGCGCGGTCGTGGGCACCCCCGCCTACATGGCGCCCGAGCAGATCGCCGGGCAGGCGGTCGGTCCCGCCGCCGACGTCTTCGCCTGGGCCTGCACGATCGCCTACACGGCGAACGGGGCCACCCCCTTCGGGCAGGACTCCATCCCCGCGGTCATGCACCGGATCCTGCACGCCGACCCCGACCTGGGCCCCCTCGACGGTGCACTGGCCGGCCCGTTGCGTGAGATCGTCACCACCTGCCTGGCCAAAGACCCCGCCCGCCGCCCCACCGCCCGGGAGATCCTGCTGCGCCTCCTCGGCGCCGGCGCCGGCTACCCCGCCGACACCCTGCTCGCGGAAGGCGCCCGCGCCGCCGCCCATCCCGCCGCCGATCCCGGTCCTGGAGCCGCCCCACCGCGGTACGACGGGCGGCGGCCCTCCGACGCACCGCCGCCGCGCACGCCGCCGAGGTCACCCGTACGTCGCGGGCGTGGAGAAGGGAACTCATCGGGCCACCACCCTGCGGTCGAGCAGCTCGGACAGCCAGTCGCC